>CAZPZW010000004.1:0-56437 GCA_964591165.1 uncultured Thermoanaerobaculia bacterium | reverse complement strand
GATTGGCGCCGGTCTCGAAAGCGGTCACCGGCGCGATGCCGGCCGGCGGCGCCCCTTCTTTCAGGTACTGGTCGAGAAAGGGGCGTAGGACCTCGCGCCGAAAGGTGAGCGCCGTGTCGGAGTCGAAGCGGATCGCGCCGAGCGCGCTGCCGTCGCGGATCGCCTGCCCGTGCCGCCAGGGTCCGAGGACGAGGAAGACGCGGTCGTTGGCGGAGTCCTTGGGCTCGAGCGCCCGGTAGACCGCCGGGGCGCCGTAGATGTCTTCCTGATCGAAGAGGCTGTGTACGAGCAGCACCGGCACGGTGAGCGGCCGCGCGGCGAGCACGCGATCGACCGCCTGGTCGCTCCAGTAGGCGTCGTAGGCGGGATGGGCGAGGAGCTGGCGCCAGAAGCCGACCTGCTCCATGCGCCGCCGCCGCCCGAGCTCTCCCGCCGAGCCGGCGGCGAGGTACATCTCGTAGTCGTCGTAGTGCGTCGAGTACCACTCGATCCGGCTGTCGCGCGTCGCCTCCTGCTCCCAGATGTAGGGCATCCCCTGCTGGCGGAACGCTCCGTAGTGGAACCAGTCGTCGCCGCGCCAGCCGTCGACCATCGGGTTCATCGGCACCGCGACCTTGAGGGCGGGATGCGGGTCGGCCAGCGCCATGAGCGGCGTGAAGCCGTCGTAGGAGATGCCGAGGATGCCGACCCGTCCGTTGGACTCGGGGACGTTCGCGACCAGCCACTCGATGGTGTCCCAGGTGTCGGTCGCGTGATCGACCGGGGTCGGGTTCTGCGCTCCGGCGAGCGGCCGGTTGATCACGTAGTCCCCCTCCGAGCCGTACTTGCCGCGCACGTCCTGGACCACCCGGATGTAGCCCCCTTCGACCACCACGTCGGTGGGGTGGTCGTAGCCGTGGATCGTCGGCCCGAGGTGGGCGCTGGCATTGCGCGAGGTCATCTTCTCGGCGTCGTAGGGGGTGCGGGTGAGCAGCATCGGCGCCTCGTGCGCCCCGGTGGGCAGGAGGATCACCGTGTGGAGCTTGACGCCGTCCCGCATCGGGATCTCGATGGTGCGGCGGACGTAGTCGTAGCCGTCGGTCGACGGGATGACTTCGGCGGGGGATTCGCTCGGGTAGTCGGGGTAGCTCGCGGGGGTCGGAGCAGGGGCCGGCTGGGAGTCGGCCGGGGCGGCGGCCGGCCAGCTCAGGACGGCGGCGATCGCCAGCGGAAGGCAGCGGCGCAGCGCAGCGTGGATCGACATGCGGGTCTCTCCTCGCAGGAGAGAGTAGCGCAGGGCCGTGATGTGCGCCTGCCTAGCGGCGCGGTTTCTTGGCGCGGGTGAGGAAGTCGCCGAACGCTCCGAAGCCCGCCGCGGAGGGCGACGCCGCCCGGGCGCGGGCCGCCGCGGCGCCCTCGGCCTCGTCTTCCGGCGGCGCGACGGCGAGCGAGATGCGCCGGCTCGCCGGATCGATCGCCTGCACGGTGACCTCGATCGTCTGGCCGATCTTCAGCGCTTCGCGCGGATGGCGCAGCTCCCGGCCGCGCGCCGCGGCGAGCTCCGAGAGGTGGAGCAGCCCGTCCACCCCCGGGGCGAGCTCGACGAACGCGCCGAAGGTCTCGAGCCGGACGACTCGTCCGCCGTGCCGGGAGCCGGGGGAGAGGCGCGCCGCAGCATCGATCCAGGGATCCGGGGTGAGCGAGCGGCGGGAGAGGGAGATGCGCTCCCGCCCGCGGTCGTCCGGAGGCGCGATCTTGACGACTTCGACTTCCACCTCCTGGCCGACCGTGAGCACCTCGCGCGGGTGGGTGACTCGTCCGTGCCCGAGCTCGGAGACGTGCAGCAGACCCTCGATGCCCCCCAGGTCGACGAACGCGCCGTAGCTCGCCAGCGAGCTCACCGTGCCGCGCAGGACCTTGCCGACCGCGAGCGTCGCGCGCAGCGCCGCGGCGCGTGCCCGCGCCTCGTCCTCTAGCAGCGCGCGGCGGGAGAGCACCAGGTTGGCCGTGCGCCCGCGTCCGGTCTCGCAGCGCGTGATGCGGAAGCTCAGCCGCTGCCCGACGAAGGCCGCTGGATCCTCGACGTAGCGCAGGTCGAGCTGCGAGACCGGGCAGAAGCCGCGCACGCCGGCGACCGTCACCTCGACCCCGCCCTTGACCACCGCCTGCACCATCCCCTCGACCGGCAGCCCCGCGGCCTGCGCCTGCACGAGCTCCTCGGGCGCGGCGGGACCGTGCCCCGAGCGCACCCGCAGGACCACGACGTCGTCTGCGAGCGAAGCCACCACCCCTTCGAGCGTGTCGCCGACCGCCACGGTGGGTTTCCCGGCGTCGTCGGTCAACTGGTCAAGCGGGACGATGCCCTCGGCCTTGCCGCCCAGGTCGACGAAAGCTGTCGCCTCGCCGAATCCGACGACGCGGGCGGAGACCCGGTCGCCGAGCTGTGGCCGCTTGGCGGCGGCGCCGGACTGGCGTTTCTCGAAGGCCTCCAGAATGGCGGCGAAGTCCTCGCCGCCGCCGTTCGTCGAGCGCTGGCTCATCGCTGGCTCCTGCCGGTCGGGGTTGCGCGGGCCGCATGGAGCGGCCAGGCCGATGTCAGCGCACGATTCTAGCCGCATCTGGCGGCAGCCTCTGGGCAGCCTACGGAACGCGCGCCGATGGGGGTGCCACGCGCGGGTCGGGGTCGGGAGAGAATGCGCCCATGCCGGAGCGCGAACGGCAGCGCCTGCGCCTTGCGTTGCGCGGGGCCGTCCAGGGGGTCGGTTTCCGTCCCTTCGTCTTCCGCCTGGCGCGCGAGCTGGCGCTCGACGGCTGGGTGCGCAACGACGCGGCCGGGCTGTTCGTCGAGGTGGAAGGGCAGCGGGGCCGCCTCGAGCGCTTCGCCGAGCGGCTGCTCGCCGAGCGGCCGGCTCCTGCGGTGGTGCAGGCGGTCGAACAGGAGTGGCTCCCGGCCGCGGGTGCGATGGGGTTCCACATCGCGCCGAGCGACGCGGCGGCGGAGAAGAGCGCCGTCGTGCTGCCCGATCTCGCGACCTGCCCGGCCTGCCTGACCGAGCTCGCCGATCCGGCGGATCGCCGCTTCGCCTATCCCTTCACCAACTGCACCGACTGCGGTCCGCGCTTTACCATCGTCCTCGATCTGCCGTACGACCGTCCCAATACGACGATGCGCGGCTTCGCCCTCTGCTCCGCGTGTCGCGACGAGTACACCGATCCCGGCGACCGGCGCTTCCATGCCCAGCCGGTGGCTTGTCCGGCCTGCGGGCCTCGTCTGGCACTGCTCGATCCGGCGGGTCGGCGCCTGGCCGACGGCGACGCGGCGCTCGCCGGAGCGGTCGGCGCGCTCGCCGAAGGGCGGATCCTGGCGCTCAAGGGACTGGGCGGCTATCAGCTGCTGGTCGATGCGCGCGACGCGGAGGCGGTGGAGCGCCTGCGCAGCCGCAAGCGGCGTCCGGCCAAGCCGCTCGCGGTGATGGTCGCCGACCTCGTGGCGGCGCACGCTCTCGCCGAGGTCTCGGCGGCGGAGGAAGCCCTGCTCGCCGGCCGCGAGGCACCCATCGTGCTCCTCGTGCGCCGCCCGGGCGCGGAGCTCGCGCCGGGCATCGCGCCGCACAATCCGCGCGTCGGGGTGATGTTGCCGACCTCGCCGTTGCATCACTTGCTCGCCGGCGCGCTCGGGTTCCCCCTGGTCTGCACCTCGGGCAACCTCTCCGACGAGCCGATCGCGATCGAGAACGACGACGCGGTCACGCGGCTGGGGGCGATCGCCGACGGCTTCCTGACGCACGACCGGCCGATCGCGCGTCACGTCGACGACAGCGTGGCCTGGGTGGTCGAAGGGGCCCCGCAGCTGCTGCGCCGGGCGCGAGGCTGGGCGCCGCTGCCGGTTCTCGTGCCCCGTGCCGGGGCGACGATCCTGGGCGTGGGCGCGCATCAGAAGGACGCAGTAGCGCTCGCTGTCGGCCGCCAGGTCTTCCTCTCGCAGCACATCGGTGACATGGAGACGCCGCAGGCGCTGGCCGCATTCGAGCGGGTGATCCTCGACTTCGTCCGCCTCTACGAGGCGACCCCGGAGGCGATCGCCCACGACCTGCATCCCGACTACCCCACGACGCTCTGGGCAGAGCTCGCAGCGCAGGCGAGCGGCGGGCTGTTGGAGCGCTCGGGGCATGCTCCGGGCGGACTGCCACTGGTCGCGGTCCAGCACCACCATGCCCACTTGGCGGCAGCGCTCGCCGAGCACGCCGTGGCCGGCCCGGCGCTCGGCTTCACCTGGGACGGGACCGGCCATGGCGGCGACGGCACGGTGTGGGGAGGCGAGGCGCTGCTCGGCGATGCCACGGGATTCGAGCGGGTGGCGCGGCTCCGCCCGTTCCGACTGCCGGGCGGCGAGGCTGCGGTGCGCGAGCCGCGGCGGGTGGCGCTCGCGCTCCTGCACCAGATCGAGGGTCCGAGGGCCTTCACCCGCGAGCTCGCCTGCGTCGCCGGGCTCACGCCCGGCGAGCGTCAGGTGCTCGGGCGGATGATCGAGCGCGGCGTGACGTCGCCGCAGACCTCGAGCTGGGGACGGCTCTTCGACGGCGTCGCTGCGCTCGTCGGGCTGCCGCCAGTGGTGTCGTTCGAGGGCGAGGCGGCGATGCGCCTCGAGTTCCTCGCGGACGGCGCGCGGGCGGCGGCCTATCCCTTCCCCGTGGACGAAGTGGCGGCCCCGGCGGCGCTCGCCCCGGGGCAACGGCCGCGCCCGACTCTCCTCGAGCTCGACTGGCGCCCGCTGCTCGCAGCGCTGCTGGACGATCTCGCGCGCGGTGTCTCCGGTGCTACGATCGCGGCTCAATTCCACGCCGCCTGCGGCGAGGCGGCGCGCGCCGTCGCCGTTGCGGTAGGCGCCCGTCGCGCCGTGCTCTCCGGTGGCTGCTTCCAGAACCGGCGCCTCACGGCGGAAGTGGCCGAGCGGCTCGCCGCGGAGGGCGTGGAGGTGCTGCTGCATCGCCAGGTGCCGGCCAACGACGGCGGTATCGCGCTCGGGCAGGTCATGGTCGCGCGAGCCCGCGCGACGGGCGAGGGATAGGAGGACGGTCATGTGTCTCGGAGTCCCGGGTCGCGTCGTCGAAGTCGTCCCCAACGTCCTCGGCATCCCGACGGGCAAGGTCGACTTCGCCGGAGTCGTCAAGGAGGTCTGCTTCGCCTACACGCCGGATGTCACGATCGGCGAGTACGTCGTCGTCCACGTCGGTTTCGCGATCTCGAAGATAGACGAGGACGAGGCACAGCACGTCTTCCAATTCCTCAAGGAGATGGGCGACCTGGAGGAGCTGGCCGAACTCGAGCGGCCGGCCGGCGAAACGAGGACGGAGAGCTAGTCTCCGGTGCGCTTCGTCGACGAATACCGCGACGAGAAGGCGGCGCGCGCGCTGCTGCACCAGATCGAACGCGCCACCACCCGCCCCTGGACGCTGATGGAAATCTGCGGCGGGCAGACCCACACGCTGCTGCGCTCGGGGATCGACCGGATGATCCCGCCAGCGATCACCCTGGTCCACGGCCCCGGCTGCCCGGTCTGCGTCACCCCGCTCGAGCAGATCGACCGCGCCATCGCCATCGCGCGGCGCCCGGAGGTGATCTTCACCTCGTTCGGTGACATGTTGCGGGTGCCGGGCTCGGCGACCGACCTGCTCGCGGTCAAGTCGGAGGGAGGAGACGTCCGCATCGTCTATTCGCCGCTCGACGCGGTGCGGCTCGCCCAGCGCCACCCCGACCGGCAGGTCGTCTTCTTCGCGGTCGGCTTCGAGACCACGGCGCCGCCCAACGCCATGGCGGTCTGGCAGGCCGCGAAGCTCGGCCTCGAGAACTTCTCGGTCCTGGTCTCGCACGTCCTGGTGCCGCCGGCGATGGAGGCGATCCTCGGCTCACCGCACAATCGCGTCCAGGGCTTCCTCGCCGCCGGCCACGTCTGCGCGGTGATGGGCTACTGGGAGTACGAGCCGATCGCCGACCGTCACCGGATCCCGATCGTCGTCACCGGCTTCGAGCCGCTCGACCTGCTGGAGGGAATCCTCAGGGCGGTGCAGGCGCTCGAGGCGGGGCGGCAGGGGGTGGAGAACCAGTACGCTCGCGCGGTGACTCGCGACGGCAACCGCCCGGCGCAACAGATCCTGCAGGAGCTCTTCGCGGTCTGCGACCGCAAATGGCGGGGCATCGGCTCGATCCCCGCGTCGGGCTTCCGGCTGCGCGAGGCCTACGTCGAGTTCGATGCCGAGCGCCGTTTCGACGTCGGGGCGCTCACCGCCGAAGAGTCCCCGCTGTGCATCGCCGGCGAGATCCTGCAGGGGCTGAAGAAGCCGCACCAATGCTCGGCGTTCGGCACGCGGTGCACCCCGGAGAAGCCGCTCGGCGCGCCGATGGTCTCGGCCGAGGGTGCCTGCTCCGCCTACTTCCGCTACGCGAGGAGCCAGTGAGCGACGAACCGGTCGCCGATCCCGCCTTCGGGGCGAGCTGCCCGCTGCCCCTCGCCGACTACCCGACCGTGCAGATGGCGCACGGCGGCGGCGGCAAGCTCATGCAGTTGCTGATCGAAGGACTCCTCGTCCCGGCCTTCGCCAACGATCAGCTCGCTCGCCTTCACGACGGCGCCGTGCTGCCGGTGGGCGGCGCACGGCTCGCCTTCACGACCGACTCGTTCGTCGTCCGCCCGCTGTTCTTTCCCGGCGGCGACATCGGTTCCCTGGCCGTGCACGGCACGGTCAACGACCTCGCGATGTGCGGCGCGCGCCCCCTGGCGCTCTCCTCGGCGCTGATTCTCGAAGAGGGGCTCGAGATGGCGACGCTCGCTCGCGTCGTCGATTCGATGCGCCGCGCGGCCGCCGCGGCGGGGGTCGCGATCGTCACCGGCGACACCAAGGTGGTGGACCGTGGCAAGGGGGACGGTGTCTACGTGAACACCGCGGGCATCGGAATCGTCCCCGAAGGCATCGACATCGACCCGCGCCGCGCCCGCCCGGGCGACGCGGTGCTGCTCTCGGGCTCGATCGCCGAGCATGGCGTCGCGATCCTCTCGGTGCGCGAGGGGCTCGAGTTCGAGAGCCCGATCGTCAGCGACTCGGCGGCGATGCACGAGCTGGTCGCCGGCCTCCTCGATCGCCTCGGCGGCGACGTCCACGTTCTGCGCGACGCGACGCGGGGGGGCTTGGCGAGCGTCGCGCAGGAGATCGCCGCCTCCTCGCGGGTGGGCCTGCGCCTCGACGAGCGCCGGATCCCGGTCCAGGACGCGGTGCGCGGCGCTTGCGAGCTGCTGGGGCTCGATCCTCACTACGTCGCCAACGAGGGCAAGCTGGTCGCCATCGTGGCCCGCGGGCGCGCCGACGAGGCGCTCGAGGCGCTGCGCGGCCACGACCTGGGCCGACGCGCCGCGATCATCGGCGAGGTCACCGAAGCGAACGCCGGCCGCGTCCTGCTGCGCAGCACGATCGGCGGCGAGCGGATCCTCGATCGCCTGACCGGCGAGCAGCTGCCGCGAATCTGCTGAGCTCCCGCCGGTGACCCGGCGCCCGGCCGCGGCGCTGCCTCCTCCGAAGCCCCCCGGCCGGGTAGGTCGGGCCCCCTCAATTCGGATCGCCGAGCGCCGCCCAAGCAGATGACGCGCCGTCCGCGGCGTGGTGCTCAGATCCCGCCAAATCCAGCGCGCAACGGAGCGCGCTCGTGGCCTGGAATCCGGGCGCGAGCGGGCTGCCACGACGATAGACGTCTCGGGACACCACAGGGGGGTCGGCATGACAGAGCGAGCCATGACCATCTGGGAGCACGCCCGGCTCAAGGGTTACTCGCGCCGCGACTTCGTGCAGTTCTGCACCTGGCTGGCCGCCGCCGCAGGCATGGAGGCTTCGGCGGTGGGCAGCGTGGTGCGCGCGCTGGAGACCAAGGCGAGGATTCCGGTCGTCTGGTTCCACTTCCAGGAGTGCACCTGCTGCAGCGAGTCGTTCATCCGTTCGGCGCATCCGATCGTCGCCGACATCCTGATCGACCTGATCTCGCTCGACTACACCGAGACCTTGATGGCCGCCGCCGGTCACCAGGCCGAGGCGGCGCTGCACGACACCCTGACGAAGCACCATGGCGAGTACCTGATGCTGGTCGAGGGCTCGGTGCCGACCGCCGACGGCGGCGTCTACTGTTGCATCGGTGGCCGCACCGCGGAGGACATCCTGCTCGAAGCCGCGGCCGGCGCCAAGGCGCTCGTCGCCTGGGGCAGCTGCGCCTCGAACGGCTGCATCCAGGCGGCCAAGCCCAACCCGACCAGCGCCACGCCGGTCCACGAGCTGGTCAAGGACAAGCCGATCATCAACGTCCCGGGCTGCCCGCCGATCGGCGAGGTGATGGCCGGCACCATCGTCCATCTGCTGACCTTCGGGCGCATCCCCCAGCTCGACGGCCTCGGACGGCCGATGGCCTTCTACTCGCGGCGGGTCCACGACACCTGCTACCGGCGGCCGAACTACGACGCCGGGCTCTTCGTCGAATCGTTCGACGACGAGAACGCCAAGCGCGGCTACTGCCTCTACAAGGTGGGCTGCCGCGGGCCGGTGACCTACAACGCCTGCGGTGTCATGCGCTGGAACGAGGGCGTTTCCTTCCCGATCCAGTCGGGGCACGGCTGCATCGGATGCAGTGAAGCCAATTTCTGGGACTACGGTCCCTTCTACCAGCACCTCCCCAGCTTCGCGGGCTTCGGCATCGAGTCGACCGCCGACTCGGTCGGTCTCACGGTCGGCGCGCTGACCGCGGCCGGCATCGCCGCGCACGCGGTCACCACCAACATCCGCAAGCGCAAGCTGATCGAGCAGCGCGACGAGCCGCCGGCTCCGCCGCCGCCGCGGACCGAGACCAGGTAACAGGGGGCCGCCATGACCAATCGAATCGTCATCGACCCGATCACCCGCATCGAAGGACACCTGCGGATCGAAATCGAAGTCAAGGACGGACTCGTCGTCGACGCCTACAGCTCGGGCACCATGGTGCGCGGCTTCGAGCTCATCCTGAAAGGCCGCGACCCGCGGGACGCCTGGGCGTTCACCGAGCGCGCCTGCGGCGTCTGCACCACGGTCCACGCGCTCGCCTCGGTGCGTTGCGTGGAGGACGCGCTGGGCATCGTCGTGCCGGCCAACGCCGAACTGGTGCGCAACCTGATGTTCTGCGCCCAGTACCTGCAGGACCACGTCGTCCACTTCTACCACCTGCATGCGCTCGACTGGGTGGACGTCGTCTCCGCGCTCTCGGCGGACCCGAAGGCGACCTCCGACCTCGCCCAGAGCCTCTCGCATTGGCCCAAGAGCTCGCCGGGCTACTTCTCCGATCTACAGAAGCGCCTCACCAAGTTCGTCGAGAGCGGCCAGCTCGGCATCTTCGCGAACGGCTACTGGGGGCACCCGGCCTACGCGCTGCCCGCCGAGGTCAATCTGATCGGCGTCGCCCACTACCTCGAGGCGCTCGAGTGGCAGAAGGAGATCGTCAAGGTCCACACCGTCCTGGGCGGCAAGAACCCGCATCCCAACTATCTCGTCGGCGGGGCCCCCTGCGCGGTGAATCTCGAGGAGGCCAACGCCCTCAACGCCGAGCGGCTGGCCATGATCGGCCGGCTGTTCGACGAGGCGGCGAACTTCGTGGAGCAGGTCTACATCCCGGACCTGCTCGCGGTCGCCGGCTTCTACAAGGACTGGGCCGGGATCGGCGGCGGCCTGTCGAACTACATGGCGTACGGCGACCTGCCGACGCGCGGCTACGGCGACCCCTCCGGGTTCAAGTTCCCGCGCGGTGCCATCCTGGGACGCAATCTCAACGAAGTGCTGCCGATCGACGCCACCGACGCCGCCCAGGTCGAGGAGTTCGTCGCCCACAGCTGGTACGACTACACCGGCGGCGATGCGGTCGGCAAGCACCCTTGGGTGGGGGAGACCAAGCTGCACTACACCGGTCCGAAGCCCCCCTACGAGCAGCTCGACGTCGCCAGCAAGTACAGCTGGCTGAAGACCCCGCGCTGGAAGGGCAACGCCATGGAAGTCGGCCCGCTGGCGCGGCTGCTCGTCGCTTACGCCTCCGGGAGCGCCGAGGTCAAGGAGGAGGTCGACGGCGCCCTGGCGGCGCTCGGCGTACCGGTGACCGCCCTCTTCTCGACCCTCGGCCGCACCGCGGCGCGGGGCCTCGAGACGCGGCTGATCGCGCGCTGGGCCAAGGAGTTCTATGCCGACCTGCTGAGCAACATCCGGAACGGCGACACGCGGATGGTCGAGGGTTCGAAGCGTGATCCGGCGACCTGGCCGGCCACCGCCAAGGGGGTCGGGATGTCGGAGGCGCCGCGCGGCGCCCTGGCGCACTGGATCGTGATCCGCGACGGCAAGATCGACAACTACCAGCTGGTCGTGCCCAGCACCTGGAACGCGTCGCCGCGCGACGCCCAGGGACAGCGCTCGGCCTACGAGGCCTCGCTCATCGGCACTCCGATCGCCGATCCGGAGCGTCCGATGGAGGTGCTGCGCACCATCCACTCGTTCGATCCGTGCATCGCCTGCGCCGTGCACCTCTACGACGAGAAGGGGCAGGCGCTCCACCAGGTGCGGGTGCTGTGAGGAGGTGACCGTGACCACCCTGCAGCGGGTCTACGTCTGGGAGCTTCCGGTGAGGCTCTACCACTGGGTCAACGCGCTCTGCATCGTCGCTCTGGTCGCGACGGGGTACCTGATCGGCACCCCGCTACTACCTCACGTGGGCGGCGAAGCTTCGCTGAACTACACCTTCGGCTGGATCCGTTTCGTCCATTTCGCGGCCGCTTTCCTCTTCTTCTTCAACTTCCTCGGCCGCATCTACTGGGGTTTCGTCGGCAACGAGCACTCCCGCTGGCACCAGTTCCTGCCCTTCGGCAAGGGTCGCTTCCGCCGCCAGGTCCGGGAAATCGGGCAGGTCCTTCGGGTCGACGTCCTGCTCGCCAAGGACGAGGCGATTGAGTCGGTCGGCCACAACGCTCTCGCCGGTTTCACCTACTTCCTGACCTTCGCCGCTTTTCTCTTCCAGTCGATCACCGGTTTCGGGATGTACTCGGCGATGAGCACCGCCTGGCTGCCCGCACGCTTCGCCTGGATCGTGCCCCTGATGGGGGGCGACTTCGCCGTCCGCCAATGGCATCACATGGCGATGTGGTTCTTCATCGTCTTCTCGATGGTGCACGTCTACCTGGTCTTCTACCACGACTACGTCGAGGGGCGGGGAGTGATCTCCTCGATGGCCGGTGGCTGGAAGTTCGTCGAGCGAAAGAACCGCTGAGGTGGCGACGATCCCGACCGGAGAGCGCAGCGTTCCGCGGACGCTCGTCCTCGGCATCGGCAACTTGCTGATGGGGGACGAAGGCGTCGGCGCCCTCGCGGCGCAGGCGCTCGAGCCGGAGCGGCTCGGCGAGGGCGTCGAGGTGCTCGACGGCGGCACCGGCGGCTTCCACCTGCTGCCGCATCTCGAGGGCGTCGACCGGTTGGTGTTGATCGACGCAGCGGCCGATGGGCTGGCGGTGGGCTCCGTGCGGGCGATCCGTCCGCGCTTCCTGTCCGACTTTCCGCGCGCGCTCTCGGCACACGAAATCGGCTTGCGTGACCTGCTCGAATCGGCAGCCCTTCTCGGGCACCTGCCGAGGACCGACTTGGTGACCATCTCGGTCCGCGGCCCTTTCGAGGTCGGCGCCGGGCTCTCCCCGGCGGTCTCGGCCGCGATCCCCGAGGTGCTCGCGCGGGTGCGGGAGCTCCTCGGCCAAGTCGAGAGCCGGAGAGCGGATCCCACGGTCGCACTTGAAGCGACGTGGCTTCCCGGTTGAGCTGAATCGATGCCATTCACGCGCGGGGCATCGCTTGCTGCGGGAACGCAGGGCCGTTCGATGGCCGGATCAACCTGCGCGATCCGAGCTGTGGAGTCGGAGGGGCAGGACGTCGCGCAGGTCGAGGCCCGGTGAGCGGCGCAGCCGTTCCCAGGCCTGGGGGGAGGAGAATCGCCGTCGTCGCCCTCGGGAGCCTTCTCGAGGGCGACGACGGCGCGGGACCGGCCGCCCTGGCCGAGCTCGTCGCCCGCTTCGAGCTGCCACCCGAGGTCGAAGCGTTGGAGCTCGGGACCCTGGCCCCCGATCTGGCCGAGTCTCTGCGCGTTTTCGCCGCGGTGCTGATCCTCGCTACGGTGCGCCTTCCCGGCGCCGAGCCGGGCAGCGTCGTGATCGAGCGCGACCCGGGTCGCATCCGCTCGGCGTCGCAGCGCACCACGCGGCACGACTCGGACCTCGCCGAAGCGCTCGACAAGCTCGCGCTCGAGAGCCGGCTCCCGGAAGACCTGGTGGTGATCGGCGTCGTTCCCAAGCAGGTCGGCCTCGGCACCGAGCTCTCGCCCGAGGTGGAGGTGACCATCTCCTGCCTGGCCGAGGCCGCCGCCGCGGAGCTCGAGCGGCTGGACTGCTCACCGCGGCGCCGTGCCTCGCCGCTGCCCGGCGAACGCTGGTGGGGACGCGTGCCGGTGCTCCCTGCGCCGACGAGGTAGGGCCCCTCCGGGGCGGCAGCCCCTAGTAAGATCGATCCGCGCGGGGCACGCCGGGCTGCTGCAGGAAATCGACCAACGCGCGGTCTTCGCTCTCCATGTGGGCGTAGAGCCAGCGCTCGAGGCGGGCTACCGCGCCCAGCGGGTCGGCCGAGTCGTTTCCGCCGAGGGCGCAGCGCAGATCGCGCAGCTCGGCGACGAGGCGGTCATGCTGCTCCTGGTGCGCCGCCAAAGCGGGGTAGGCGTGCAGCCGCATGACCAGCTGCTCGGCCAGGAAGTGGGCGTTGGTGAAGTCCTCCAGTTGCTCGAAGAGGGCCTCCGCCGCGGCTCGATCCCCGGCCGCGAGGGCGGCCTGCAGATCGCGCACCATGCGAATCTCGAGCGCGTGCTCACGCTCCATCTCCGCGATGCTCTGCAGTCCGTGCTCGTCGATTCGCTCGGTGCTCATCGTCGCTGTCGGCTCCCCGGATCGACCGGGCCGGTTGCGCGGGATCCTGTCACAGGTCCGGTCCGTTCCGGACGCTGAAACTCGCGCGCCTTCGGCGCGTTCTATTCAGAGGAGGACTCTGCGATGCGCGGGATGAGCTGGCGATGGGCTTGGCTGATGGGATGGATCTTGGCGGCGGGTTCCGCCGGCGCGGCGGATTTCCGCCTGGAGAAGCGATTCGAGCTCGCGGCAGGGGGAACCCTCGCGCTCACAACCGAGATCGGCGACGTCGTCGTTCGGGGCGGCGACGGTGCCGAAGCGGTCGTCCTTATCACCTCGGAGCGGCCGGATTTCGCCGAAGTCTTCGCCGTCCGGCTGACCCAGGAACGGCCCGATCGGCTCGAGGTCGTGGTCGAGCGCAAGGAGCGCGGCCTCTTTCACTGGAGCTCGGGGTCGCGATCCTCGACCCGCGTGACGGTCGAGCTGCCGCGCTCCGCGGCTGCCGTCCTCGCGAGCTCGGGCGGAGGCGTCGAGCTCGAACAGCTCGCGGGACCGGTCCAGGTCACGAGCTCCGGCGGGGCGATCCGGGTAGTCGATCTCGGCGGCAGCGCGACGCTGTCGAGCAGCGGCGGCCAGGTGGTTGCCGAGCGCGTGCGCGGCGCAGTGGTGGCGGAGAGCTCCGGAGGGAGCGTCGAGGTGAGCGATCTCGGGGGCTCGGCGCGCCTGGAGAGCAACGGCGGGGCGATCGCGGCCGAACGGGTCGGTGGCGACATCGAGGCGTCGAGCAGCGGCGGCGGGGTACGCATCCGTGAAGCTGGCGGTGAGGTGGTCGCCAGCAGCTCGGGAGGCCCGGTGGACGTGGGCTTCGCCGCCGGAAACTCGCGGGGCGGCAGTCTCGAGTCGTCGGGTGGCGGCGTCGTCGTGCGACTCGATCCCGCGGCGCGTCTGGACATCGACGCCAGCTCCTCGGGGGGCGGGGTGAGCACCGACCTGCCGGTCACCGTCCAGGGGCGGATGGCGCGCGATCTGTTGCGCGGCAAGCTGAACGGCGGGGGCGCGCTGCTCAAGCTGCGCTCGAGCGGCGGGGGCATCACCCTCGCGCCGCGCTGAGCCGTCCCGCCGGCCGGTTGGTGGAGCTCAGGGAGCGACGGCGACGTCGAGCGTGTAGTCGCTTCCCGCGACGGCCTCGGTCAGGGAGTCGATCACGATCAACAGCGTGCCCGAAGCGCCGGCGGTCCACTGCATCGACTCGGCGACGCCCGGACCGCTCGCCGCCTGGGAATCCAGACAGGCGAGCGGCTGCGCGCCGCAGGTGCCGTCGGCGAGCAGGTAGACCACGGGATCGAATCCGGGATCCACCGGCGTGACGACGATGTCGTAAGTCTGGCCGGAGTCGACCGCCGCAGAGTAGACCCGGTCGCGTCCGGGGGCCGGGTCTTCGAAGCAGGACGACTCGCCGGTCAGATCCAGCCGGTTGAGTGCGCCGCGGAGGTTGCCCGCGAGCCCGACCGTCGGTAGCGAGAGGACGATGGGCGAGCCGCCGAGGCAGCTCCCGCCGAGCGCATCGGCGCCCCACTCGAGCTGGTCCCCCCCCTCGAAGCCATCGGCGAAGATGGAGCGGCGGACGGTCACCGAGCCGCTCATCCCGACTCCGCCGGCGGCGCCGTGGATCTCGCAATGGTAGGGGGCGAGGTCCGGAGCGAAGAAGTCCACCGATGCGACCCAAGCCGCGCTCGAAGGGTCGCCGTCGCCGCCCGTGGCGTCGCAGCCGTTGGCGCAGCGGAAGCTCCCGTCGTCGGCCGCGACGTTGTGGAGGCCGCCCAGGTTGGTCCAGGTGACCCGGTCGCCGGCGCGGATCACGATGTGGGCCGGCGCGAAGCTCGAGCTCGGTCCCGCGGCGACCGGGATGTTGGCGGCGAGCGCGGGGACGGCGGCGAGAACCGTCGTCAGCAGGAAGGCGGGCAGCTGCGGCCGGGGCATGGCGTCGCTCCTATCGGTCGAATGCCGCGGAAGATACCCCGTCCCGAGCGGCCGGCGCTGTGGAGCGCTCCGTGCCCTCCGATTGGCGGTAGCCACCTTCGCGGTCGCTCCTGGCCGCCTCGAGCGGCGACGCCCGCCGCCCGGACGGGTGGCGCCTCGGCTGCATCCCGCCGGGACAATCCCCTGCTGGAGGTCCTCCATGAACTACCCCTTCTGGGACGCCGGACCGGGCTATGGGCTCCTGATGAGCGCCATCGCCGTGGTCCACGTCTTCGTCTCGCATTTCGCGATCGGCGGCGGGCTCTATCTGGTGATCCACGAGCAGCTGGCGCGCCGGCGCGGCGACAGCGTGCGCCTCGAGTTCCTCGAGCGGCTGAGCAAGTTCTTCGTGCTGGTGACGCTGGTCTTCGGAGCGCTCACCGGCGTCGGCATCTGGTTCGTCATCGGCCTGCTCAGCCCGGCGGCGACCGAGCTCCTCATCCACCATTTCGTCTGGGGATGGGCGATCGAGTGGACCTTCTTCGTCGTGGAGATCCTCGCCGCGATCCTCTACTTCTACGGCTGGCGCCGCCTGGCGCCGCGCGCCCACCTGACGCTGGGCTGGATCTACTTCGCGGCCGCCTTTCTCTCCCTGGTGGTGATCAACGGCATCCTGGCCTTCATGCTGACCCCTGGAAACTGGTTGGCGAGCGGCGATTTCTGGGACGGCTTCTTCAATCCGACCTACTGGCCGATGCTCGTCCTGCGCAGCGGCGTCTGCGGCATGCTCGCCGGACTCTATGCGCTGCTGGTCGCCGCTCGGCTGCCGGCGAGCGACGCCAAGCGGACGCTGGCGCGCCTCAACTCGCTCTGGGCGCTCGCCGGGCTCGGCGTCGCCATGGCCGGTTTCGTCTGGTACCAGGCCGCCCTGCCGGCGACGCTGCTCGACACGGCGCGCCAGAGCATGCCTTGGGTGATGCTCTGGCAGGCGCGGGTCGGGCTGCTGGCCATCGTCCTCGCGGTGGCGATCGTGCTCCTCGGGTTCGTCGCCGGACGCCGCCTGCACCTCGCCGGCGCGGCCCTGCTCATGGCGCTCGGATTCGCCTGGTTCGGCTCTTACGAGTTCCTGCGCGAGGCGATCCGCAAGCCCTGGATCGTCACCGGCTTCATGTACGGCAACGGCGTCGAAGTCGCGGCCCTGCCGCGGCTCCAGGGCGAGGGCCTGCTCGCCCACGCCCGCTACCGCACCGGCGACGACGGACGCGACCTCTTCCTGCGCTCCTGCCGCAGCTGCCACACCCTGCGCGGTTACAAGGCGCTCGCCCGCGCCTTCGACGGCACCGACGCCGCCTTCGTCGCGGGCTCGATCCGCGGCGTCCATCGCATGCGCGGCAACATGCCGCCGTTCGCCGGCAGCGCGGCGGAGGTCGAAGTCCTCGCCGCCTGGATCGCCGGCCAGGTCGATCGTCGGTCGCTGGCCGAGGCGACGGGATTGACAGGAGCGGAGCTCGGCGTGCGCTCCTACACCGTGCGCTGCGGCAGCTGCCACGTGCCGGGCGGATACCAGAGCCCGCTGCCGACCCTGGCCGGCCTCGATGCGGCCGGCCTCTCCGAGTTCCTCGACACGGCGGGCGACCTCGTCCCCGAGATGCCCCCCTTCACCGGTGACGCGGTCGAACGGGCCGCGCTGGTCGATCACCTGCTCGTTCTGCAGCAGGGAGGTGCGCAGTGAATCTCCCGTCCTACGAGTTCCTCTCGGCGCCGCTCTGGCTGATCACCCTGCTCCATGTCGTGACCTTGACCCTGCACTTCGTAGCCATGGGCGCGCTGTTCGGCGGCCTCGGTGCCCTGCTCCTGCTGCGCGTTCCGGGGAAATGGACCCACCCGCGCGTCGCGGCGCTGGTGCGTCTGCTGCCCACGCTGATGGCGCTCACCGTGACTCTCGGCGTCGCGCCGCTGCTTTTCCTGCAGCTCGTCTACCACCGCCAGGTCTACTCCGCGGCGATCGTCTCGGCGTGGTTCTGGCTCGACGTGGTGGGCGCCGTGATCGTCGCCTACTACCTGCTCTACGCGGTGACGCTCGGCCGCGGAAAGGGGGGAGCGCCGGCGGTGGGGAAGCTCGCCACGGCATTCTTCCTCCTGCTCTACGTCTCGCTGGTGCTCTCCTCGGTCTTCACTCTCGCCGAAACCCCGACGACCCTCGCCGCGGCCTGGGCGGACGACGCTTCGGGCCTGGTGCTGAACCCCGACTTCGGCCGTTGGGTGCCGCGCTGGCTCCATCTCGTCGCCGGGGCGCTCGGCCTGGGCTCGTTCGTGCTCGCCGTCTTCGTGCGCGACGATGCGGAGCTCTCCGCGGCGGCGAGGACGAGCACCCTCTGGGCGATGATCGCGGCGATCCTGCTCGGCGTCGGTGCCCTCGCCGGTCTGGGCGAGCACCTGGTGCCCTACATGCGCTCCGCGGCCGTCTGGTGGATGCTCGGTTCGCTGCTCTGCGCGCTGGGGGCCCTCCATTTCCTTTTCCGGAAACGCCTGCAAGCCGCCGGAGCGCTGCTCTTCGTCTCCCTGGTTGCCATGGTGATGCAGCGACAGGTCGCCCGGCTGGTGGCGTTGGGCGACGGCTTCGACCCGGGCGCGGTGGCGGTCCGGCCGCAGTGGGGAGTCTTCGCCCTCTTCCTGCTCTGCTTCCTCGCCATGCTCGCTGTGATCGCGTGGATGTTGCGGCTCTACTTCGCCCCGCCGAACACAGCCGGCAGAGCGTAAGAGACTCGTCTGGTGGCAACAGGGCGCGTCGAGAATCGAGCTCTGCCGCTGACGCGGGCCGGAACCGCTTCGGCACCACGGGGAGTAAGCTGGATCGTGGGGTGAGCCGGTCGATCGAGGGGCGTCCGGCAGGGAGGGGAGCGATGCGCTGCGGGACCTGCGGTGAAGACTACCCCTCGAAGTACTACTTCGTGACCGATTCGCTCTGCCGGGGCTGCTTCGAGAAGCTCGGCGAGGGCGAGCGGCGGGAGATCCTGCGAGAGGTCGAAAGCCTGGCGAGCGAGGCGGCCGGCCGGCGGACCATCGCCGGGCACCCGCTGCGCTGCACGGTTTGCGGCCACGACCAGTTCTGGAGGCGTCGGACGCTGATGAACACGCCGGGGCTCACCTTCTTCGGTGTGGAGTGGGCGAATCGACAGGCCGAGAACTACGTCTGCGAGCAGTGCGGCCACGTGCTCTGGTTCCTGCGCGACGAGTCGCCGGCCACCCCGCGCTGACCGTCGACGCCCCCCAATCCCCTCAGCGGGCGAGCTGGTCGAGCCCGTCGAGCAGGCGATCCACCTCGTCCAGGGTGTTGTAGTGCACCAAGCTGCAGCGCAGCACCCCCTCGTCGGGATCGATCCCCAACGCTTCGATCAGCCGCACGGCGTAGAAATCGCCGTTGCGCACCGCGATGTCGCGCGCGCCCAGTCGCGTGGCGAGGAGCGAGGCCGGAAGGCGCTCGGGAACCAGCGAGACCACTCCGACGCGGCGGGCGAGCGCCTGCCTGCCGTGCCCGACCAGGCGCAGCCCCGGCAGACGCTCGATCCCGGCGAGGAGCCGCTCGGTGAGCCGGGTCTCGTGCTCGCGGATCAGCCCCCAGACCGCCGCAGCCCGCCGGCCGAAGTCGGGCTCGGGCGCGCTGAAGTGATGGTCGTAGACGTCGTCGAAATAGGTGGAGAGCCCGCCCAGCGCGGCGATCTCGGCGTGCTGCGGACCGGCGGGATTGAGGCGCGAGCGCGGCTTGTCGGCGTTGAAGTAGTGGCTCTGATTGCTGGTATGGGCGAGCGCCTCGGGGCTTCCCCAGAGGACTCCCAGGTGGGTGCCGAAGGTCTTGTAGGTCGAGAAGAGGTAGAAGTCGAGGCCGCTCTCCTCCACGGCGAGCGGGAGATGGGGCGCGAACGACACGCCGTCGCCCACCACCAGCGCGCCGTGGCGATGGGCGATCGCGACGATCTCCGCCAGCGGGTTGATCGAGCCGGTGAGGTTCGAGCAGAGCGAGCAGCAGACCAGGCGCGTGCGGGGGCCGACCAGGCGCTCGAGCTCGGCGAGCTCGAGCTCGCCCGTCTCGTCGACCTGCCACTCGCGGATCTCGAGTCCCTGCTCGGCCAGTCGCCGCCAGGCGCCGATGTTGGCCTCGTGATCCTGGTTGGTGACCACGATCTCCTCTCCTGCACCGAGCCGCGGGGCGAGCGCCCGGGCGAGGACGTAGGCGTTCGCCGTGGTGGACGGACCCAGGGTGATCTGGTCGACCGGCGTGCCGAGCCACGCGGCGATCGCGGCGTACCCCTCGTCCATCGCGGCTCCGGCCCGTTCGGAGAGGGCGAACGGGCCGTAGGGCTGCACCTTGTGCTCGGTCATGAAGCGGTGCAGTCGCTCGACCACCGGTCCGCAGGCATACGAGCCGCCACCGTTCTCGAAGAAGGCCCACTGCCGCGCTTGCGCATCGGCAAAGGCGGGGAACTGCCGGCGGACGAAATCGACGTCGAGTTTCATGGTCACCTCCGGAGGCGCCATCCTAGCCGCGCCGGCCGTCCATTCTCGCTTCCCGGGCGTAGAGTTCAAGAGAGCGCATGATCCCGACCCTTGCAGGACGCTCCTCCGCACGCACCGTCCTGGTCACCGGCGCGACCGGTTACGTCGGCGGCCGCCTGGTCCCGGAGTTGCTCGCCGCCGGCCATCGGGTGCGCGTCATGGCGCGCGATCCCCGCCGGCTCGAGGGGCGATCGTGGAGCTCGGCGGTCGAGGTCGTCGCCGCCGACGTTCTGCGGCCGGAGACCCTTCCCGCGGCGCTCGCCGGCGCGACGGCAGCCTACTACCTCATCCACAGCATGGCCGGCCACGGCGATTTCCACGAACGCGACCGCCGTGCGGCGGCCGCGTTCGGAGAGGCCGCACGGGCGGCTGGCGTCGAACAGATCGTCTACCTCGGCGGGCTCGGCGACCCGGCGGCCGAGCTCTCGGAGCACCTGCGCTCCCGCCAGGACACCGGAGCTACGCTGCGCGCCAGCGGCGTGCCGGTCACCGAGCTGCGCGCCGCGGTGATCGTGGGCTCGGGCAGCCTGTCGTTCGAGATGATCCGCTATCTCGCGGAGCGCGTCCCGGTGATGATCTGCCCGCGTTGGGTCTACACGCGCACGCAGCCGATCGCGATCGGCGACGTGCTGGCTTACCTCGTCGCGACGCTCACCACTCCCGCGTGCCGCGGTGAGATCGTCGAGATCGGTGGCGCGGACGTGGTGACCTACGGCGAGATGATGACCGGTTACGCGGCCGCGCGCGGGCTCCGCCGCTGGCTCCTCCCGGTCCCCGTGCTGACGCCGCGGCTCTCCTCGCTCTGGGTCCATCTGGTGACGCCGATTCCGGCGGCCATCGCGCGCCCGCTGGTCGAGGGGCTGCGCAACGAGGTGGTGGTGCGCGGCGACGCCGCCCGGCGCCACTTCCCCCAGGTTCTGCCGGTCGGCTACGCCGAGGCGGTGCGGCGGGCGCTCGCCGAGCTCGAGCGCGGCGAGATCGAGACGCAGTGGAGCGACGCCCTGGCGAGCAGTCGCGGAGACGTCGCGCCGGTCACCCTGACCCACGATCAGGGGCGCATCCTCGAGCGGCGCGAGCGCACCGTGGCCGTGCCCGCGGCACGCCTCTTCGCCGTCTTCTCCGGTCTCGGTGGCCGGCGTGGCTGGCTGGCGTACGACTTCCTCTGGCGGTTGCGCGGCGCGCTCGACCGGCTGCTGGGCGGCGTCGGCCTGCGTCGCGGGCGGCGCGATCCCGATGCGGTCCGGGTGGGCGACGCGATCGACTTCTGGCGGGTGGAGGCGGTCGAACCAGGACGCCTGCTCCGGCTGCGCGCCGAGATGAGGGTGCCGGGCCGGGCCTGGCTGCAGTTCGTGGCCGAGGAGCTGGCGGCGCCGGGCGCGCCGCCGCAGAGCCGCCTGGTGCAGACCGCCCACTTCGCCCCCAAGGGCCTCGCGGGCCTGGCCTACTGGTACCTGCTCTACCCGCTGCACGCGGCGATCTTCAGCGCCCTGGCGGACCGCATCGCGGCGCGTGCCTCGGCAGAACACGAAGGCCGCTAGCGAGCGCGGCACTACAATCCTCCCGTGAACCTGCTCGTCCTCGGCGGCACGCGCAACCTCGGACCCCTCCTGGTCCACGAGCTGATGGCGCGCGGCCATCGCGTCGCGGTCTGCAACCGCGGAGTGACGCCCGACGATCTGCCGGCCGCGGTCGAGCGGCTGCGCGCCGACCGGGGCGATCGCGCGCAGCTTGCCGCCGCGCTCGGCGAGCGCGACTTCGATGCCGTGGTCGACACCACGCTCTATACCGGTCCCGAGGCCGCGGCGACGGTCGGCCTGCTCGCCGGGCGGGTAGGGCACTACATCGCGCTGTCGAGCGGGCAGGTCTACCTGGTGCGCGCCGGGCTCCGCCGCCCGTTCGCCGAGGGGCGCGCCGCGGGCGAGGCGATGCCGGCCCCGCCGTCGGGCACGCGCGATTGGGAGGAGTGGAAGTACGGTGTCGACAAGCGCGCCGCCGAGGAGGTGCTCGCGGCGGCGGTCGAGGAGCGGGGCTTTCCCGCCACGGTGCTCCGCCTGCCGATGGTGCACAGCGAACGCGACCACTACCAGCGCCTGCACAACTACCTGGCACGGCTGCGCGACGGCGGCCCGATCCTGGTCCCGGCAGCGCCCCACCTCGCCGTGCGCCACGTCGATGGTGCGGACGTCGTGCGGGTGATCGCCGAGCTCGTCGAGTCGGGCTCCGGCATGGGAGGCGTCTACAACCTCTCGCAGGAGGAGACGCTGTCGATCGAGGAGTTCCTGGCGCTGCTCGCCGACACGGCTTCCTGCCCGCTCGAGCTCGCCAGGGTGCCACGCGAGCGCCTGCTCGAGCACGACCTGTTGCCCGCCTGCTCGCCGTTCAGCGGGCTCTGGATGTCCGAGCTCGACAACCGGCAGAGCAAGCAGGAGCTCGGCGTCGTCTACACGCCGATCGCCGCGACGCTGGAGCGGCTGGTCCGGCACCTGGAGCGGCTGCCGCCCCCTCCCGGCTACGTCCAGCGGCCGCGCGAGCTGGCGCTCGTCCGGGAGCTCGCGGCCGTCGCCGGCTCCTCCGCGCCAGCGGCGGGCGCGCCGCGTTAAGGAACGCTCCCGCTCGGCGTAGTGGAAGGGGGGCCCATCGCCCTCGAGGAGGGTCCGTCCATGTTCCGCCGTCGCTCGCCGAGCGCCTCGGCTCGTGCCGCCGTGTTGTTCCTGGTTCTGCTTCCGATGCGCGCTGTCGGGCAGGAATCGAGCCCGCCGAGCCCGGATTCGGGTTTCGTGTGGCGCGCGCCGGACGGCGCCGTGGAGGGGGCCGACCCACTCCGCAGCGAGATCGCGGCGGCGCGTGAGCGGGTCGAGGTCTTCTTCGGTCGGCCCTTTCGGCAGCGATTCGATGTTCTGGTCTTCCCCGACCGGGCGGCGCTCGACGCGCACTGGCGGACCGCCTGGAAGCTGCCGGATTTCCGCTCCGAATGCTGGATGGTGGCGAGTGGGTCGGCCACCGAGCTGGCGCTGCTCGCGCCCGCGGCCTGGGCGAGCCAGGCCTGCGAGCACGACGCCTCCGACCGGGCGCGTCGCGGGGCGCTGCTGGCCCACGAGCTCGTCCACGTCTTCCACGCGCAACACAACCCGCGCCCCGACATGGAGGGACTCGACGGCATCGCCTGGTTCGTCGAAGGGCTGGCGGTTCACGCGTCGGGGCAGCTCGACGACGGGCACCTCGCCAGCCCGCGCGAGGCGATCGAGCGCGGGCTCGCCCCCGTGGCGCTCGCCGACGCCTGGACGGGAAAGTACCGCTATGGCGTCTCGGGCTCCCTAGTGCGCTGGATCGACCGGCAGATCGGTCGCGAGCGGCTCTTCGCCCTGCTCGCCGCGACCAGCGACGCAGAGCTCCTCGCACCGCTCGGGCTGGGCGAGCCGGAGCTGCTCGCCGCCTGGCGTCAGGCGATCCTCGCCGAGCCGCGCTGAAGGGGGTTGCGGCGCGCTGCCGGCGTAGCTCGTCGTCGCCGTAACTTCGGCTACGCCTCCTCCTCGCGCCTTGGCTTCACACCGCGAGCCCCTGGTGCGCGGTCCACTGGAGTTGGGCAGAGGTTCCCTAGAGCCAGCGCTTCCAGAAGTCGACCATCAGCCGATACAGGTGGCGGCGCGCCGGGCGATCGCCGATGTCGTGCTTGCGCATCGGGTAGAGCATCATGTCGAACGGCTTGCCCGCCGCGATCAGCGCATCGGCGAAGCGCAGGGTGTTCTGCGGGTGGACGTTGTCGTCGTAGGTCCCGTGCACGAGGAGTAGCCGCCCGGTGAGGTCCTTGGCGCGGGGCACGAGGGAGACCTCGGCATACGCTTCCGGATTCTCGGCGGGCAGCTTCATGTAGGGCTCGGTGTACTTGGTGTCGTAGGTCCGCCGGTCGGAGGCCGGTGCGACCGCGATGCCGGCCTTGAACTCCTGCGACCGGGTCATCATCAGCAACGTCGTGGTGCCGCCGCCGCTCCACCCCCAGATGCCGACCCGTTCGGGATCGATCCAGGGCTGTTGCTTGAACCAGCGGACGCCGGCGGTCAGGTCGGCGACCTCGACCGGGCCGGAGAGCTGCCTCAGGACGAGGTTCTCGATGGCCTTGGTCTCCGCGGTCGCGACGCGACTGTCGAGCGTCGCTACGAGGTAGCCCTCGCTGAGCAGGATCTGCTCGAAGAGCGCGCTCCCGGGCGGCGGCCAGAGCCGCCAGCTGTCCATCACCGCCGGAGCGTTGGGTTCGCCGTAGACGTAGACGATCAGCGGGTAGCGCCGCGCCGGATCGAAGTCGCGTGGCTTGTAGAGCCGCGCCTGCAGGGGGTGCCCGTCGGCGGCCGGCACGGTGAAGAGCCCGGGTAGCTGGAGGTCGAGCGCCGCGAGCCGGGCAGCGGGAACCGCGAACAGGGTGGCGCGCCGGGCGCCGGTCGCGTCGTGAAGCGAGAGCTCCAGCGGCCGCTCGTGGCTCGAATGCCAGTCGAGGTAGAAGCGGCGGTCGTCGCTCCACTGCACGCGATGGACACCGGGTTCGCTGGAGAGCCGGAGCGGTTCGCCGCCGTCGAGCCTCACCCGGTAGAGCTGGATCTGCGTGAGATCGGGACGCCGGGCAGTGAAATAGGCGAAGCCGTGTGCTTCGTCGATCGTCGTGGCGCGGGTGGAGAGCTGCCAGGCCTCGGTGCCGCGGATCGACCAGTCTCCGGCGGTGATCGCGGCGAGCCGGCGGCCGTCGAGCGCGTAGCGGTAGAGGTGATTGTGCCCGCTCGCCTGGGAGGTGGCGAGGAGCTCCTGGCCATCGCCGGTGAAGTGGAAGTCGATCAGGTTGACCCAGGCGGGATCGCTCTCGGTGAGCACCCGGCGCGCCGCGCCGCTGCGCTCGAGCCGGTAGAGGTCGGCGCGGTCCTGCGACCGATTGAGCGCCACCACGCCGAGCGCCTGGCTGTCGGCGAGCCACTCGATCTGTACCAGGTACTCGTAGGCGACGCTGGACCGGTCGAGCCAGACCGTACGCCCGGTCGCGAGATCGTAGATGCCGAGCGTGACGAGGGGATTCGCGCCGCCCACCTTGGGGTAGCGCTGCTCGATCACGCGCGGCGTCTCCGGCTCGAAGTCGACGAAAGTGGAGACCGCGACCGGCGACTCGTCGGTGCGCAGGAAGGCGACCGCGGTCGAGTCGGGTGCCCAGTGAATGCCTCCCTCCTCGCGGCCGAAGATCTCCTCCCAGTAGACCCAGGAGAGCGTGCCGTTGAGCACCGTCGCGGAGCCGTCGCGAGTGAGCCGCCGTTCGGTGCCGCTCGCGAGCTCGATCACCCAGAGGTCGTTCGCGCGGACGAAGGCGACTTGGGAGCCGTCGGGGGAGAGACGGGGGAGCGACTCCGCGGCCTCGGTGCGCGTCAGTCGGTCGAAGCGGGAGGAGCCGAGGCGGAGGCGGAAGAGGTCTCCGCCGAAGACGTAGACGGCGTTCTCGCCGGCACCGTCGAAGCTCTCGGGCCACTCCAGTCCCTCGGGAAGCTCGCCTTCGCCGAGTGCCTCGCGCAGGCTGGTCCGCGCAGCCTGCGGATCGACCGTGCGCCGGCGCTCCAGGGTGACCGGGTCGACCCGTTCGAACGCGCGCTCGGCCGCGGGCGGCGCGAAGTCAAGCAGCAGGACGCTCCCGTCGGCGGTCCAGGTGGCCTCGCTCGGTCGCCCGAGGGCCTCGGCCTCGTCGCTGAAGAGCCACTCGACGGTGATCGGCGGCGGGCTGTCGGGAGGCGTGAGAGCGGCGAGCGCCGCGGGAAGGACGAGGACGATCCAGAGCCGGGACAGGATGCGCATGAGCTCCTCCGAGTGAAGGATACGGCGGAACCGTGGCGCCGGGCATTGTGGTGTGACCTTCGTGACATCGCGCGGCGGTTGCCGCTTGCTAGGGTCGGGTCGATCCGGGGAGACCCGGTCGGAGGCGGTCGATGCGTCGGAACCGTTGGCTCCTGGCGATCGTGGCCGTGCTGGCGTCGCCCACGGCCGCCGACGCGGCGGGGCGTCCCTGCGGGCAGTGCGCCGTGCCGCTCGAGGCGCGGGCGGAAGACACGTCGAACCCCGACCACGTCGTCGGCGACGGCACCCCGGCGAGCTGCAACTCGGAGGCGGTCGTGGCGACGATCGCGCAGGGCGGGGTCATCACGTTCGACTGCGGTCCGGAGCCGGTGACCATCGTGCTGCAGGAGACCGCCAAGATCTACAACGACACCGGCCCCGAGATCGTGATCGACGGCGGCGGCCGGGTGACCCTCGACGGTGGGGGTGTTCGCCGGATCCTCTACATGAACACCTGCGATCCGGAGCTCCACTGGACGACGTCGCACTGCGACAATCAGGACCATCCGCGCCTGACGCTGCAGAACCTCGCCTTCGCGCACGGCAACGCGATCGGCGCGGAGCCCGACGGCGGAGGAGCGGTTTTTGCGCGGGGTGGCCGGCTCAAGGTGGTCAACTGCACGTTCACCAACAACCTCTGCGACCCGGTCGGTCCCGACGTCGGCGGCGCGGCGCTGCGCGCTTTCGACCAGTATGACGACCTGCCGCTCTACCTGGTGACGAGCACCTTCGGCGGCGCTCCAGGAGCGGGCAACAGCTGCTCGAACGGCGGGGCGATCTCGGCGATCGGCGTCTCCTACACGCTGCTCAACAGCGTGCTCAGCCACAACCAGGTCACCGGCTGGGGGGCCAACCCGGCGCGGCCCGGGACGCCCGGCGGCGGCAGCGGCGGGGCGATCTACAACGACGGCAACACCTTTCACCTGACGGTCTGTGGATCGATCCTCTCCGACCAGGGCGCGCCTGAGGGCGGCGGGGCGATCTTCTTCGTGAGCAACGACCTCAGCGGAACCCTGACCATCGCCGACAGCGCCATCTGGAACTGTCCGAGCGACGGTTTCTGGACACCCCCGTGGCCCTGGCTCTTCTATCTCGGCCAGGGCCCGCCGCAGATCACCGGCACGACCTATGCCCCGGCGCCGGACCTCTTCTGCGATGGCTTCGAGGGCGGAAGCGTCGCCGAATGGGAGGGCGGGGGTCAGTGAGCATCGGTGACCGCGCGCGGCGAGGGTGAACCAGCCGACGATTCCGCCGTATCTTCGGGCGTGAAAGCCCGCCAACCCATGCGCCGCTGGTTCGACGCCGAGAACCGTCCACTGCTCGCGATCGCCGCTCTGAAGGTGGCGGTGAACCTTGCTTTCCTGACGCGCTACGACTACTTCCGCGACGAGCTCTACTACCTCGCCTGCGCGCAGCACCTGGCGTGGGGGTACGTCGACCAGCCGCCGCTCTCGATCGCGATCCTCGCCCTCACCCGCGCCCTCTTCGGCGACTCGCTCTTCGCCATCCGTTTCCCCGCGGTGCTCGCCGGGGCGGCGGCGGTGGTGCTCACCGGCCTCGTCGCGCGCCGCCTGGGCGGTGGGCGCTTCGCCCAGGCCCTCGCTGCGCTCGCCGCGGCGCTCTCGCCGGTGGTGCTCGGCAACGCCGGGCGGACCTTCTCGATGAACGCTTTCGATCTCCTCTTCTGGGCGTGGGCGGCCTACCTCGTCGTGACCCTCCTGGTGGAGCAGCGCCCGCGGCTCTGGCTGGCTTTCGGCGCGGTCGCCGGGCTCGGCCTGCTCAACAAGGTCTCGCTGCTCTTCCTCGGCTTCGGTCTGGTGGTCGGACTCGTGCTGACCCGCGAGCGGCGGCAGCTCGCCTCGCCCTGGTTCTGGGCCGGCGGCCTCGTCGCCGGACTGCTCGTCCTGCCGCACCTCCTCTGGCAGCAGGCCCACGCCTGGCCCACCCTCGAGTTCATGCGCGCGGCGTCGCAGGAGAAGAACGTCGCCCTGGCGCCCTCGGCGTTCTTCCTCCAGCAGCTCCTGCAGACCGGTCTCCTGCCGTCGGCGCTCTGGCTGGCCGGGATCGCCTGGTTCGCCCTGCATCCCGCGGCCCGGCGCCTGCGCGTCTTCGCCTGGCTCTATCCCGCCATCTTCGCGGTGATGGTCGCCAACGGCGCCAAGGCCTACTACCTCTCCCCGGTCTATTTCCCGTTCCTCGCTGCCGGCGCAGTGGCTTTCGAGGCGGCGACTGCGGTGGCGTGGCGCCCGAGGCTCCGGCCGGTCTTCGCCGCGGTGCTGGTCGCCCTCTCGCTGGTGGCCCTGCCGTTCGCCGTGCCGTGTCTCTCCGTCGAGCGCTTCATCGCTTACTCCAAGGCGCTCGGCATGACGCCACGCGCGGAGGAACGCTCGGCGCTCGAGGATCTGCCGCAGTACTACGCCGATCAGTTCGGCTGGCGCGAGCTCGCCGCCCAGGTGGTCGAGATCTATCGCGGGCTCGCCCCGGAGGAGCAGGCCGCGACCGCGATCTACGTGCGCAACTACGGAGAGGCCGCGGCGATCGACTTCTTCGGGCGGAACGCCGGCCTCCCGCCGGTGCTCTGCGCGCACAACTCGTACTGGTACTGGGGGCCGGGGGACCGGGAGATCCGGGTGGCGATCGTCATGGGTGATTCGCGGGATCTCGCCGAGAACCTCGCCGATCTTGCCGGGCCGGGGCGCTGCGGCCGCGTCGAGCTCGCGGCGGTGACCGACTGCCGGCACTGCATGCCCTACGAGCGCGGCCGC
Source organism: uncultured Thermoanaerobaculia bacterium (assembly GCA_964591165.1). GTDB lineage: Bacteria > Acidobacteriota > Thermoanaerobaculia > Multivoradales > JAGPDF01 > JAGPDF01. The sequence goes on along the minus strand of CAZPZW010000004.1, from coordinate 28,348 downwards.
CAGCTCTTCGTCTGTCGCGATCTGCAGTTCTCCTTCCGCGACATCTGGGAGGCCGAGCGCTCCTTCATCTAGGGTCCGGTCTCCGACCTGCCCGCGGGGGCGCTGCCCACGGACCGCGGTTCATGCTCGCGGGGCCGCCGCCGCTCCGGCTCAGCGCTCGGTGCGCGCAAAGACGCAGCGATTGCAGATGAAGTCGTCCGGCGGCGTCTCGACACCGTAGGAGAAGCGGCGCAGCTGCGCGAGCTCCGGCCCCGCGAGCACCTCCGCAACGGACTGGACGTTCAAGTCGCCCACGAGGTAGCGCTCGTCGTAGTCCTCGCAGCAGAAGAGGCACTTGCCGTGCGGCGTGACGTGGAGGTGCTGCAAGGGGCGTGAGCCGAGGTTCTCGCAGCCGCGGAGCCTGGGTCGGCCGGAAAGGGGTCGGAGACCGATCTGAAGGTAGCCCGCACGGTCCATGACCTCGAACGACCGCACCCGGAAGCGGGTTCCGGCGAAGCGTTCGCGGATCTCCTCGAAGTCCCGCCGGTGGATATCGTCGCCGGTACCGAGGACGACGATGTCCATTTCCTGGGCGAGCGGCAAGTTGGCGGCGTGGTCGAGGTTGCGGAGCACCAGCGGCAAGTGGTCGCCGCCCCGGTCGTGCCGGTAGCGTCCGGCTTCGAGCGTCGAGAGGTTGACCGAGAGGTAGCGCAAGCCCCCCGCCGCGATCACCGCGTCGACGCGCTCGGGGGTGAGCCCGGTGCCGTTGGTTAGCGTCGCGGGGGCCAGGCCGTAGGACCGGATGAGGCGCACCTGTTCGACCCAGCGCTTGTCGACCGTCGGCTCGTTGTAGCTGATCATGAAGACCGCTTCGATGGTCGCGCGGAAAGCGGCGAGCTGCGAGACGATGCGCTCGTAGAGCTCGTCCGGCATGAAGTGCGCCTCGCGTGGGGCGAGCGAGACCGGGCAGAAGTAGCAGGACTGGTTGCAGACGGTGTGTGCCTCGAGCGAGATGTGCTTGAGGAAGTAGCGCGAGGATTCGTCGCTCCCGGCGGCGACCAACCAGCCCGCCGCTTCGAGCGCGTCGAGGGTCGCACCCGGCATCCCTGTCGCCGCCTGCGGATCGCGGCAGAGCGTCGCGAGCTCGTCGAGGCCGGGCTCGCCGGCGACCAAGATGCGGTCGGTCAGTGGATGGTAGATCCGATCGGAACCGACATGGAGGTAGGCGGAGGGGAGGCGCGCAAGCATGATCTCGGTCGGCCGCGGCGCGGGGCGCCGGCGGCGCGAGCGACACTAACAGACGCTCTCGCGGCGCCGGTGCCCGCTCAGGTCTTCGATCTCGCGGCGGCAACCGACTGCCGGCACTGCATGCCCTACGAGCGCGGCCGCCAGCTCTTCGTCTGTGGCGAACTGCATCTCTCCTTCCGTGACACTTGGTAGGCCGAGCGGGATCTTCCCTGAGCGCCACCGGAAGCTGTGACGCGGCTCACGGCCGAGTGCGTCGATCTGGCGTGGCGCGGCGACAAGTCCTTTGTTTGGGCGCTGCTCCGCCTGGCAGCGGGATTGCGGACGGGTCTCGGAGTCGGCGAGCCGCAGACGCTCCCGACCGACCCGAAAGGAGGCACGCCATGACCACCCGACGAATCACCCGCCTGTTGGTGCTTCTCGCCGCGCTCGTCGCGGGCGCCACTTTCGCCCTGGCGCCGCAGCAGAACGCCGATGCGGACTGGATGACCACCGCCAAGGTGAAGCTCGGGCTGCTGGAGAAGCTCGGCGCGGACGCGCTCGAGATCCACGTCGAGACCACGGAAGGCGTCGTCCATCTGACCGGCGACGTCGAGAAGCGGGAGAGCAAGGAGCTCGCCCCGCGCATCGCCGAGTCGGTCGCCGGAGTGCGCTCGGTCGACAATGATCTGCGCCTGGAGCCGAGCGGCGCCTACGGCAACTCGAAGACCGCCGAAGCGGAGGCCGAGGTCAAGGACGCCATGCTCGAAATGCGCATTCGCATCGCCCTGATCGACGCGCTCGGCACCGACGGCTTCGCGGTCGGCACCGAGGCGGCGAGCGGCGTGGTGGTGCTCGAGTTCGATCCCAAGGCAGCGAAGGAGATGCGCTCCCGCGCCGTCAAGGTCGTGCAAGCGCTCGAGGGCGTCGAGAAGGTGACGACCACCACCAAGTCGTAGCGCGCCCCGTGCGGGCATCGCCTCGAGCCGCGAGCTCGAGGCGTGGTGGGCGCCCGGGGGTCCGAGCCCGGCGCCCACCCGCCCGGGTGGCGCCGGCGGCGGTCGTGCGCCGCAGAGTTTCCCCGATGCGCAAGACCCCGGTCGTAAGCTGTCTGCTCCTCGCCGTCGCGCTTCCGGCGCGCGGCCAGATCGTCGATCACTCGGCGATCGACGCGGTTCTCGAGCTCCCGCAGTGCGTGATGGACGGCATCGGTACCCAGCGCTGGTTCTTCACCCACGCCTCGGTGGGCGGCAACCTGCTCGAGGGGCTGGACGACCTCGCGACCGCGAATCCGGCGCGCTTTCAACTCGCCACCGCCGGGGTGGGCTACGACGGCGCGCATCTCCGCGCGGATCCGCCGCCGCTGCCGACCGTCGCCGGCACGGTCTACGAGTGCGGCCGCGGCAACCCGGGGTGGGAGGACAAGTTCACCATCTTCGACAACTCGGTCCGCCTCGCGGGCTGGCGGCAGGGCGCGGTGGACGCGGTGATGGACAAGCTCTGCTACATCGACCCGAACGCGAACGTCACGACTTATCTCGCGATGATGGACGCGCTCGCGATGGCCTACCCGACGACCGCGCTGGTGCTGACCACGATGCCGCTCACCGTCGACGAGGATGGCGACAACGTCCTGCGCAACCTCTACAACCAGGCGGTCCGCGCGCACGCCGCATCGACCGGCGCGCTGCTCTACGACATCGCCGACATGGAGGCGCACGATCCGGATGGCGTGGAGCACACCTTCGTCTACGGCGGGCAGACCTACCAGAAGCTCTTCGCTGGCTACACCGGCGACGGCGGCCACCTCGACCTCGAGCTCGGCCACCGCCGCGTCGCCCAAGGCTGGTACGCCGCCGCCGCGGCCCTCGCCCCCTGCTGGGTCTTCGCCGACGGCTTCGAATCCGGCGCCACCACCGCTTGGAGCGCCACGGCGCCGTAGGCGGCGAGGTGCGGAAGGGGCTCGACTCCGACCCGGCAGGTGCCGAGCCGCCCTGGTGGCTGGTATGACCGACGGTGATACCATGGTGCCATGCCCAGCGCCAAGATCGCCATCTCGATCGACCCCGAGGACTTGCGCGAGCTCGACGAGCTGGTGCGCAAGGGTGCCGCCGCGAGCCGCAGTCAGTTGATTCAGGATGCGGTCCGCGAGCGTCTCGCGCGCTCGAGGAGAACGCGCCTGGCGGAGGAGTGCGCGAAGCTCGATCCCGCAGCCGAGCAAGCTGACGCGGAGGGCTGGCTGGTGGCGGAGTCGTCGTGGCCCGGATACTGAGGGGAGAGGTCGTCTGGGCGGATCTCGACCCGACGCGTGGCCAGGAGCAGGCGGGCCTCCGCCCGGTGCTGGTCATCAGCCACGATGTCTTCAACCAGCGGTCCGGGACGGTGATCGCGCTCGCGCTGACGAGCCATGAACCCGCGGCCGGCTTCCCCCTGACGCTCGAGCTCCGCTCGATCCGCTTGCCGAAGCGCTCCTGGGTGAAGATGGGTCAGATCAGAACGCTCTCCACCGAGCGCCTCGGCAAGCGCCTCGGCCGCCTCTCCCCCGAAGAGCTCGCCCGAGTCCTCGAAGGCCTCGAAGAGATCATCGGCGTTTAGCTAGACATCAACACGGCTGCGGACCAGCGAAGCGCAGCAACAAGGCGACGGTCGCCCTGGCCAACAAGCTCGCCCGCTACGCCTGGGCGGTGCCGACTCGCGAGACGTCTTTCGAGGCGAGAGCCGAAGCAGCCTGAGAGAAGCTCGACCACCTGCCGCCGACTGCGATGACAACGCGGAGATGACGTTTCGGCAGCGACCGACGCGCGGATCGAGCCGATAACGATTCTGGCCCTCGAGGCCGGTACGAGCGACTGGCTCCCCGCGCGCGGATTTCATCCTGGCCCGAAGCCCACGGGGCGCCATCGAGAGGCCGAAGATACGACTGCAGTCCTACCTTCGTCAGAAACCTCGCGTCGAGCTACCTGCGGGAGGAGTCCAGAACGGTGCGGGAGCACGACGGCCGGACAGCTCGACGAATTGAAGAGACACCGGCGCTGCCTGCCTCCTTTCACTCGCTCTCGACGACGCTGCCCCTCCTCCGAGCCCGCCCCCAACGGATCCTCCGAGATCCTCGACTCGACCGGACGGAACGAGGGCACGAACGAGCTTCTGGGACGCCGCGGGAAACCCCCGCGGCCGCGCGCTCAATCCAGCCAATGGACGGCGCGTGTCGAGCCTCGATAGGTGTTGGGTGCAGCGGCGAACGCCGCCACCACCGAACCGCGAAGCCAAGTCAGCGACGGCGAGAAGCGGAGTCGATCGCAAAGCCGAGGCGAGCCGCGGCGCTCGTCAAAGAAGAACTACGCGCCTTGACAGACCGGGGCCTGATAGGGGTTATGCGGCACATAGCAAGAGCGACAATCACTGCGCCTTGGTCATGCCAAAGCCGTCCACGCCGGTGACACAGGGCGTTCGCTCGCCACAGCTAAAAGTCAGCTCCTTCCACGCGCATCCGCGCGCGCAGGTAAGTGCTGCGCCATTCCCCGACACCGAGATGGTGATCAGGAACTCCGCTGGAGGAGCGGGCTCCTCTGACGAGGCCAGAGCGAGACCTGCGACAGCGCCTACGAACGCAACTGCAAGAAGGGCGTGCTTGAGTGTCATTTAGTCCTCCCGACAAGGCGATGTAGCGGGTGCCGCATAACGAATCATGAGCTGAGCGGCAACAGGGCGAAGCCCTGTTGTCCGCTCGAGCGAAAGGTTAGGCGTCACGCCGAGGAGCCCCCCTAAACATCTTGAGGATCTCTCGAAAATCGTTCCATGGTCGATCCTCGTAGAAGGTGATCTCGATCGGGTACTCAGGATCATTCACAAGGGCGCTGTTGAACGCCTCCATGAATCGATCGCGATCTGAAATGTAGTACGCCAGCTCTTTCAGGTGGTTGCCAGTTCGACTGTAGGCATGCCGGCACAAGCCCATTGCCTCCAAGTCCTCTATCGCGTGCTCGAGCGCGATCATTCGGGTGTTGGCTTCTTGAGGCGGCATTCCGTTTCGACTGCTTCCATCGTATTTCCACGAGATAACGGTCAGCCACCCGAACCTCGCGCGAGTCGCCCCCGGAGGTAGCTCGTCGACGAACTTGTAGACCACCGGGAAGCCGTCTTCCCAGACTTCTCCGATGATGCCCTTATCTTGCGCGTTATCCACGATCAATCGCCGAAGCCTGCCGTGACGCCTAACTAGGGTTCTTCGTGAGAACGAAAACGCGCGTTCCGTGTGACATTGCGTGAATAGCAGTGTAGCGCCGATTGGGTGCCAGGGGATGACAGTACTTTGGAATCACGGAGTTGGTCGGCTTGGTGGAGGCCGATCCGCATTGGGGAAAGGCGCGCTGTCACACCGATAAGCCGAATGGGGTGAAGCGGTTGGGGTGCCGCTCGGAGGGGCGTGCTCTGGGGTTGTTGGGGCGGGGGAGGAGGTGTAGGGGGCGCGGGCGGCGCTTTCCTCCCCGGCCGGTGCTCAGCTGCCTGCCTCTGGAGCGGGGGCGGATTCGGGCTCCGCGGCTTCGGTAGCGCCGCGGATCTTGCGCGCCAGGGCGCTCTTGGCGCGGTCGGCCAAGAGGTAGAAGCCGGGGACGACGACCAGCGAGAGGGCGGTGGAGACGATGAGGCCGCCGATCACCGCGATCGCCATCGGGGCGCGGGTCTCGCTGCCGGCGCCGAGGCCCAAGGAGGCCGGGACCGCCGCCATCATGGTCGCGGTCGAGGTCATGAGGATCGGCCGCAGGCGCACCGGACCCGCTTCGAGCAGCGCCTGCCTGGCGTCGAGGCCGCGGCGGCGGAGCTGGTTGGTGTAGTCGACCAGGATGATCGAGTTCTTCTTGACGATCCCCATCAGCAGCAGCAGGCCGATCATCGAGAAGATGTTGAGCGTCCGGCCGGAGGCCCAGAGGGCGAAGGCGGCGCCGGCGATCGACAGCGGCAGGATGGTCAGGACCGTCACCGGATGCAGGAACGAGTTGAACTGCGAGGCGAGGATCATGTACGCCACCACGATCCCGAGGAAGAGCGCGAAGAGCAGGCTGGCCATCGATTCGCGAAAGGCGACGCTGGCGCCGCCGAGGACGAGGCGCGTGCCGAGCGGGGTCGACTTGGCGAGCTCCTCGACCACCTTGAGCGCCCTGTCCTGCGAGGAGCCGGGAGCGACGTTGGCGAAGATGTTGATCGCGCGCTCGCGGTCGCGGCGCGTGATCGCCTGCAGCGCCGGGCGCTCCTCGGTGGTCACCAGGGCGGAGAGCGGCACCAGCTCGCCGGAGCCCGAGCGGACGCGGAGGCGCGACACGTCCTCCGGACTCGAGCGCTGGTCGGCGAGCAGGCGAAGGCGCACGTCGAAACGCCGGCCGCCGTCCGAGTACTTGCCGATGCGAATGCCGCCCACCAGGGCGTTCAGCGTCGTCGCGACGTCCTCGATCGACACCCCGAGATCGGCGGCGCGGGCGCGGTCGGGAAGGACGCGGAGCTCCGGTTGACCGAGCTGATAGTCGGTGTCGAGGTCGACCACCTGGCCACTCTCGCGCAGCGCCGCCATCGTCGTCTGGGTCGTCTCGACCAGCTGATCCCAGTCCGAGCCGCGCACCGAGAGCTCCACCGGGAAGCCGCGCTGCGCGGTGAAGCCCTGCTGAGAGAGGTCCTGCACCACGGCGCGCAGGCCGGGGTAGGAGTTGAGCTCCTTGCGCACCACCTGGGCGAACTGCTGTTGCGTGAAGTTCCGTTCCTTCGGCGGCGCCAGGGTGACGAACAGCACGCCGGAGTTGACTCCGCCGCCGCCGAAGCCGCCCGAGACGCCGAAGAGGCGCTGGGTCTCCGGCCGTCCGAGCAGGAACTCCTCGGCGCGCCGCACGTAGCGGTCGGTCTCCGAGAGGTCCGAGCCCACCGCGGTCTGCAGGCGGATCATCATGCGTGACTGGTCCTGCGAGGGGACCATCTCCTTCGGCATGGCGCGCAGCACCAGCACCGAGACACCGAAGAGGGCGAATCCCGCGAGCACCACCACGGCCGGCCGGGCGAGCGCCCAGGGCAGAACGCGCGAGTAGACCCGGGCGAGGGCGGCGAACGCGCGGTCGGCGGCGTGGCCGATCCGGTTCTGGCGCTGGCGCGAGACGTCGAGCATCTGCGAGAGCCGCGCCGGGGCGAGGGTCACCGCCTCGAGGTAGGAGAGCAGCACTGCCAGGCAGAGCGTGACGCCGAACTGGAGGAAGAACCTTCCGACGATCCCCTGCATGAAGACCACCGGGATGAAGATCGCGCAGACGGCGAGCGTCGCGGCGAGGGCCGCGAAAGCGATCTCCGCCGTGCCCTCGCGCGCCGCGCGCACCCGGTCGGCACCCGCTTCGGCGTGCCGGTAGACGTTCTCCAGCACCATGATGGCGTCGTCGACGACGATGCCCACCGCCAGGCCGAGGGCGAGCAGAGTGAAAGTGTTGAGGGTGAAGCCGAGGAAGTAGATGACTGCGACGGTGCCGAGGAGCGACATCGGGATCGCCAGGATGACGTTCAGGGTGGAGGAGAGCGAGCCCAGGAAGAGCCAGCAGATGAGCGCGGTGAGCACCACCGCGAGGAAGATCTCGAACTCGATCTCCTCGACCGACTCCTCGATGAACACCGTCGAGTCGAAATTGATGCCGAGCTTCATCCCCTCGGGCAGGGTCTTGCCGATCTCGTCGAGGGTCGCTCGGACCTCGGTCGCCACCGCCACCGCGTTGGCGCCGCGCTGCTTCTTGATCCCCATCCCCTGCGCCGGCTCGCCGTCGACCCGCGAATAGCGCCGGATGTCCTCGAAGCCGTCCTCGACCAGGGCGACGTCCGAGAGGTAGATCGGCGAGCCGCCGTCGTCGCGCACCACGATGCCGCGCAGGGTCTCGAGGTCGACCGCCTCGCCGAGCACCCGCACGTTGACCTCCCTCCCGGGCACCTCGATGCGGCCGGCGGGGAGCTCGACGTGCTGGCGCTGCAGAGCGCGAATGACGTCGGTGACCGTCAGGTTCTTGGCGTCCAGCGCGGCGGCGTCGACCCAGATGCGCACGTTGCGCTCGATCGAGCCCCCTTCGACGATCTCTCCCACCCCAGGGACGGTCTGCAGTCGCTCCTTCACGCGATAGCGCGCGTAGTCGGCCAGCACCTGGCGCGGGAAGGGACCCGAGAGGCCGACCCACATGATCGGCTGGTCTTCGGGGTTCGACTTCGAGATCACCGGCGGATCGATGTCGCGCGGCAGCCGGCGCTGCGCCTGCTGCACCTTGGTGTTGACGTCCTGCAGCGCGAGATCGACGTTGCGCGAGATGTCGAGCTCGACGGTCACCGAGCCGCCGCCGAGCCGCGAGGTCGAGGTCAGGCTCTTCACGCCCTCGACTTGGATCAGCGCCTCCTCGAGCGGCTGGATGACGTCGTTCTCCACCACCTCGGGGGCGGCGCCCTCCCAGGAGACCGAGACGTTGATGGTGGGGAAGTCGACGTCCGGCATCTGGCTGATGCCGATGCGGCCCGCGGCCACCAGGCCGAAGACCACCGTTCCCGCCATCAGCATCCAGGCGAAGACCGGGTTCTTGATGGAGATCTCGGTCAGCTTCATGGCCTGCTCTCCCGCCCCTCCGGCGGGGCCCCGCCGGAGGGCCGCTCGAGGACCACCTTGGCGCCGTCGCGCAGCGCCTCGGCGCCGCGCACCACCAGGCGCTCGCCGGCCGCCAGCCCGGAGCGCACTTCGACCCGGCCGTCGGCGGTGCGCAGACCGAGCTCCAGCACCCGCTCGCGCGCCGTTTCCTCCTCGACCACGAACGCGAGAAAGCCGCGGTCGCTCGGCCGGATGGCGGTCTGTGGGATCACCGGCCGCGGCACCGTGCCGCCGACCGGGACCTCGACCTCGGCGAAGGCGCCCGGGCGGAGCTCCTGCCGCGCCGGATCGTCGATCCGAGCGAGCACCGACACCATGCGGTCGCGCGGATCGGCCGCGGCGCCGACCAGGGTGATCGTCGCAGTGTAGAGCGGCGTCTCGGCGGTTCCGACGCTCCCGGCGGTTCCCCCACTTTCGGCCGTGCCACGCGAGCCGCGCAAGCGGAAGCGCGCCTGGTGCCCGACGTCGAGCGGCGCCGCCTCGCCCTCCGGAACGCGGAAGCGCAGCAGCAGCGGCTCCCGGCGCAAGAGGGTGGCGAGCACCGCGCCAGGCTGCGCGTACTGCCCGGTCTCGACCGTCCGCGTCTGCACCACGCCGGCGACGGGCGCGCGCACGAACGCGTCGCGCAAGTTGAGCTCGGCGAGCGCCAGGGCCGAAGTGGCCTGCGCCACCTCGGCCTGGGCCGAGGCGAGGCGGGTGCGCCACGCATCCACCTCCTCGCCGCGCACCAGGTCGGGGTTCTTGGCGTTGACCGCCTGGCGGCGCTCGAGGCCGTTGCGTGCCTCGGCGGCCCCGGCTTCGGCCTTGGCGAGCGCGGCGCGCGCCGAATCGGCGGCGAGCCGGAAGCGCTCGGGCTCGATCTCGGCGAGCACCGTGTCGGGACGGATCGCGTCCCCCTCCTGGAAGCGGACCCGCTCGACCACGCCGGCGACCCGCGCGGTGACCGCCACCTGCTCGAAGGCCTCGACCGAGCCGACCGCCTTGACGCTGTACTCGACCGACCGGCTCTCCACGGTCGCGACCTCCACCGGGAAGCGCACCGCCTCACGCGCCGGCTTGCCGGCTTCGGCGCCCTTCTTGCCGCCACAGGCGGCGCTCCAACAGGCAGCGGCGACGAGCAAGGCGAGGGCGGGGCGGAAGTGGCGTCGGCGGCTCACGGGGTGCTCTCCTTCAGGACTACGTCGGCCGGCGGCGAAAGGTCGATCGGCCAGGCGCCGAGCGCCTGCTCGAGCGCCAGCCGGGCGATCGACCGGTTGTAGTCGGAGCGCACCCGTTCGGCGTCGGCCTCGAACTGGGCGACCTGCGAGTCGGTCTGCTCGAGCGCGGTGGCGAGCCCGTTCTGGAAACGCTCTCGCACCTCCTCGGCGTTCTGGCGCGCCACCTCGGCGCGCACCCGCGACTGTTCGTAGGCGGCCTCGGCGGTTTCGAGGTCGGCCAGCGCCTGGTCGACCTCCAAAGTCACCTGGCGGCGCCGCTGGGCGAGCCCGAGCTCGACCTCGCGTGCCTCGGCGTCGCGCTGGTCGGCGGCCGCGCCGCGGTCGCCGCCGTCGAAGACGTCCCAGGTGAAATTGAGCGCCAGGTTCCAGTCCTCGTCGTTGCCCGACAGGCCGGCCTCGTTGGTCCAACGGTAGAGGCCGCGGAGATCGAGTCGCGGCACCCAGCCGAGACGGGGAGCGAGGGCGAACTGGCGGGCCTCCTCGAGCCGCTCCTCGCGGGCCGCGATGTCGGGATGGCTGGCGAGCGCCTGGCGGACCAGCGAGTCGCGGTCGACGCCGATCGGCGGCCGGCCCGGAGGGGTCGCGAGCGGGCCGTCGGCGGGCGCGACGATGAGATAGCCCAGCGCCAGGCGGGAGGTGGTGACGATGCTCTTCGCCTGGGTGACCGCGAGCTCGGCGGTCGCGAGCTCGAGCTCGGTCCTGGTCAGATCGTTGCGGTTGGCGAGCCCGGCCTCGAGGCGGAGTCGCGACTCGTCGACCGTGCGATGGGCGACGTCGACCCGCTCGCGCGCCGCGGCGAGGAGCTGCTCGGCGCCGAGCACGGCGTAGAAGCCGGCGGCGACGTCGTGGGCGAGCGCGCGGCGGAGCTCCGCCGACTCCAACCCCTGCGCCGCGAGTCCGCGGTTGGCGCCCCGGATCAGCGGCAGGGCCCGCAGGTCGAAGAGCACCGACTCGACGGCCGCCTGGCCGTTGTAGGCGTCGAGCGCCTGGACGACGACCTCCTCGCCACCCACCTCGCGGGTCACTTCGCGCGCGCGGCGCAGCGCGCTTCCGGTCATGGTCAGGGTCGGGATGAGCTGCGCCACCGCCTGGCGCTTGAAGGCGCCCGCCTTCTCGAGCCGCGCGGCGGCGATGCCCGAGACCTCGTTGCCGGCGAGGGCCAGCTCGACCGCCCGCTCGAGGGTGAGCGACTCGGCGGCCGTGGCGCCAGGGGCGGGCTGGGCGCGAAGCCGCGCACCTCCGACGAGCGGGAGGGAGAGGGCGAGGACGAGCGCCGAGGCGCGGCGAGCGAGCGCGGTCATGAAAAGGGGCTGGCGCCGAGCGCAAGGAATCTCGGCCCGGCCCGGGAACGATAACCCGTCGTCTCGCGGCTGTCCAAGCCGATGCCGTAAGATGCCGCGGCCATGACGATGCGCTTCCGAACCACCGCCTGGAACCCGCCGGTCCTCGCCTTCCTGCTCGCCCTCGCGGCCGCTTCCGCCGCGCTGGCGCAGCACGCTCCGGAGACGTTTCCCAAGATGCTGCACGATCCGCGCGAAGTGCACTTGAAGGACGTCGTGCAGCTCACTTTCGGCGGCGAGAACGCGGAGGCCTACTGGTCGCCGGACGGGGAGCGGCTGAGCTTCCAGTCGACCCGGCCGCCCTACGCCTGCGACCAGATCTTCACCATGTCGTCGCGCGCCCCCTCCGCGCCGGCGCTGGTGTCGACCGGCAAGGGGGGGCACACCTGCGCCTACTACACCTTCCCCAAGGGGGAGCGGGTGCTCTTCTCGTCGACCCACGCCGCCGGGCCGGAGTGCCCGCCCCGCCCCGACATGTCGCAGGGCTACGTCTGGCGGATCGATCCGGGATTCGACATCTGGGAGGCGAATCCGGACGGCAGCGGGCTCGTCCGGTTGACCGACGTGCCGGGCTACGACGCGGAAGCGACCGTCTGCCCGAAGGACGGGCGGATCGTCTTCACCTCCACCCGCGATGGCGACCTCGAGCTCTACACCATGAACCCCGACGGCAGCGGGGTGAAGCGGCTGACCTCGACCCCGGGCTACGACGGCGGAGCCTTCTTCAACGCGGACTGCACGAAGATCGTCTGGCGCGCCTCGCGCCCCGAGGGGGAGGCGCTCGCCGACTACCGGCGGCTGCTCGCGCAGGACTTGGTGCGGCCGACGAAGCTCGAGCTCTTCGTCGCCAACGCCGACGGCAGCGGGGCTCGCCAAGTCACCAAGCTGGGCGGCGCTTCCTTCGCGCCCTACTTCTTCCCCAGCGGCGAGCGCCTGCTCTTCGTCACCAACTTCCAGGATCCCAAGGGGCGCAACTTCGACGTCTGGGCGATCGACGTGGACGGCAGCGACCTCGAGCAGATCACTTTCTTTCCGGGATTCGACGGTTTCCCGATCTTTTCGCCCGACGGCAAGCGCTTCGCGTTCAGCTCCAACCGCAACCAGGGTAAGCCCGGCGAGACCGACGTCTACGTCGCGACCTGGGTGGACGGGCCCCCGCGGCCCTGAGCGCCGGTCGCTCGTGACCGCCCTCTCCGGTCACTACTGGACGGTGGCGCCGGTGGTGCGGGCGCTGCTCCGCCCACCGGCCGCGCCGCCGGGCGAGCCGTTCGGCATCGACGTCGTCGATCCCACAGTCGGGCGCGTCAGGCTCACCGGGGTTCTGCACGCACCCGGTGCCGCGACGACCCTGCTCGTGGCGCTGCACGGCCTGGGCGGCAGCATCGAGAGCTCCTACCTCAAGCGCTTCGCGAGCGCCGCCGTGGGGCGCGGCTACGCCTGCCTCCGGTTCGACCTGCGCGGCGCGGGGGGGGATTCGGCCGACTTCTACCATGCGGGCCTGACCTCGGATCTCGCGGCGGTGCTCGCCGCTCCGCGGCTCGCCAGCTTCTCGCAGATCGTGCTGGTTGGGTTCTCCCTCGGCGGCCAACTGGCCCTGCGCTGGGCGGGCGAGCTGGAGGACGCGGGCGATCCGCGCCTCGCCGCGGTGGCCGGCGTCTGCTCGCCGCTCGATCTCGACCTCGGAGCGGGGGCGATCGACGCGTGGTTCAACGCCCCCTATCGCGCTTGGATCCTCTCCGGTCTGTGCGAGCTGGCCGACCGCGTGGAGCGCTTTCGCCCGCTACCGGTCGATCGGGCGGCGCGGCGCCGGATCGCGACGATCCGCGAGTGGGACACCCGCATCGTCGCGCCGCGCTGGGGCTTCGCCTCGGCCGAGGACTACTACCGGAAGGTGAGCGCCGCAGGGACGCTCGGCGGGATCCGCCGGCCGAGCTGGATCGTCCTGGCGCAGAACGATCCGATGGTGCCGCCGGCGACCGTGCGCGCGGCGCTCGAGCGCGCCTCCGCCGCGGTCGAGGTCACCTGGACCCGCCGCGGCGGCCACGTCGGTTTTCCCGCCCACCTCGACCTCGGCCAACCGGACGAGCGCGGGCTCGCCGGGCAGCTCCTCGGTTGGATCGAAAGCAAGGTCCCCCAAACGACACTGGAGACTCAGCTGCGGTTCAGCAAGCTCTTGCCCTGACCAACGCGGCCTGCCTACACTTGCCACGTCAGGTTCTCGATCGCGGCAGGAGGTGCGATGAAACCGGCCCTCTGTTCGCTCGCGGGATGCGGCCTTGCGGTCGTGGCATCCTTCCCGGGCTTGATCTCTGCTCAGCACGCGGCCCCGCACTCGATCCAGGCTCAACACACGCTCACGAGGCTGGACTTGGTATCGAGGCACGACGTGCCCACTCTGGAGATGAAGTCGACGGCTCGAGATATCCGTTGGGCCTCGAAGAGCTCGGTCTTCATCGCCTACGATGGAGATGGGGTGCTCGAGTTCTCTCTGAGAGAACCGTTGGCGAGGGGGTCCGAACTGTTCCCTCCTCGAAGTAGACCTGGTGCATCGTCCGTTCCAAACATCCACAACCTCGCTTTCGACGGCCGCCACCTCCTGGCATGGGGCCCTGCGAATGTGGTCGGCTGGCGCGACGTCGCTCTCGGAAGCGGGATCACCATCAAGAAGCTCCCAGGTTACTTCGACGACGTCGACGTGCGCGGGGACCTGGTGGCGATCATCGGCTATCCCAACATCGACCAGTACGTCTCGAGCGACCATGCATACCTCTGGCTGGGCGATCTGCGCTCGGGGCTGGACGAGTGGCGTCCTCTACGCGAGCTCAGTTTGCCAGCGGGAGTCAAGGCGCGAAGCACTTTTGGTCGCTTCCTGGGAAGCATCCGGTTTCTCGAGAATGGGGACCTGCTCGTCGTTCCCGTCGTGAAGCCCGGGGTATTCCGCCACGCGCAATCGGGAAAGCAGAAAGCGTCGTGGTCTTCGCAGGAACTGGAGAGCTCGTTGCTATCTGCGATTGGCGAACACGCCGAGCGCGGCGATGGCGAGGAAGAAGTGGAGTACTCGAGGACCGAGCCCGAGCTGAACCCATCGAGGATCCTCGAGCAGGTCGCTTCCCTGAGGCTCGTGATCGAGGACGTCCTGCCAATTCGCAAGAGCCCAGCCGTGGTCGTTCGATTCCGAACTGGAGGGGCCTCCGCCTTCTTCCTCGGCATCCTGGAGCCAGAGCTGGCATGGTACAGCCTGCCGATCGGAGATCACCATCCCGCTGTTCGTGTTCGTGCCGACTACTCGAAGAACTCGGGCCAGATCGCGCTCCTGGTTACGGATCGCTACGTGGCATCGGAAGACACGAAACGGACGGTGTATATCGTTTCGGCGCCGTAGGTCCTGCGGAGGTCGGGATTCCGCCGTGGAGAGGAGGTTGGATGAAGCGGAGGAGAATTCAGGAGCGGATGAGAATGCTCGTGCTTCTCGGGGCGCTGTCGATGGCGATCGGGATCGCGCTGTCGAGTCGGAGCACCGCATCCGGGTCTGGAAGTTGCGCGTTGGGAGCGAACTGCTCCGGAGGTTGTTGGTCGCCCGGACACGGCGATCCGTACTACGGAGCAGAACCGTACTGCATCATCGACGAAGATTCGCCACCCTGCTACGTTTGCATCTACAACGATCCGTCCCCTGGCTACTTCGCCTGTTCGGAGAATCCAGACAGAAGCGAGTCCTACTGCTCGTGGTGCAGGATCGGGTCGTACCCGAGCAATTTTCCCGAGTGCCCCTCCCCCTGAGACCCGGGGACTCGTGGATTGGGAAGGCTCGCCTCAAGTACCGGCGAGCCTTCCCGCACAGCCTGAGAACTCGCCAGGGATCGCCGGCACTTCAGGACGACGCCCCAACTCCGTAATCGATGCTCGCGAGGTCGCCCGGCTGAGGCGAATCGAGCCGCGCGTTGCCGGATGTCTGGTTGGCTTGCGAATTTCCATTCGCGAGGTGACGTAGCCTCAGAGAAGAGTGGCGCGCTTGGCCGTCGCAATCGCGACGCACCTCGTCGACCTCCTCGCTCGATGCTGCGCGGTGCTCTGAGTAAGCACGAGGTACCCCTTCTCTCTCAACTCGAATTGCCGGCCTAGTCGCAAGGAAGCGAGAGGGCGGGCGTTGGCCTCGCTCCCCTGCCCAGCGGGTCGGGAGGCTCGCGGGCTCCTCATTCTCAGCGCCCCCGGAGCACCACGTCCCCGCTGCCGGTCTCGATGCTCGCCTGACCTCGTCCGCTCCCCAGCTTGCCGTGGAAGTCGTCGCGGTCGAGCTCCACCTGCAGCTCGGGCAGGTCGATTCGGATGTCGCCGCTGCCGGTCGAAATGGCGAGCCGGGCATCCAGGCCGCCGCGGGTGTCGAGCGTGACATCGCCCGAGCCGGTGTCGATGAGGAGCTTCTCGACCGCCGAGAGATCGCCGGCGAGCAGGACGTCGCCCGAGCCGGTGTCGGCGGCGAGGCTCGAGCCGAGGACGAGATCGCTCCCCGCGATGTTGCCCGAGCCGGTGTCGGCGCGCAGCGAGCCCGAGACCTTGGCGAACGTAACGTCGCCCGAACCGGTGTCGACGGCGACGAGCTGGGCTTCGACCCGCTCGAGGCGGACGTCGCCCGAGCCGGTGTCGACGCCGACGTCGCCGCGATGGTCGCTGACCGCAACGTCGCCCGAGCCCGTATCGATGTCGAGCTTGCCGGCGCCGTGCGTGGCGGTGATCTCGCCCGACGCGATGTCGAGCAGCTGCGGGCCGGCGATGCCGTCGGAGGTGATCCGGCCGATGCCGTCGCGCACCGTCGCGCCGACGCCTGCCGGGAGCTCGAGCCGGAAGTCGGCGTAGAGGGTCGCTGCGCCGCCGCCCGGCGAGCTCACCACGCGGACTTCGCGCCCGGCGTACTTGAAGGAGGAGCTCGAGCCGTCGAACCAGGCGGCGAACCAGGAGTCGTCGCCCGGATCGTCGCCGCGCCGCGGGTAGTGGTACTTGCGGTACTCGTCGAGCGGGTAGACGGCCTTGACGAGAATGCGGCCGGCCGATTCGTCGAAGGTGACCTGCAACTGGTCGGCCAGCCGCCCGGCGGCAGCAGGGCTCTCGCCGCTGGCGTGGATGGTGCCGACGAGGCGGATCTCGCTGCCGGTCGCGGCTACCAGCTCGACGTTGCCGGCGAGATTCTCGAGCTCGAGGATGCGGTCGGGGGTGCCGGCGAACGTGCGCTCGACGCGGCGCTCCGCGTCGGCGGCGAGCGCCGGGGCGGCGATCAGGAGGAGCGCGCCCAGGCTCTGGGCGAAGGTGCGGCGGAGGCGATGGTCGATCATGGCGAGGCTCCTTGCGGGGCGGCAGGTGAAACCGGGTCCTTGTCCTCTCTACCGAGGCGGCGGCAAAAGGTTTCAGCACCGGATCCTGTTACACTCCCGGCCGATGTCGCGCTCGCGGATTCCCCTGCGCATGGCGGTTCCCAGCCTGGTCACCGGCGCGAACATCGTCTTCGGCTTCGGATCGATGCTGGCGGCGGCGGAGCGCGAGTTCGAGGTCGCGGTCTACCTGCTGGTCGCGGCGGTCTTCTGCGACATGTTCGACGGGCAGCTCGCCCGCCGGCTGGGCGCCACCAGCAAGTTCGGCCAACAGATGGACTCCCTGTCCGACGCGATCTCCTTCGGCGCCGCGCCCGCGTTCCTGGTCTACGAGTGCCTGTTGCGCGAGCTCGGACCCTGGGGCGTTGCCACCGCGCTGCTCTACCTGATGGCCGGCGTCCTTCGTCTGGCCCGTTTCAACGTGCTCTCCGACGCGCACGCCAAGGACCGCCGGACGCTCGGCGTGCCGATCCCGATCGGCGCGGGCTACCTGATGGCGGTCGCCTTGATGCGCCATCGGATCTCCGCCGAGGAGGGCGCTCTGGTGGCGGTGGCGATGGCGCTCCTCATGGTGTCGCGGGTCCGTCTGCCGCAGATGAAGGGGCGCTCGGCGGTGACCTGGATGCTCCTGGTGGGGGTCGGCAACTACCTCGCGGTGGTCGTCCGCCCGAATTGGGGAACGGTCGTCTGGTGGAACCTCTGGAACGTCGCGATCCTGGTGGTCGCGTGGCTCGGCGAGCGCCGCAGCGCCGACGACCATCCGGAGCCCTTCCCGACCTGAGCCGCCTCCGGCGACCGCCTCAGAAGCGGTAGCCGACCTCGACCGCCCCGCGGTCCCCCTCGAAGTCGTCTCCCATCTGCAGCTCGTACTCGCCGTAGACGAAGAACGAGGCCGGCAGCTGCAGGGTGCCGGACAGTCGCACCCACTGGTTGCGCCGCGGGTCGGCGGCGTCGAAGAAGCCGACCATCGTCGTCTCGGAAGCTCCGAGGGTGAGGCCGAGATCGTGCCCGCCGCGGAAGGAGTAGCCGGTGCGCAGGCTCGCCACGTACCCCTCCACGGTCCCGCCGGAGTAGTAGGAGAGATCGCCGCCCAGGAAGAGCGGCCAGCCGAAGAGCTGCGTCCTGAGCAACGAGAAGAACGCCGAGTGGGTCGGGTCGTCGAGCTGGTCGGCGCGCTCCAGGCCGGCGCCGAGCGAGGCCAGCCAACCGGGGGACTGCCACTCGAGCGAGACGCGTCCGCCTTCGCGGAAATAGCGCGAGAAGACCTCCTCGGGGCGCGGCCGCGTCTCGTAGGTGAGGTAGTTGCGGCGCTGGTCGTAGGAGACCCGGGCGCTCAAGTGGCCGGTGAAGCGGAACGAGGCGCCGAACGAGGCGTTGGAGATCTGCGAGCTCTCGCCGGCGATCTCCTCCCGCCAGCCGCGATTGAGATCGAGCTCGGCGCGCTGGAAGAGCCACCAGCGCGATCCGCCACCGAAGCGGCTCTCGAGGGTAACGTAGTCGCGGCTCACCTCGCCCGAGTCGGAGCGCTCGGAGACCCCGCCGAGGACCACCTCGGCGTAGCCTCGTTGGTTGCTGCGGTCGGTCGCGAAGCGCACGAAGGCGCCGTACTTCGAGCCGGCGGTGCCGAAGCCGAGCTGCTCGAGCTCGGGGCGGGCGCCGCCGAAAGCGCCGACGAAGAAGCGCCGGCCGAGGCGCACCTGCGCCAGCACGCCGTCGAGGTAACCCAGCGAGATGAACGGGCTGGCACCGAGGCGGCCGAGCATTAGCGAGAAGCGCCCTTCGGGCGGCGCGTAGGTGAGCGACAGCTCGTAGAGCCGGTCGTCGCGATGGCTCTCCAGGACATCCGGGCCGTAGCCGTCGCGCGAGGTCTCGCGCGTGCGGGTGCGCACCCTGACCTCCCAGGGCCGGCCGCCGATCTCGGAGAGGCGCAGGGAGAAGCGCCCCATTGTCTCGTCGATCGAGTGCCCGAAGTCGTCGGAGCTGGTGCGGTAACCGAGGACGATCGAGCCGTAGGTCTTCGCCCACCTGCGCCGCTCTTCCGCGCGCCGCTCGTCCCGGGTCCAGCTCTGGTAGGGGCTCGGCGCCCCGCCCGCCGAGCTCGGGGGAGCCGGTGGCGCTTCGTTCTTGGGCTGCAGCGGGGCGAGCGGCACCACCCGGTCCCCGGCCTGCACTGCCAGCCCCTGGGTGATCACCTTGCACGAGGCCGAGTGCTCGGCGACAAAAGCGACCTCGAGCTCGGCGATGGCTTCGCCGGAGCGCACCACTTTGAGGCGCGTGCCGACCTCGAGCCCTTCACCGCGGCCGGCGTCGAGGTAGACGCTGGTCGCCGAGAGGTAGGAGACGGTGATCGGCCGCGGCTCCGCCGCCCGAGCCAGCGCGGGCAGCAAGAGGGCCAGGGCGATCGCGACCCACGAGAGGCTCAGGCGGCGCTCAGTCATCGGCTTCACCTCGCGGATGGCAGCTGTAGCAATTCGGGCTGGCGTAGACGTAGCCGCCGACGTCGTCGTGCTCGTCGTCCATCTCCGCCCGGTTGTGCTCGTGGCAGAAGATGCACTCGAAGTGCTGGTAGTTGCCGGCGGTGACGTGGCAGTCGGAGCAGGCGTTCCACTCGTTGCGATGGCGGCCGGAGTAGATCGGGAAGTAGGCCGCATCGTGGTTGAAGGTGGCGCCCTCCCAGGAGACGGTGGTGTGGCAGGTCTGGCAGGTGGTTGGGAACCCCGCCGCGACGTGGTTGGGATCCGTCGCCCCCTGGTAGTCGGACTGGTGGCAGGCGAAACACTCGGTCGGCGTTCCCTGGTAGCCGCCGGCGTGACAGCTCTGACAAGAGGCGCCGACGTGCGCTCCGGTGAGCGGCCAGCCGGTGGAGGCATGGTTGAAGGTCGCGCCGTTCCAGGTCGCGGTGGTGTGGCAGGACTCGCAGGTGGTGGGGAAGCCCGCCGTGACGTGATTGGGGTCGGTCACCCCCTGGTAGTCCGACTGATGGCACGCGAAGCAGGCGGTCGGCGTTCCGGCGTAGCCGCCGGCGTGGCAGCTCTGACAGGAGGTTCCGGTGTGCGCCCCGGTGAGCGGCCAGCCCGTCGAGGCATGGTTGAAGGTCGCCCCGTTCCAGGTCGTGGTGGTGTGGCAGGACTCGCAGGTGGTGGGGAAGCCCGCCGTGACGTGGTTGGGGTCGGTCACCCCCTGATAGTCCGACTGATGGCAGGCGACGCAAGCGCGCGGCGTGCCCGCGTAGCCGGAGACATGGCAGCTGGCGCAGGCAGTGGTGCGGTGCGCGCCGGTGAGCGGCCAACTGGTGTGCTCGGTCGTCGCGCCTTCCCAGGAGGTCGTGGTGTGGCAGCTCTCGCAGGTGGTGGCGAAGCCGCCGGCTCGGTGATTGGGGTCGGTGGTGCCGTCGTAGTCGGTGCGATGACAGGAGTAGCAGTCGCGCGGCGTCCCCTGATAGCCGCCGGAATGACAACTCGCGCAGGCGGCGGACTGGTGCGCGCCGGTGAGCGGGAAAGTCGAGTGGTTGAAGGCCGCGCCGCTCCAACCGTTCACCGTATGGCAGCTCTCGCAGGTGGTCGGGAAGTTGGCGGCGCGGTGATTCGGATCGGTCGTACCGTCGTAGTCCGGGCGGTGGCACGAGTAGCAGTCGCGCGGCGTGCCGGCGTAGCCGTTGGTGTGGCAGCTCTCGCAGGCGACCGTGCGGTGCGCGCCCTGCAGCGGGTAGCTGGTGTGCTGGAAGTTGGCACCCTCCCAGCTGGAGGTCGAATGGCAGTTCTGGCAGGTGGTCGGGTAGCCCGCCGCCCGATGGTCGGGATTGCGCGTCGCGTTGTACTCGTCCTGGTGGCACGACGAGCAGTCGGCCGGCGTGCCGGTGTAGCCCTGGGTGTGGCAGTCGGCGCAGGCGATCGTGCGGTGCGCGCCGGTCAGCGGGAAGCGGGAGGTCGCATGGTCGAACGCCGCCGGCTCCCAGGCGCGCATGTCGTGGCAGGCCTGGCAGACGGTGGGGAACCCGGCGCTGGCGTGATTGGGGTCGCGCGCTGCGTTGTAGTCGGAGCGATGGCAGGCGTAGCAGTCGGCCGGCGTTCCGGTGTAGCCCTGGGTGTGGCAGTCGGCGCAGGCGATCGTGCGGTGCGCGCCGACCAGCGGGAAACTCGAGGTCGAGTGGTCGAAGACGGCGCCGCTCCAGCTCGATGTCGAATGGCAGCTCTGGCAGGTGGTCGAGAAGTTGCCCGCCACGTGATTGGGATCGCGCGCGCTCTCGTAGTCCGCACGATGGCAGGCATAGCACTCGGCCTGGGTCCCGGTGTAGCCCTGGCGGTGGCAATCCTCGCAGGTGAGCGCGCCGTGCGCTCCGGTGAGCGGAAAACGCGCCGTGTGCTGGAAGGTCGTGCGGTGCCAGTCGTCGGTGACCCCGATGTGACACTGGCGGCAGTCGGTCGAGAAGCCGCTGTGCGGCGGCGACGTCGCCGCCTCGTAGGAGGCGCGATGGCAGGCATAGCAGTCGATCGGAGTGCGCGAGTACTCGGTCGGCGGCTGCCCGCCATGACAGGCCTCGCAGTCGACCCGGGCGTGCGCCGCGAGCAAGGGGAAGATGGTCTGGTTGTGGGCGTGGTAGAGGTCGGCGCGGACGTCCCAGCGCCGCGTGTCGTGACAGTTCGCGCAGACCGAGCCGAGCTCGCCGGCGTGGGCGTCCTGGTGGCAGTCCTGGCAGGCGGTGCCGACGTGCGCGAACACGGGGCTGCGGTGGCACTCGGCACAGGCCGCGACGGCATGCATCCCGGCGAGCGGGAAGCCGGTCGAATCGTGCCGGAAGGGAATGTCGCGGCCGACCTTCGTCCAGTCCTCGGTGGTGTGGCATTGATCGCAAGCGATGGCCAAGTCGCCGTGCGGATTCGATTGCGCGCCGAGCGGCCGGGCGCCGAGCGCGCCCCACAGCAGACCGAGCGCCAGCATCGCCACCGCCGCGGCGCGGGGCTTGCCGGTTGCAGCCGTGGCGGGGCGGGCCTCGCCGCCGAAGGCGAGGCCGATGCCGCGCAGCAGGTCGAAGGGCGGATCGCCGCCGATCAGCACGAACACGTAGTCGTTCTCGAGGCGCTCGCTTCGCTCGCCGGCGCGCAGGTGCACGGTCCCCTCCTCGATCGACTCGACCGCGGACTCGAAGACGGCGCGGATCTTGCCGCGTCGCATCAGTCCCTCGATCGCGTCCTGGTTCTTCTTCTTTATGCGGTAGAAGGTGTTCTTGCGGTAGGACAGGGTGACCCGGTTGCCGGTCTGCCGCGCCAGCCCGACCGCGGCCTCGATCGCGCTGTCGCCGCCGCCGACCACCAGGATGCGCTGTCCGCGGTAGGACTCGGCGTCGCGCAGCTGGTACATCACCTTGGAGCGCTCCTCGCCCGGCACGCCGAGCTTGCGCGGCGTGCCGCGCCGGCCGAGCGAGAGGATCACGAATCTCGCGAGGTGCGTCGCCCGGCTGGTGCGCACCGCGAATCGCTCGCCCTGGCGCTCGATGCCGAGCAGCCGCTCCCCGAAGCACACCGCGAGCCCCTGCCGGGTGACCTCGCCCTGCAACAGCTCGAGCAGCTCCTCCTTGGAGTACTCCTCGCGCACCAGCGCGGCTCCGCCGGGAAGGCCCACCGGGCGGGTGAGCACCATCTTGCGCCGCGGGAAGTGGAGGATGGTGCCGCCGAGACCCTCGGACTGGTCCACCACCAGGGCATCGAGTCCCTGCTCGCGCGCCGCGAGCGCCGCGGAGAGCCCAGCCGGTCCGGCGCCGACGATCACCAAGTCGTGCGTGCCGTGGACCGGCCCCGCGGTGTCGCGCCGCCGCTGGGCGGCGATCGTCGCGACGACGCGCGTGCCCTGCTCGACCGCGTTGCGAATCAGCGCTATCCCGGTGAGCTCGCCGGCGACGAAGATCCCGGGCACGCTCGATTCGTAGTCGGGCGACAGCACCGGTATGTCGCGGCGCCCCTTGAGGTCGCCCAGACCGATTTCGATCGCGGCCACCGGGCAGGCGTCTGCGCAGCGCCCGTGGCCCACGCAGCGCAACCCGTTGATCACCACCGCCGTGCCGCCGACCACCCCGAGGACGTCTCCCTCGGGACAGGCGCGCACGCAGGCGCCGCAGCCGATGCAGTCCTGGGGATCGATGAACGGGAACTGCGCGATCGGCCGGTCGATGCCCAGCGCGCGCGCCTCTTCCAGCCGCGCCCGGTCGTGGCGCCGGGCGCGGCGGAAGGCGACCACGTAGGGGAGCACGATGGCCAGGGCGACCAGCGCGGCGAGCGCCCAGACCACCGCCGCGTCGAGATCGAGCAACGCGCTCATCCACGGCCCCCGGGCAGCCCGGCCTGACCGTGGCAACCGGCGCAGTCGACGGGCAGCGGCTTGAAGCGGATCACCTCTTCGTCGCCCTGGCGCTCGAGGCGATGACAGGCGGCGCAGGGCAGGACGGCGTGCCGGCCGTCGAGCGCATAGCGGCTGTCGCGCTGGTGCGCGAAGCCGGGCGCCGGGCGGAAGCCGTCGGTCGAGTGACAGCGCTCGCAGGCGGTGACGCCACTGATCGCCAGCTGTCCGGCGTGGACGTCGCGGTGACAGCCGGCGCAGTCGAGGGGCCTGGGCGCCAGCGCCAGCCGGCCGTCGGCCGCACGGGGATGGCAGGCGACACAAGCGGTCGTCGCGTGGCGGCCGGCGAGCGGGTAGCGCGTTTCTGCATGATCGACCTTCACCTCCCGCCAGCTCGTCTCGCCATGGCAGGCGTCACATCCTCGAGCGCCCGCGTAGCGGTCGAGCGAACCGGCGTGAGGGTCCTTGTGGCAGTCGCGGCAGGCGGTGGCGGTGAACCGGTATTGCCGAGTCATCGGCTGCCCAGCGCGCCGGAAGGGCACCGGAAGCGCCGTGCCGGCGACTTCGCGATGGCACGCCACACAAGGGATCGCGAGATGCGCCCCGACGAGCGGAAAGCGGCTCCGGGCGTGCTCCTCGGCGCCGTAGCGCGCGGGAAGGAAGCTCTCGACCGCATGGCAATCGGCGCAGGCCGTCTTTCCCGGGCGAGCGGAGAGCGCGAGAAGCTGACCGGCGTGTGCGTCGCGATGGCAGGTCTCGCAGCGCTCGAAGCCCGGGATCCGCAACTCCCTGCCCGCGGTGTGGCAGCGGGCGCATTCGACCGAGCGATGCCGGCCGCGCAGCGGGTAGGCGGTCCGCTCGTGGTCGAAGCGCCGGTTGTCGCTGGTGCGGAACGTGGCGGTGGTGTGGCAGCTCGCGCAGTCGGCCCCCAGCTTGCCGCGATGGATGTCGGCGTGGCACTCGTCGCACGCCGGCAAGGGGCGGTTCTTGTACTGCGCGAGCAGCAGCGTCTTCTCGCCCCCGGCCGGAGCCGGCTGTTTGTGACAGTCGAGGCAGGGGGTCTTGGCGTGCGCGCCGGAGAGCACGTAACGGGTGCGCGCGTGATCGAACCCGGCCGCCCCCTTCCACGTCTCCTGCGAGTGGCAGTCGGTGCAGGCTGCCGGAGCGAGGCTCCCCTGGTGTGGATCGGCATGGCAGGCGGTGCAGGCCGTCGAGAGGCCGAGGAAGGTGCGCGCGGGGTCCCGCTTCGGCTCGACGGCGAGCCGAGCGGGATTCACGAACTGGGCCTTGTGGCAGTCGCGGCAGGCTGCGGCGGCGTGCTTGCCCACGAGTTGCCAGCCGGCGGTCGAGTGGTCGAAGGCCGCCTCCCCCGCGGGCCAACGCACCAGGGCGAAGTCGCGTCCGTTGTGGTCGGAGTGGCAGCGCTCGCAGCGCTGGTGGTCGGGGCGCGCATGCAGCCCCTGGCCGGCGGCGACGCGCTCGCCGAGAGCGCGGTGGCAGTCGAGACAGAGCGCGGCGTCGACTCCCTTGCCGGGGTGATGGCACGAGAGACAGGCTCGATTGCCTTCCAGCTCGGCGTGCACCGCAGCGAGCGGCCCGGGGGAGATCTGCGCGGCGGAGGGCGCCGCGGCGGCGGCCGCGGCGAGCGCCAGGACGAGCCCGGAGAGCGCCGCGCCGCCTCTCAAGGCGAGCCCAGGGCATAGCCGGTGGCGAAGGCGACGCCGATGTGGATCGCGGCGAAGAGATACATCAGGATCGCGAACGGTTTGTGGAAGACGTGCCAGTAGTGGAAGAGCTCGTGCAGCCGGCGCCAGAGGTGCAGCCGGCGATGCAGCAGGGCGCGCTGGCGGGCGAGGCGGAGCAACGTCTGCTCGCCGCGCCGCCCGAGCCCGGCCAACTGACGGCGCAGCGGCGCGAGCCGGCGCCGCACCCGCCACGGCTCGCTGACCAGCCGGGCGAGCGCGGCGAGGAGGGACTCGCCGTCGCGTCGCTCGTCGCTCGGGGCGAGGCGCGCTAGATCGGCCTCCTCGAGGCGGAACTCCTGGCGCAGCCGATCGACCAGCTCCTCCTCGAGGCGACGTGCCTCGGCGAGCGAGAGCTGGTCGCCGGCCGCGGTGCGGGGAATCTGGGCGTAGAGGAAGCGACCGAGGATCCCCGAGGCGGCCACCGCGACCATCGACCAGAAGGCGATGGCGATGAGGCCGTTCACCTTGAGCGCGGAATGCAGGACGATGAGCAGCGGACCGGCGATGCCGCACCAGATGTGGAAATCGAGCCAGGTGCCCAGGGGGGCCCAGCGGCGCAGCAGCGGGAGGCGTTTGCGCAGGCTGTAGACCAGCATGGCAGTCATCAGGCTGGCGCCGGTGATGCCGTAGACTCGACCGATCTCGCCGCCCGGCTTGAGCTGCCAATGCAGCGGATGATGCGGTCGTTCGACGAGCGGCAGCAGGTAGTAGTCGCGACCGTGCCAGGCCGCCCAGCCGAGGGCGGCCACGGTCAATGTGTAGAGGGCGAAGAGCATGGCGCGTCGCATTCCGGTGAAAAAGCTCGCGCGAGTGTCGGTCAAACGCGGTGAACGAGGGATGAACGACGCGGGTGAAGCGCTCCGCAGCTTCGTCGTGGATGCTTTCGCAGGCGTGCGGCTCGCGCCCGCGACGAGGCGCAGCGACACCGCGGGCGGTCGGGGGCTGGGGCGTCCGGAGTCCACCGGTCGGCTCAGACAGCCGGCGTGGCGGTTCGGAACATAATCCAGCCCATGAGCGGAGCGAACGGCCGGACCAATCGACTGGCGGGAGAGAGCTCGCCCTACCTGCGACTGCACGCCCACAACCCGGTCGACTGGTACCCCTGGGGAGAGGAGGCGATCGAGCGCGCCCGCCGCGAGGCGAAGCCGATCTTCCTCTCGGTCGGCTACTCGACCTGCTACTGGTGTCACGTCATGGAGCGCGAGTCGTTCTCCGACCCGGCCATCGCCGAGCAGCTCAACCGCGCTTTCGTCAGTGTCAAAGTCGATCGCGAGGAACGCCCGGAGATCGACGAGATCTACATGCTGGCCACCCAGCTGCTCACCGGCCAAGGCGGCTGGCCGAACTCCCTCTTCCTCACGCCGGAGCTGGTGCCGTTCTTCGCCGGCACCTACTTCCCGCCCGACGATCGCTGGGGGCGCCCGGGTTTCGCCAACGTGCTGCGCTCGATGGCCCACGCCTGGGACGCGCGCCGCTCCGAGGTCGAGTCGCAGGCGGCCGAGCTGGTGACCGCGATGCGCCGCCACCTGGCCGAGAGCGAGCCCTTCCTCGGCCCGCTGCCCGCCGGGGAGCCGGCCGAACGGGCGCTCGCCGGGTTGCGCTCGCGCTTCGATCCGAGCTGGGGTGGGTTCGGCCAGGCGCCGAAGTTCCCCTCGCCGGCCAATCTCTTCCTGCTCGCGGAGCTCGCTTCCGAGCGGCCGGAGGCGGCGATGATGCTCCAGGCGACCCTCGACGCGATGGCGCGCGGCGGACTGCAGGACCAGCTCGCTGGCGGTTTCCATCGCTACGCGACCGACCGCGAGTGGAAGGTGCCGCACTTCGAGAAGATGCTCTACGACAACGGGCTGCTGCTCGAGGTCTACGCCCGCGAGGCGGCGCGCTCGGGATCGGAGGACGCCCGGCGGGTGGCACTGCGCACGGCGGCCTTCCTGGGGCAGGAGATGACGGCGCCCGAGGGGGGCTTCTGGAGCGCCATCGACGCCGAGACCGGCGGTCACGAAGGGGCTTACTACGTTTGGACGCGGCACGAGATCGCCGAGGCGATCGGCGAGGAGGGCGCGGCGTTCCTCGCCCCGATCCTGGGTTTTCTCGATGCGCCCTTCTTCGAAGGCGATCGCTTCGTGCTCCACCTGCCGCGTCCGCTCGACGTGCAGGCCCGCGAGCGGCGGATGAGCCGGGAGGAGCTGCTCGGCGAGCTCGAGCCGCTGGTCGCCGAGCTGCTCGCGGCGCGCGGCGGGCGCGAGCGGCCGGCGACCGACGACAAGGTGCTCGCCGATTGGAACGGCACGGCGATCGCCGGGCTCGCGATCGGCGGCGCCGCGCTGGGCGAGCCGGCATTGCTCGCCCAGGCGGTGCGTGCGGCGGATTTCGTGCTCGCGGCGTTGCGCGACGGCGACGGCACGCTCTGTCACGTCTGGCGGGCGGGCCGCGCGTCGATCCGCGCCTTCCTCTCCGATTACGTCTTCCTGGTGCGCGCGCTGTTGCGCCTCCACGAGGCGACCGGCGAGCGCCGATGGCTGGACGAGGCGCTCCGCCTGGTCGGCGAGCAGGAACGCCGGCTCGGCTCGCCGGCGGGGGGCTACTTCAACGCGGCGCCGGCGGACGACCTGCTGTTCCGGCCGAAGGAGCTCTTCGACGGTGCCCTGCCGGCCGCCAACGGAATCGCGGCCCTCAACTGGCTCGACCTCGCGCGGGCCACCGACTCGCCGCGCTACTTCGAGGCGGCGGAGCGGACGCTGCGCGCTTTCGCGCCACTCGTCGACCATCACCCGGACGCTGCCAAGACGCTGGCGATCGCGCTGCGCCGCTACGCTTTAGCGCTCGCCGCTGCGGGGGGCGCCGCGTCACGAGGCGGGGCGGCGGCGAGGAACGGCGTGGGCGGCGCCTCCGGGGAGCCGGCCCGGACGGCCCTGGCGGCCTCGCGGATGCTGCAGGCCGAGGCTCGCGGCGCCGTGGAGGTCACCCTGCGCGTCGGCGAGGCGGAGGAGGGCGGATGGCGGAGTTGGGCGCTGGCGATCGCCGTGCAGCCGGGCTGGCACCTGGCGGGAGAAGCAGGAGCGCTGGGTCTCGCGGCGGAGGGCCTCGAGCTCCGCGATCTGACGCTGCCGGCGCCGCGGTTCGAGCCGGGGGCGGCCGCGGCGCCCGGTCTACCGTCGCACCGGGGGACGATCGGGCTCTCGGGCGGCGCGCGAGCGACTGGCGAGCCCGGCGTGGCCAAGCTCCGGTTGACCTATCAGGCGTGCGACGAGCAGCGTTGCCTGGCGCCGGTCACGCTGGAGATCGCGTGGCCGCGCTGAGCCGGCGCGAAACCGGGCCGGCGGCGCGGCATCCCAAGCGCAACAGTGGAGCTGTCACGTCATGACCTGGGATCGTTGGGCTGAGCTCTTGGTGGCCGGCGTCGGCCTCTACGCCGCGCTCGGACTGCTGTTCGCCGTGCCGTTCGTGGCGCGGGGCATCGAGCGCGTCGATCCGGCGGCGGCCGGCGCGCCGTGGGGCTTCCGTCTCA
>CAZPZW010000003.1:0-60533 GCA_964591165.1 uncultured Thermoanaerobaculia bacterium | reverse complement strand
CCGTCCTCGCCCCAGCGGTAGGCGCGCGAGCGCGCCTGGTCGTGGGTGAAGTGGTTCCAGGCGTCCCCGGAGTCACTGTAGTCTTCGCGCACCGTGCCCCACTGCCGCTCGCTGAGATAGGGACCCCAGAGCTTCCAGGCCACGCCGTTCGAGCGCGCGGCGGCGAGTCGCTCGCGTTCTGCGTTTCGGCTCATTCCATGGCTCCTTCTGACCTCTCCGTGCTCGGGCCAGGACGGGGAGGATGTCACGCGCTGCGCGTGCCTCGCCAGACCGCGGAAGACACCCTCTGGGCGAGCCCGCCCACGCCGAACCTAGCGCGGCGGATCTCCCGCGAGGAGCTCGCGGAGGTGGGGCGCCAGAGCTCGCGCCACCGCTCGATGTCCAGCGGCGCTCCAGTGCATGTCGCCGCGCGGCAGGTACAGGGCCTGACCGGCGCCCGCGGCGGCCTCGAGGACCGCCGTCGGATCGAGCACCGGCACACCCAGCCTCTCCCCGAGGGCTGCCAGGCGGCGTTGCGGCAACTGCAGATCGAAACAGGCGGGGACCAGTCCGTAGGCGGCGACCGTCGCCTCCCAGTCGGCCCGAGCCACCTGATAGCGCTGGGGAAATGGCACCAGGGCCAGGCGCGAGCCCTGGCGCTCCACCAAGTCCCGGGTCGCCGCGAGAAGCTCAGCCAGACGCTCCCACGCCAGGTCGATCTCGGCCGGAGCTTTCCTGAGGCAGCCGCCGAGGCCGTTCCCGTCGAAGAGGCGGGGGTGCGCGAAGTCCCCGAAGTGGGGTGCGACGGCCTCACCCTCACGGCCACGGCGTTCCGCCGCGAGCCTCCGCACGAGCTCCACCAGGTGGAAACGGCTGCGCCCGTCGGCGCCCCGAAGTGCCCTGGCCGCGGTCGGATCGCTGCACTCGGCGGACAGCGCCAACTCCTGCAGCCGTTCGACTTCGATCTGAGGGTCGCGGTCTGGATTGAGCACGATCGGCGGGTCCTCGCCAGGGCGGAGGCGGTAGTCCCCCGCCGGAGCGAGCGCCACGTAGCTCTGGTCGAGATCGTTGCCCAGCGTCACGCCCAGCAGGACGAGGTCGGGTCCGAAGTCGAGGCCGAAGCGGGCCAGATAGTCCAGGGCCGTCGCCGGTTGCTCGATGGCGGCCACCAAGACCTCGAGCCGAGGAAGCCCGGGCGTCTGATTCCACTCGCGCTCCAGTTGGCGCGAGAAGTGCTCCTGCTGCCCTACCCGGTAACCTGCGGTGAAGGAATCTCCCAGCGACAGCAGGCGCCACGTTCCTGCCGCCGGAGAACGCGCCACGTCGCCGTCGGCGCGAAAGCCGTGCGCCTCGTTGCGCCAGGCAACCGTACCGCCGGAGCCGTCCTGCACCTCGCCGGCGAATCGCGGGACCAGCATGCCGCCCTCGCCCAGCGTGGTGCCGTGAACGTCGCCGTAGTCCGCCGGAGCCGGTCGGCGGACCGCCGAGTGCGCCAGCCAGCGGAGCCCCCCTTCGGCGAGCGCCAGAGCGACCAGGAAACCCGCCGCAACCGCAGCCAGCGCAGCGAGCGGCCGGCGGCGGCTCAATCCCCGACCCGCCGCCCGACGATCCGTTTGATCGGCGTCCCCGCAGGGAGAGAGTGTTTCGGGTCGTCGACCTGATTGACCGCCATCAGCGTCTCGCGCGACGCCTCGCTCGGATAGCGCGCCAGGACCTCCTCGAAGGTCATCGCCACCGGAAGGCGCACGATCTCCAGGCGCTGCGGCGCCACGTCGAGCCTGGCTCGGTCGGTGAGCTCGGCGAAGCTCCCCAGCGCCGCGCCCAGGGTGGGCTCGAGCGCGCTCCAGCGTTCGGCGGTGGTCAGGCCGAGCAGGTTGAAGACCTTGTCGCCCACGGCGACGAAGAGTGCGCGCCCGGCGAGCTCGCTGCCGCTCTGTCGGGCCACCGTGAAATCGGCCCGCGCCGCCGGGAGCCCGTTGAGCCGGACCGCGCTCCCGCTGCCACGCACCGTGATCCCCGACTGTTCCACGAAGGCCCGCACCGCCTCGTCCACGCTCGCGGCACGCGCCAGCGTCAGCTCGACCAGCGCTTGGCGCTCGGGATGGACGCCGACGACGCGCGTCGTCTCGTTGGCCGTCTTCCAGCCGGCGGGGAAGCGGATCCGGAAGCGCAGCTCTGGATGGTAGAAGACCTCTTTCTCGAAATAGCCCAGGCGGGGATCGGCGCCGAACGCCAGGTTCTCGAGCTGGGCGAAGAAGGGCTCTCGGCCGATCTCGCCCGGTGGGTACTTTCGTTCGGCGATCAGCGACTCGCTGCGCACCCGACGCGCGCCCGGATCGGGATGCGTCGAGAGCCAGCTCGGAATCCGTCCTCCTCCTCCCCCGCCCCCCGCTCGCTCGAGGACCTTGAACATCTCGGGCATCTCGCGGGTTTCATAGCCGGCGCCGGCCAGGTAGCGCAGTCCGAGGTCGTCCGCCTGCCGCTCGTCGTCCCGCCCGTACTTCAGGAACAGCACGCCGAGCCCCGCCGCGGCCAGGTCGGAGGCCGCGGCGATCTCCGGCAGGGCGATCATGCCGACCATCAGGCCACCCTGCGCCACCTGCTGCTTGCTCAGCTGGTTGACTCCGTGCTGCGCGGTCACGTGGCCGATCTCGTGCCCGATCACCGAGACCAGCTCCGCCTCGGATCCCATGTGAGCCAGGATCCCCCGCGTCACGTAGATGAAGCCTCCGGGTAGGGCGAAGGCGTTGACGATCGGATCGTCCATCACCTTGAAGGACCAGGGCAGGTTCGGCCGCTCGGAGAGCGCCGCGAGCCTGCCGCCCAGGCGCTGCACGTAGGCCTGGAGCTCGGGGTCGTCGACCAGGCCCATCTGCGCGCTGATCTCCCGGTCGGCGTCGCGGCCGAGCTGGATCTCCTGCGCCTCGCTGTAGAAGTTCAGCTGCTTCTTGCCGGTGGCCGGGTTGGTCGCGCACCCGGTGACCAACAGGGCGCAGCAGGTGGCGACCCATCCAGCGATTTGCCGGGCGCGGCGTCCCTGCCAGGGCCCGGCAGCAACTCGGAATCTGCGTTCGGTACCACGCGCATCAGCGTCCATGGACCGAGGATAGCGGCCGCGCTCGTTGCCGCTCAAGCCCCGGCGTCACCCTCCCCGGCCAGGCCCGGTCAGGCGGCGACCACGGTCGGACGGTCCTCGACGATGCGGCCGTCCTGGATCTTCACGATGCGGCGCGTGCGCTGGGCGAGGGCATTGTCGTGGGTGATCAGCACCATGGTGTGCCCGCTCGCGGCGAGCTCCTCGAAGAGGGTCATGATGTCGCGCCCCGAACTGGTATCGAGGTTCCCGGTGGGCTCGTCGGCGAGCACCAACGCAGGCTCGCAGGCGAGCGCCCGCGCGATCGCTACGCGCTGCATCTGGCCGCCGGAGAGCTCGGTCGGCTTGTGATGCATGCGGTCGGCGAGCCCGACCTGCTCGAACAGCCGCTCCACGCGCGCCCGGCGCTCGCGAGCGCCAACCCCCTTGAAGAGCAGAGGCAGCTCGACGTTCTCGTAGGCGGAGATCTGGGGCAGCAGATTGAAGCTCTGGAAGACGAAGCCGACCTTGCGATTGCGGATGTCGGCCAACGAGTCGGCGCCGAGCGCCGCCACTTCCTCGCCGTCGAGGCGGTAGGAGCCATCGCTCGGCGTGTCCAGGCAGCCCACGATGTTGAGCAGGGTGGACTTGCCCGAGCCCGACGGTCCGACGATGGCCACGAATTCCTCGCGGTCGACCTTGAGGTCGATCCCCTTCAAGGCCTCGACCTGGATCGCGCCGGTGTCGTACACCTTGCGGATGCCGCGCATGTCGATGATCGCAGCGGGGTCGGCCACGGGCTGGATCTTCCTACCGTTTCGTCCGACGAACAAGTTCATGGCGCGCCCTCACTCGTAACGCAGCGCAGCGGCGGGCTGGATGGTGACCGCGCGGCGCGAAGGAAAGTACCCGGCCAGGAAGCCGATCGAGCCGAGCAGCAGCACGGTGGTCACCGCCACCGCGAAGGAGAAGGTCGGCGCGCCGAGGAACTCGAGCGCCTCGCTGTCGGCCTTCGACTGCAGGAAGGCGAGCAGCTGGACGACCGCGAAGCCGACGCCGATACCGATCGCGCCGCCGGTGGAGGTGAGGGCCAGGGACTCGACGACCAGCGGACCGATCACGTACGAGCGCCGGGCGCCGAGCGCCATCTGCACGCCGATCTCCTTGGTGCGGTGCTTGACCACCGCGTACATGATGTTGGCGACGCCGATGCCGCCGATGAGCAGCGTCAGGGCGCCGATGATGCCGAGGAAAAGCTCGATCCCGATCGAGATATTGGCCGTGATCTTCTGCGACTCCACGGTGTCCCACATCGCCAGCGCGCGCTCGTCGGTCGGATCGAAGCGGTACTTCCCGCCGAGCACCTCGTAGAGCCGCTTCTTGACCGCCTCGTTCTGCTCCGGGCGCTCCGCCCGGACGACGAGATCGGAGACGTAGCGCCGGCCAAAGAGGGCGCGGAAGGTCGACAGCGGGATCACCGCGTTGTTGGCGTCGGGTCCGCCGTAGGTCCCCATCTGGATCTTGTCCTGCATGATGCCGACCACCGTGAACGGGACCTTGTTGATGAAGATCGTCTCGCCGATCGGGTCGGCCTCCGCGAAGAGCTCCTTCTTGAGCTCGTCGCCGAGGAAGACCACGCGCCGTTTCATCAGCTCGTCCAGGTCGTTGAGGAACCGCCCGCCCGATTGCGGCAGCTGGTTGCGCAGCGGCCCGTAGGAGGGCTCGACGCCGACGACCGGCTTGGTGAGCGACGTGCGCCCGTAGGTCACCGTGTTGCCCCAGCGCCGCATCTCCGCCGAGGAGAGCGTGATCTCCGGGATGTTGGCTTCGAGCAGCGCGATGTCCTCGGGCACGAAGCGGAGATTGCGCCCCTGCGGGAATCCCTCGAAGGCCTTCGAGGTCGCGCCCGGCCAGATCACGATGATCCCCTCGCCCAGCCCGCGACTGCCCTTGGTGAGGTTCCGCTTCAGCCCCTCGCCGAAGGAGAGCAGCAGGACGATCGACAGGGTTCCCCAGGCGATCGCCGCGACGGTCATGGTCATGCGGCGGCGGTTGATCCCGGCCGAGCGGCGAAAGAGCCTCAGGATGAGCGGCAGGTTGGTCATGGCTACATCCTCAGGGCTTCGACCGGTCGCAGGTTGGCCGCCAGGCGCGCCGGAAAGAATCCGGCCAGCAGGCCGATCGTGCCGAGGATCCCAGTGGTGATCGCGGCGACCTGGAAGGAGATCGCGGGCGTACCGACGTACTCTTCGAGGCCGAACTTGGGGAAGACCGCGCAGACGCCCCAGGAGATCAGGAATCCCGCGAGGCCGCCCGCGACGGTGATGAACAGCGTCTCGAAGAGGAACTGTCCGATGATGTAGCGCCGCTTGGCGCCCAACGCCATCTTGATGCCGATCTCCTTCGTCCGCTCCTCGACCACCACGTTCATGATGTTGCTCACCCCGATGCCGCCCACCACCAGAGTGAGCGCCCCGACGATCCCGAGGAAGCTGCGGAACGCCACGAAGAAGGTGTCGAGGAACTTCATC
The DNA here is from genome assembly GCA_964591165.1 of uncultured Thermoanaerobaculia bacterium. GTDB lineage: Bacteria > Acidobacteriota > Thermoanaerobaculia > Multivoradales > JAGPDF01 > JAGPDF01. The sequence goes on along the minus strand of CAZPZW010000003.1, from coordinate 54,950 downwards.
CCTTCGGTGGTGTCCCACATCTGGACCGCTTCCTCGTCCTCCGGATCGAAGCGGTACTTGTGCGCTGCGGTGGCCAGCACCTTCTTCTTGGCTGCGGCGACCTGCTGCACGTCTTTCGCCTGGAAGACGAAGTTCTCGATGTACTTGGCGCCGTAGATCGCCTGGAAGGTGGTCGAGGGGATGATCGCCTTGTCCTTGTCGCGCCCGCTGTAGGAGGAGTCCTGCTCCTTCTTCACCATCACTCCCACCACGGTGAAGGGCACGCCGTCGAGGCGCACCACCTCCCCCACCGCCGGCGCGGACTCGCCGAACAGATCGATCTTCAGCTGATCGCCGATGAAGACGACCCGGCGGCGCTCGTCCAGGTCCGTCTGATTGAGGTATCGCCCGCCCTCCTGCGGGAAGAGGCTGCGCATCGCGCCGAATTCGACGTTGGCGCCGGAGACGTCGACCGACAGTGCCTTCTTGCCGTAGGCGATGCGGGCGCCGTCCTGCGAGTACTCGCCGCTGATCCGGCCGATCTCCCCGACCTCCCGCCGCATCAGCTCGACGTCCTCGTTCACGAGCTGGATCCGGCGACCGCGCGGCAGCCCCTGCCAGGGCTTGCTGGTGCGCGACGGCCAGGCGATCACGATGGCGTCGCCCAGCCCTTTCTGCGCCACCATCACCTGGCGATGCAGGCCTTGGCCGAAGGCGAGCATCAGCGTCACCGCCGCCGTACCCCAGACGATGCCGAAGATCGTCAGGAAGAGGCGCAGCTTCTGCGCGCGGACATCCCGCACGAACTGGCGCAGATAGTTGCGCAGGTACATCGCCTCACTCCACTTCCTTGGCCGGGCGCTGGACCACCTTGTCGCCCTCGGCGAGACCGGCGACGACCTCGAGGTTGAGGCCGTCGGAGAGCCCCACCTGGATCTCCTTCTTCTGCGGCTCGGCCTCGGGGGTCTCGCCTGGGATCTCGACCGAGGCCTTGTCCTTCTCCAGAGTCACCAGCCGCTCGGGCACCAGCAAAACGCCCTGCTTCTCCTGGATGATGATGTCGGCGTTGGCCGAATAGCCGGCGCGCAGGGTGACGCTCGACTTGCCGGGATCGATCGCCGCCTCGACGTCGAACACCGTGGCGCCCTCCTTCTCGCGGGCCTTGGGCGCGATGCGCGTCAGGGTGCCGAGCACCGCGCTGCCCGGCAGGGCCCCGATCTGCATGCGGACCTCCATCCCCTCGTGGAGCTTGCCGACGTCGATCTCGTCCACCGTGCCGCGGAACTCGAGCGTTCCCATGTCGGCGAGGGTCATCAGCACCGTGCCCTCCTGGAACGTGGTCAGCGGGACGACCGGATCGCCCGGATTCACCTTGCGCTCGAGCACCGTGCCGGCGGCCGAGGCGCGGATCACCGAGTCGACCCCGCCCACCTTGCGGACGATCCGGCCTTCGCGCAAGAGCTCCAGCTTGTCCTTCTCCTGCTCGAGCGAGATGCGCGCCTGGTCGAACTCCTTCTGCCGGGTGTCGAAGTTGTCCTTGGCCAGGATGCCGCCGCTCCACAGGGTTCGAGTGCGCTCCAGGTCCTGCGTCGCCTTGTCGTAGGCCACCTGCGCCAGCTGTACCCGGCGCTCCGCGTCGGCGAGCTCCAGAGGGGTCGGGTCCGGACTGATCGCGAAGAGCGGCTGGCCGATCTCCACTCGGTCTCCGACCTCGACGTAGCACTTGTCGACGATTCCCGAGATCTGCGACTTGACCTGGATCTCCTGATCGGGAACGATCTGACCGACGGCGAGGGCCTTGTCGACGATGGTGCCCCGGACGATGTCGACCGTCTTCAGGCCCTCCTGCTTGGCGGAGGCGTTGCGGGTGTAGGCGAACAGGCCGAGGGCGGCGACACCCACCGCGATCGACCCGACCACGACCTTCATCGGCTTGCTCATGTCACGGCTCCTCCCGGAGACTGCTCGTCCATCACTACGCCCCCAACGGACCGAGGTTTCATGACCCAGATCCACGTCGCACTGGTCGCGCCCGAGATCCACTGGAACACCGGCAACGCCGGCCGTTCCTGTCTGGCCGCCGGCGCCCAGCTCCATCTTGTCGGTCCCCTCGGCTTCTCCCTCGACGAAGCTCGGGTCCGGCGGGCCGGCCTCGACTACTGGCCGCTCGTGCGCCCCCGCCGGTGGGCGGACTGGGGAGCCTTCGAGGCGGCCCTCCCCGGACTCGGAGCGCCCTACCTCTTCTCCGCCGAGGCCGAGCGCTCCTTCTGGGACGTGCGATACCCCTCGCCGGTTACGCTGATCTTCGGGCGAGAGAGCGATGGCCTGCCGCTGGGCCTGCGGCAGCGCTTCGCGGACCGGCTGGTGCGCATTCCGCAGGAGAGCGGATCGGTGCGCTCGCTCAATCTGTCCACTGCGGTCGCTCTGGCGCTCTACGAAGTGCTCCGCCAACGGAGCGCCGGTCCCGACGTAGCCTGAGGCGGATTAGCTCTTGTGGCCAGCCCCTGCCAGCTGGCGGGCGAGAGTCGCCACCCGCTGGTTGGTCGCGTCGAGCTTCTGGGCCTTCTTCAACCAGCGCTCCGCTTCCTTCCTCTTCCCGGCCGCCGCCGCCCACCCACCCAGCGCGGCGTGCGATTCGGCCTGCTCGGGATCGAGCCGCAGAGCGCGGCGGTAGAAGCGCTCGGCCTCCGCGATCCGGCCCTGGCTGAGCGAGAGGTCGCCGAGGGCGAGGTAACTGAAGGGGTTGCGGTTTCCGGTGCGATCGATGAGGGCGAGCAGATCCTCCGCTTCCCGATGCCGGCCGAGGAGATGCAGCAGAGCCGCCAGGTTCTGGTAGGCGGTCACGGTCGACGGATCGACTTCCAGGGCCCGGCGGTAGGCCGCTTCTGCCGCTTGCGCATCCCCCGACCGGCGCCAAGCCACCCCGAGGTTCACCCAGGCTTCGGCGAGCTCCGGATCGAGCTTGACCGCGGTCTGGAGCAGGGCGAGGCCCTCCCGGTTGCTGCCGGCCCGCAGCTCCTCGGCGCCGCGGTTCGAGTAGTAGAGCGCGACCGCCGTGAGATCGCTGATCTCGTCCACCCAGCGGTAGGCGCGCACCGGTCGCTCGGCGAAATCCAGGATGCGCCGCCGGTCGGCCGTACCGTAAGCCGCCGTGATGTGCGCCGACGCGACGATCAGGTCGCCGTCCCGTTCGAAGCTCTGCAGGTCGGAGACGCGGAGGAAATAGACCGGCAGGTTGAGCTCGCGGGCCATCGCCACGAACATCTGGGTGAAACCGAGGCAGTTCGCGATGCCGCTGCGGAAGACCTCGGACGCGGTGCCGGTATAGCCCGCCTCGTAGCGCAGCGGCCGCTCGTCGCGCGCCAGGATCGCCTGCAACAGCCAATTGAGCTGGATCTCCTGCTCGTTCGAGCGCGGCACCGACGAGTTGACCCAGGCGCGCATCTCCTCGTCGATCTCGAAGGGAACGACGAGCGCCGACGGCGAAACCCCGCGCCTCTCCGCCTCCTCGCGCAGCGTCTCCTCGAGGCGTGCCCCGAGCCCGCTACTGACGCAGCCAGTCGTCATGAGCGCCAGCAGCCCGGCCCCCGCCGCTGCGATGCGGCGCCTGCCCTTCATGCTCCCCTCCGCCGCGCGAAGCGGTGCAGGAGCTGGCGCGCCGGCTCGGCGCCGCGCAGCAGACCGGCGCCCAGGTAGAGCAAGGCGAAGAGCCCGAAGACGGCGGTCGCGCGGAGTGTGGGGTGCCAACCGAGCCCGGCCGTGGCGATCGCCAGGGCGAGGGCCAGCAGCGCCGCCAGAGCGGCGGTCAGCGCGTCCATCCCTAACTCGCGCGCCGGCCAACGATGCGCCGCCCAACGGCGGCGGGCGGCGCGATCGAGCGCGCCGAGCTCCAACCAGGCCGCCAGGCTGGCGGCCGCGGCGAGGCCGACGGCGCCCAGGCGCAACGCCGTCCCGCCCGCCGTGGGCGCGGCCGCGAACCCGGTCAGCGCGAGGCGATCGAACCACAGCATGAGCGGCAGCCCGACGATCAATCCGCAGCCGACGCGCAGCAGCGCGACTCGGGCCGGGGTGCGCGCGTCGCCGCGGGCGTAGAAACCGGACTGCAGCACACGCGCCGCCGTCGCCGCCGGAAGGCCGATGGCGTACGTCGCCAGGACCAGATAGACGAGCCAGCTTTCAGCCACTCCGAAACGCCTCCCGAAGAGCTGGTAGACCCCTTCCACCGCCGGAAGGCCCAGCAAGAGATACGCCAGAGCGCTGGGCAGGTTCAGGAAACCCGATTGGCGGAGCGCTCGCGCGGTGCCCGCGGCGAGGTCTTCCTCCGAGGCCGCGGCATGCAGTCGCGAGAGCCCTGGAAGCGCTGCGGCCACGATCGACATGCCGAACAGGCTGACCGGCAGCAGGTAGAGCACCTGAGCATAGGCCAGCGCGCTCACCGCGCCGGCGACCAGGAACGAGGCGAGAATCTGATCGAGGTAGGAAGCGAGCTGCACCGCACCCCGCCCGGCAAGCGTCGGCACGAATGCCGCCAGCGCCTCCCGCACCGGCTCCCAGCGCGGCCTCCAGGCCAGACTGAACCCCTCGAGGTCCCGCATCACTCCAGGAAGCTGAATGGCCAACTGGAGCACCGAACCGACCAGCGCGCCGACACAGGCCGCGAAGAGCAGCCGGTCGGTCGCAGCCACCGCTCCGCCGCCGCTCCGCTCGCCCAGCGCCACCCAGCAGACCGCGCCCACGATGGCGGCGTTCCACAGCACGGGCGCGAAATACGCGACGAAGAAGCGTCCATGGCTGTTGCGCACGCCGAGCGCCCAGGCGGAGAGCACCAGCACGGCGGTCATGGGGAAGATCCAGCGCACCGCGGCGACCGCCAGTTCGTAGCGATCGACGCTGGCGGCACCGAGGGCGACCAGCGCACGATCGCGCAGGAAGCCGCTCGCCAGCAGCGCCACGATCGGCCGTGCGGCGAGCATGCCGAGGAGCGCGAGGCCGCTCGCCACGGCGAGGAGCAGGGCGAGGATCGCGCCCGCGAAACGTCCCGCCTCCTCCCGTCGGCCCTGGGCGAGCAGGCGCGAGTAGATGGGAATGAAGGCGGCCGAGAGGGTCTGCTCGCCGAGCAGGTTCTGCAGCAGATTCGGCATCCGCAGGGCGGCCGAGAAGACGTCGGCGTGCGGTCCGACGCCAAAGTACGCGCCGAGGACGCTGGTGCGCACCAGGCCGGCGATCCGGCTGGCCAGGATGCCGGCGCCGACCGCCAGCGCGCCGCCTCCCCGCCGCGACTCCCCCTCCGGCGCCACCCGAGCGCTCCGCCGCAGGCCCCTAGGAACCGGCCGGATTCTTGGCCAGCCAGGCGCTCGCCAGGGGGCGCACGATGACCGACTCCGCGTCCAGCCCCGCCGCGGCCGCGAGCGCCCGCTCGTACCAGGTGCGCGCCGCCGCGCGATCGCGCAGCCGCGCGTAGCAGTCGGCGATCAGGTACGCGATGTAGGCCCGCTCGGTCTCCGACTGGTTGAGCTGCTCGAGGGCGTCGTTGTACTTGCGGTCCTGCCAGCGGATGTACCCGATCAGATAGGGGTAGATCCATCGATAGTGCTCGGCATTCGCCGGGTCGGCGTCCATCGCGGCCTTCGCCTGGTCGGCCAGCGCCTGCGCCGCGCGAATGTCGCGCCGCTGCGCCGCGACCCGCGCCGCGCCGTGCAGCTGCCGGACGCGCCAGATCGCCTTCTCTTCGGGCTTCATCGCCGAGGCTTCGACGATCTGCAGACCGCGGCTGTACCAGGCGTCGGCATCGTCGGCCCGGCCGGTCTCGAGGAGCACCCTGGCGGTGGCATTGGCGGTCGAGGCAGCCATGTCGGCCCGGCCGGCCTGTTGCCAGAGGGCCACCGCCTGCTCGGCCCGCTCCAGGCCCTGCGGCAGTTGCCGCAGGTAGGTGCGGACGTAAACGATGCCCATCAACGCTCGCGAGCGGTCCCCCTCGGAGGCGGGCAGCGACGCTGCGCGCTCGAGGTCCGCGAGCGCCTTGTCGCTATCTCCGAGATAGAGGCTGGCGGCCGCCCGGCCGAGCAGCGCCGCGGCCGGGCGACCCTGCTCGTCGACCGCGTGGTTGTAGGCATTGAAGGCGCCGCCGAAATCGCCCTGCTGGCGCAGCAGATCGCCGACGCCGAGCAACGCCGCGGGGTAGGCCGGATCGATGGCGGTTGCGGCCCGGTAGGCGGCGAGAGCGCCCGCGGCATCGTCGGCACCGCGCAGCGCGTCGCCGAAGAGCTTGCGCAGGCGCTTGTCGGCTCCGTTCACCGCGATGGCCTGCTGCAGGGCTTGGGCCGCCTCCGTGAACTTGCGTTCGTCGAGCAGATTGACCCCCCGCGCCGCCGCGGCGATCCAGGAGCCGCTGCCACCCAGCGCGCTCGCCTGCTCCAGCGTCGCCCGGCGGGCGTCGCCCCGCTCGGCGAGCGCCAGTTGGAACAGCGATTCCGCGGCCGCGGCCGCGAGCGCCGGGCGCGCCGTCTCGGCGTCCCCCAGGTCGAGGGCCCGCTGCGCCTGTGAGATCGCACTGCTCTGTCCCCAGGCCGCAGCCGCCGACAGGAACAGCACCAGCCAGCTCCCCGTCCGTCGCATCATCGCCCTCTCCTCCTCTGACTGTTCAATGCCGCCAGCGAGATCAGCGGGCCGCCGGCGAGACACCTCGCCGCGCCCGAGCCTCGCGCTGCACCGCCTGCAACATTCCCGCGAGCCCGAGGGACTTGCCCATCGAGAGCTCGCGCCCGAAGATTCTCTCCACGATCTCCGCCGGAACGCTGGCGATTGCCTCCCGCGCCTCGCCGGACAGCGTCTGATCCAGGATGACCGCCATCGCCTTGGCCGAGATGCCCTGCGGATTTTCCACCGCGAAATGAAACGACAGCGTCCCGTCGGGGTTCTCCTCCGACCAGACGAAGGCTTGCGACTCGCAACCCGGTACCCGGCGTTCGTCCGGGAACGGTCGCCGGGCGAGGCGCTCGGGGACCTCGCGAAAACGCTCTGCCAACGAGATCAGCCAGTCGATCCGCTCGGCGCGCCCCAGACCCTCGAGCGTCTCCACCAGCTCGGCAAGGCGCGGCGGAATCACCCGCTCAGCGCTCAATCGGGACGCCCACCAAGTTGCCCCACTCGGTCCAGCTTCCATCGTAGTTGCGCACCCGCGGGAAGCCGAGCAGGTAGGTCATGACGAACCAGGTGTGGCTGCTACGCTCGCCGATCCGGCAGTAGGCGATGACCTCCTCGTCCGGCCGCAACCCCTGCTCCTCGACGTAGATCCGCTCCAGCTCGCCGGCGCTCTTGAACTCGCCGGTCGTCGAGTCCACCGCCCGGCCCCAGGGTACGTTGGCGGCGCCCGGAATGTGCCCGCCGCGCAGCGCGCCCTCGTTGGGATAGGCCTCCATGTGGAGGCGCTTGCCGGTGAACTCCTCCGGGCTGCGAACGTCGACCAGACGGCCGCCGGCCCGCAAGTGCTCCAGCACCTGATCCCGAAACGCCCGGTGGCGCCGATCGTCCCGCTCGGGCGCGACATAGATCGCCGGCGCCGGTGTGGGCACGGCGCGCGTCAGCGGTCGCCCCTCGCCCTCCCACTTCGCGCGCCCGCCGTCCATCACCTTCGCTCGGCCGTGCCCGAAGAGCTGGAAGATCCAGAAGGCGTAGCAGGCCCACCAGTTGCTCTTGTCGCCGTAGAAGACGACCACCGTGTCGCGCGTGATGCCGTGGCGACCCATCAGGCCGGCGAACGCGGCGCGATCGAGGTAGTCCCGCCGCAGCGGATCGTTGAGGTCCCGGGTCCAGTCGATCTCGACCGCGCCCGGGAGATGGCCCGAGGGGTAGACCAGCGGATCCTCGTTCGACTCCACGAGCCGCACGGCAGGGTCGGCCAGATGGTCCGCCACCCAGTCGGTGGAGACCAGCACGTCGGGATGCGCGTAACCGCGCGATTCCGGGTCACCCATCGCGTTGGATCCTCCTCGCGCTCCAGTATAGCCGGGCTCTCCGTCGGTCGCCGGTAGAATCCCCGCTGCCGTGACCCGTCCACCATCGCCCCCGGACCGCGTGGCCGTCCCGCCTGCGCCACCTCCCCGTCCGCGGCTCTATGTCGTGGCGCTCTCGCACCTCGACACCCAGTGGCGCTGGACGGTGCGTGACACCGCACGACGCTTCCTTCCCGAGACGGTGCGCGCGAACGAGCGCCGCTTCGCGCGCTTCCCCGCCTACGTCCTCTCCTTCGAAGGCGCGTTCCGTTACCGCCTGCTCGCCGACTGCGCTCCCGCACTCTTCGCGATCGTGCGCCAGCGGGTCACCGAGGGGCGCTGGTTTCCCGCCGGCGCGGCCTGGGAGGCGTTCGATGCCAACCTTCCGGCGCCCGAGTCGATTCTGCGCCAGATTCTCTACGGCCGCCGCTGGTTCGAGGAGGAACTGGGGGCGAGCGGGCGCGATCTCTTCCTCCCCGATTGCTTCGGCTTCGGGTGGGCCCTCCCCACCCTCGCGGTGCACGCCGGCATCGTCGGCTTCTCCACCCAGAAGCTGCGCCGCGGCGCGCTCATGCGCTCGGCTCATGGCGTTCCGTTTCCGTTCGGACGTTGGGTCGGCCCCGACGGCTCGGAGCTCCTCGCGGTGCTCGATCCCGGCGAGTACGGCGCGCAGGCGAGCTCCGATCTGGCCCACGACCCGGAGTGGCAGCGGCGCTTCGCGGCCCTCGCTGCAGCCGGCCGTCCGGCGTTGCTCGAAACCTACCAGGGGCTCGGCGATCGGGGTGGCGCCCTCCCCGAGACGACCGTCGAGTGGCTCGAGCGCGCCAGCCGCTCCGATGGACCGCTCGAGGTCCGGATCGCGCCCTCGGAGCGCATCTTCCTCGACCTGCAGCCCGAGGAGCGCGCGCGGCTGCCGGAGTACCGTGGCGAGCTCCTCCTCTCGTTGCACGCCACCGGCTGCTACAGCTCGCGTGCCCAGCTCAAACGGTGGCACCGCTCCGCCGAGCGGCTCGCCGATCTCGCCGAGCGCGCCGCGTCGCTGGCCCGCGTCACCGGCCGGCGCGCCTATCCCGGGAACCGCCTGCGAGAAGCCTGGCTGCGCGTGCTGACCCATCAGATGCACGACGACCTGACCGGCACGAGCATTCCGGCGGCCTACCGGTATAGCGCGCAGGACCTGGCGCTGGCGCTCAACGAGCTCGCCGGCATCGCCGCCGACTCGATCGGCTCGCTGGCCGGCGCCCTGGATACGCGAACCGAGGGAGAACCGCTGTTGGTCTTCAATCCGCTCCCCTACCCGCGCGAGGAGCTGGTTGCCGTGACGGTCGCCGAGCCGGGCGAGCGCCCGCCGCGGATGATCGGCCCGGACGGCCGAGAGGCCGCAGCGCAGTGGCGCCACACTCGCGACGCCTGGCAGGGCTTGATCCTGGTCCGCGTTCCGGCGCTCGGTGTCGCCGTCTACGAGGCCCGGCTCGGCGAGGGATCGACCGAGCTCCCCACCTCCGAACTGAAAGCCGGGGAGCGTTCGCTCGCCAACCTGCGCTACCGCGCGACGCTCGACGAGGCGGGCGACGTCGCCGGGCTGCACGACCTCCTGCTCGCCCGCGAGTTGCTCGCCGGACCCGCCGGACTCGAGATCCTCGCCAACCGGTCGACCTACTTTCCGGCCTGGGAGATGCATTACGCCGACCTCTGCCGGGCGCCCCGGACCCGGGTCGGCGAGCTCGAGCGGTTCACCCTGCTCGAGACCGGTCCGCTGCGGATCACCTTCGAAGTGGTGCGGCGGGCCGAAGGTTCTCGATTCCGCCAGCGGGTGAGCCTCGCCGCCGGCGCCTCCGGCGACTGGCTCGAGATCGTGCAGGAGATCGACTGGCGGAGCGACGCGGCGCTCCTCAAGGCGGGATTCCGCGTCCCCTGGCGGAGCCCCGAAGCGCTCTACGACCTGGGCGTGGGCGCGATCGGACGCCCGGTCAACAGTGCCCGACTCTACGAGGTTCCGGCCCAGCAGTGGGCGGCCCTGCTCGATGGCAACGGCCAGGGTCTGGGAATCCTCTCGCAGAGCGCGCAGGGATGGGATCACCCGGCCGAGGATCGCCTGCGGCTGACCCTGCTGCACACCCCGGCGATCGGGCGGCGTCTGCGTTACCAGCATCGCCAGGACTTCGCCCACCATCGCTTCCGCTATGCCCTCGCCGGAGTGCGCGGTCCGAGCGCTCCGGGCGAGCTCGCCCGGCTCGCCGAGCGTTTCCGGTTGCCCCTCACCGCCTGCTGGGCGACGCGCGCGCCAGGGCCCCTGGGCCGCGAGTACTCCCTGCTCGAATCCACGAGCTCGGGTACCGAGCTCATGGCGCTCAAGGGCGAGGAGGCGGGACCAGGACTGGTGGCGCGCTTCCGCGAGACCTCCGGCCGGGGGGTTCCCCTCCGGCTGCGCGGCGCCACCCTGGAATCGGCGAAACTCCGCCCTCTCGACGGTCGCGAGCAGCCGCTCGACCCGGACTCCCCCCTCGAACCGGAGACGGTCGAGCGTGCGCTGCCGCCCTACGGGCTCGCCACCTTCGGCGTCGAGCTTCTCTCGGAGACGCCGCCTCCCGAATCGACTCCCGCCTGTGCGCTGCCGCACGATCTGCGAGGAATCACCGCTCCGGGAGAACGGGGGGGCGGCTTCGACCGGCGCGGACACGCGTTGGCCCAGCAGTTCTTCCCCCGCGAGCTGCGCGTCGACGGGTTGAGCTTCACGCTCGCCGCGGATTCGCCGGCGGGCGCCCCGAACGTCACCCGCTGCCGCGGACAGCGCCTCACGATTCCCGCCGGATTCGCGACGCTGGTGCTCCTCGGAGCGACCGTGCGCGGCGCGCTGGAGGTCGAGTTTCGTATCACCGGGCGCCCCATCCGCCATCTCGTGCAGGACTGGTCGCTGCCGCTCGGTCGCTTCGACGAGCCCTGGCGCTGGCCCTGGGGTTACGCCCTGCGGCAGGTCCGGCCCGGATGCCTCACCACCGCGCCCGTGCTCTACACCGCGCCGCATCGCCACCGCCGGGGCCGTGTCGACCCCTGCCGAACCGCCACCCTCTTCGGCATCGCCCTGCCGCTCGACGGCCGCGAGGCGATCTGTGAGCTGCCCGACGCTCCGCGCCTGCGCTTGGTCGCCGCGGCGCTGGCGCGCCGCCCCTGGCCGGCGGCCCGCCCGGCCCATCCGCTCTTCGACTGAGCGCGCCCGTGGAACCGTTGCTCTGGCTCGTCGCCGCACTCCTGGTGGCGCTCGGCATCGCCGGAACGGTGCTTCCCGCCTTGCCCGGAGTCCCGATGGTCTTCGTCGGACTGGTGTTGGCGGCCGCCGCCGACCGTTTCGAGCGCGTCGGCTGGCCGACCCTGCTCCTCCTCGCGCTCCTCACCCTGGCCGCCATCGCGATCGACCTCGCGGCGGGAATGCTGGGGGCGCGACGGATCGGCGCGAGCCCCTGGGCGGTCGCCGGGGCGGCCCTCGGCACGATCGCCGGGCTCTTCTTCGGCTTCGCCGGCCTGCTCCTGGGTCCGTTGCTCGGTGCGGTCGGCGGCGAGTGGCTGGCGCGGCGCGAGCTGGCGCGCGCCGCTCGTGTCGGCCTGGCGACCTTCGTCGCGCTGCTGCTCGCCGCAGCCGGGAAGATCGCGCTGGTCTTTCTGATGGTCGGGCTGTTCGCCCTCGCCTGGTGGATCTGAGGCCTGACAGAGCTCAGCCGAAGAGCCCGGACGTCTCCAGGACTTCGAGAACCTCGACCTCCTGGATCAGCCAGACGCCGGCTTCCCGGCGCCACCCGATGCGCACGCGGAACGTCTCGCGTCCCGGTCCGACGTCGCGCCGACCGTCGATCTGCAGCACGCAGACCAGCTCCGCCGTTCCGTTGTCCCGCACTTCGAGCTGCCGGTCGCGGTCGGAGACTTCGACCCGGCTCGCGGTCGCACGGTAGCGGTCGACCACTGCGGCGAGCTGTTGCGAATCGGTGATGGTGCCGGCGTAGGGCCGCGCGAAGACGACGAAACCCGGCGCGAAGCTCGCGACGAGCTCACGGGCCTTGGCGAGCCGGACCAGATCGCTCTCCGGACCCGATTTCTCCGCCGCCTCCTCGAGCGCTTCGAGCGCTGCTCCGATTCGGCGGGCCTCGCTCGACCACCAGCGCAGGCCCGCCCAGGCGCCGGCGGCGAGCAGCGCGAGAGCCGCCCAACGCCCGAGCGATCTGCGCACTTCAGCCGAGGCGCGCGTTGAGGACGATCTCGATGGCGGCGAGAGCCTTGGAGACCGGACAGCCCTTCTTCGCCGCCTCGGCCTGCTCGGCAAAGGCCTCGGGCGAGATCCCCGGGACCTCGGCGACGCAGTCGAGGTCGACGCGCGAGATCGCGAAGCCCGCTTCCCCCTTGACCAGATGAACCCTGGCTTCGGTCGAGACGCGGCGCGGCGCGAAGCCGGCGCGGCCCAGGCCGGCAGCGAGGGCCATCGAGAAGCAGCCGGCATGGGCGGCGCCGATCAACTCCTCCGGATTCGTACCCGTCCCCTCCTCGAAACGCGAGGCGAACGAGTAGCGCCCCTCGAAGGCGCCGCTGCCCAGCCGAACCGTTCCCTGACCGTCCTGCAGTCCGCCGTTCCAGACGGCGGAAGCCTTGCGCAGTGCCATGTCAACCTCCTCAGAATGTGAAGCGAACCGTCGCTCCGAGGGTGATCGTATCCGTATCGTAGTCGTCGAGCTGCTCCCACTCGGCGAATCGATAGTCGCCGTTGATGTCGAGGTGGACCTTGGGCAGGATCAGCAGGTCGATGCCGACCTTGGCGATGAAGTAGGGGTCGGACCAGTCCTCGTCGACGAAATCCGAGTAGGTCACGCCCATCCCCACGCCGCCGTAGAAACCCCTCCCAGCCAGGACGTAGACCTGCGGCGAGACGGCCCAGGCATCCGAGCCCTGGAACCCGCTCTCGAAGTACTCGGCCGCGGCCTCGAAGCGGATGAACCCGGCGACGTACTGGTAGGAGACCACGCCCGTCAGGCCGTCGTCCTCGATCTCGAACTCGGGCAGCTCGTCCGCGATCTCGTCGACCGTCTTCCAGTAATGCACCCCGAAGCCCAGGCGATGTTCCCCGGCCGAAGCTGGCGAGGGCGCCAGAGCGACGGCCAGGGCGACGATGACGAGCCAGAGTCCTCTGTGCATGACGCTCTCCTGTGGTTGTCCACCGCGGACGCGAACCGCAGCGGTTCGCAGCCCGGCCGCGAGCCTACCAAGTCCCCCCGTTCGGGAGAGCGGAAAAACTCATTTTCCGCCGTCCCCGTAACGCCGGCGCAGACGCAGGCGGCCCATCTCCCGGGTCGTCGAGAATCCGGCGAACGCAGCGCAATACGGGCTTCGGTCCGCCGGTTCTCCGTTGATCGTCTCGACTTCGATCGCCGCGAGCGGCGCCACGGCGCGCGTCAGGGCCACCCGCATCGGGCGCAGCAGGTCGACCAGCCCCGGGTCCTCGGGCGACACCGCGAACGTCAGGTCCCGCCCGCTGCGCCGCGCCACGAGAACCAGCTCGCTGTCCCGGTAGACCAGGTGGCTCGACGCCGTGCGCCGCGGCAGGGTGTTCTTCAGCAGCGGAAGATCGACCCCGCAGAGCGAAGCCGGATCGAGTGCCGAGCACCACCAGATGGCCCCGCGGGCGGGCGGCTCCTGCAGCCTGCGGACCGCCGCTGGCGAGGCGAACTGCAGACCGGGGATGCCGGCGAAGAAGTGGCCAGCGACCACCTCCCCGGCGAGCTCGAGCGTCCGCAGGGCACGGCTGAGGCGGCCCCAGCCCAGGACCGGCAGTTCTCCGGCCACCAGCTCGCGGAAGAGCACGCCATGGCGGTCGAGCAGCAGCCGGGCCCGTTCCCGCTGGCGCTCTTCGTCGGCCAGTGGATCGCCTGCCGGCGCCGCGAGGGCGAGTCCCCGCCACCTCCCGGCGAAAGTCCGGGTTCCCTGCCAGCTCCGAAAGAGCGCCCGCCGACCGCCGCGAGCCGCTGGAGGCGCTGCCGCCGCGACCGGCGCCGGCCCCCGGAAGTCGTTCGCAATGGCCTGGCGCAGCGTCTGCAGCCCTTCGTGCGTCGCGGCGCCCGCCCACACCAGGCGCCAGAGCGCCCCGAGCGTGCGCCCGCTGTCGAACCCGCTGCGTTCCGCGAGCTCCAGGAGCTCCAACCCGCGGGGGTTGGTCGCGAGGAGGGAGCGCACGACCTCGGCGTCGGCGTCGAGCTCGCCGGACGCCGCCGGCGCGAGGAAGAGATCGAGGTCGCCGGCCAGGGCGAAGGCAATCCGCCGCTCGCCGGTGCCGAACCAGAGGAGCTCGCTGTCGCGCGCCAGGGCATCGAGCCACGCCGGTTGGTAGTGCTCGAAGCGGGCGGGCAGAAGATCGCTCTCCCAGAGCGCCGCCGGAGCGGGGTAACCGAACAGGCGCTCGAGCGTCGCGGGGAGCGCTCCGCCGTCGGCGGACGGCGCGGTGAGGCCCTGCCACTCGGCGAGGAAGAGTGGCAGCTCGGCGAGCGGCCGGGACGCGAGGAGCTCCGAGCGCGCCGCCGCCCTTCGCCAGCGCAATAGCGTGCCGATGCACTCGACCGTGGCGATCTGCTCGTCCGGACGGCCGACGATCAGACGCCCGACGACCAGGCGCGCCTCCCTCTGCAAGCTGACGAGCACCCCGGCGACCGCCTCGCCGGCACCCCAGATCGTCTCGAATCGGGCTCGGTCGAGCGGCGGATGGTGGCGCAGCCACTCGTGGACGACTGCCGCCAAGGCCGGCCCGGAATCGACGCTCGCCGCACCCGCGCCCCAGCCGGCCGCTTCGAGCCTCCCGGCCGCCTCGCGAGCGATCCAGCACGGCTCGCCGGCCGGGCTCGCCAGCTCGACGAGCTTCCCTTGCGCGACGAGCTCGGCGGCCAATCGCGCTCCGCTCCCCGCCGCGTCGCGGTCGAGCGCTTCCAGCAGCTCCCGCCATTCGTCACGTGGCAGGGCGAGTCGCTCCTTGACCCACTCCAGCAGCTCCTCTGCGCTGGCCGGCGGGTAACCCGGGAGGAGGCGTTGCACCTTGCACCGATAGCGCTCGACCAGATCCTCGGCGAGTTGCGGGCGGTCCTCCGCGGCGAGCGCCACCTCGCGCACCAGGTCGGGGCGCAGCGAGCCGGCGCCGCCGCTCTCGGGCGTGTCGTCGGCGTACATCAGCTCGTTCACCCGCTGCCAGACCAGATTCGCCGCCAAGGGCGACGGTCGCTCGACGCGCACCCGGCTCACCCGCGTCTCACCGCGTTGCAGCGCCTCGAGGTGTCCGCGCAACTCGCCCAGCTCGAAGTCGTCCTGCAGGCACTCGCGCCAGGTCTCCAGGGTCAGCGGAAAGTCGTCGTGAGCCGCCGTCGTGGCGAGCAGACGCTTGGCGTTCTCGCGCGACAGCCAGAGGGGCGTCCTCCGGCCGGGCGCCGCGCGGGGCAGCAGCAGGGCGCGTTGCGCGTTCTGCCGGAAGCGCGCGCCGAAATAGCCGGAGCCCTCGAGACGCTGGCGGAGCAGCGACTCCAGCCGTTCGGGCTCGACGGCGCGCAGCAGCCGGACCGGGTCGGTGCCGGCCGGAAGCTGTAGCAGGACGGCGTCGTCGTCGCTCTGCGCCTCCAGTGCCTCGCCGGTCTCCTCCTGCCAGACCGCGGCGAGCGCCAGGGCCAACGGGCGGTTCACCGTTCCGCCCCAGAAGGTGAAGAGCAGCGCCTGCGTCCGGCCTGGCAGGAGCCCCCGTCCGTCGCTCGGAGCGGGACACTCCTCCCACACCAGGTGGCGCGCGTGCGGCAGCCCGACGCCAAGCGCGGCGCGTTCGGCGCGCAGCAGCTCGAGCAGCTCCTGCGCTGCCGCCGGTTCCATCGCGTGCTCGGCGATCAGGAGATCGACCGTCCGTGGATCGTCGAGCCTGCCGTCGAGCCGCTCGAGAAGCTGGGAGACTTTACGCGAGAAGTAGGCGCCGCGGTCGTTGGCGTCGGCCCGCCAGAAAGGGGCGAGCGAAGCGCCGCCGCGGGCCGGTGAGACCAGAACCTCGTTGGCGGTGATCTGCTGGATACGCCAGCTCTGCGCGCCGAGAGTGAAGGTATCGCCGATCGAGCGCTCCCAGACGAACTCCTCGTCGAGCTCCCCCAAGCGGGCGCGCGATTCCGCCAACCGGATCTGGAAGTACCCGCGGTCGGGAATCGTGCCGCCGGCCTGGGCGAGCAGCCGCGCGCTCCCCGGGCGGCCGCGCACCGTCCCGTCGAGGCGGTCGATCGCCAGCCGCGGGCGCAGCTCGGGCAGTCTCGCCTCCGCGTAGCGCCCGGCGAGCATTTCGATCAGGAGATCGAAATGGTGACGCGGCAGCTCGTGATAGGGCTCGCTGGCGCGCACGAAGGCGTAGAGGTCGTCGAGCCGCCAGCTCTCGTGCGCCACCAGCGCGAGCACCACCTGCGCCAGCACGTCGAGTGGCGCACGGGGGAAGCGGAGCGGCTCGATGTCTCCTTCGAGCACCGCCTGCGCGGCCACCGCGCTGTCCAGATAGTCCCGCGGGTGGAGCGGGTAGAGAATCGCCCGACTGACCTCCCCGACACGGTGCCCGGCGCGCCCGATGCGCTGCGTCGTCGAGGCGAACGAGCGCGGCGACTGCAACAAGAGGACCCGGTCGAGCGCTCCCACGTCGATGCCGAGCTCGAGCGAGCTGGTCGCGACCAGGGCGGGCAGCCGTCCCTCCTTCAAGCGCTGCTCGACCGCGGTACGCAGCTCGCGGGCCAACGATCCGTGGTGCGACCAGGCGAGCTCGCGATCGGCCGCGTCGTTCACCAGCCGGGTCATTTTCTCCGCCATCCGGCGGCTGTTGGTGAACACCAGCGTCGAGCGCAGCTCTCCGATGCGCACGCGGAGCTCCTCGGCGAGGGCCGTCCACAGCGCTTCGCTGCCGCGCCGCTCCTCTGCGCTCTCCGCGGCCGCCACACGGCGGACTGCGAGCGCGTAGCGTTTCTCCGAGCGGACCGCGACGACACGCACCGGGCGCGCCAGGTAACGCGGCTCGCCGCCGGCGCCGCGCTCCAGGCGATAACCGCCCACCCAGGCTGCGACCCGGTCGAGCGGTCGGACGGTCGCCGAGATCGCGATGCGTTGGACCTCCCCGCAGGCGAGGACCAGCCGATCGACGGCGGTCACCAGATGCGTCCCCCGCTTACTCCCGGCGACCGCGTGCACCTCGTCGAGGATCACGGTGCGCAGCCCCGCGAAGAGCGCCGCGCCGCCCCGCGCGAGCAGGAGGAGGTTGAGGCTCTCCGGCGTGGTGATCAGGATCTCCGGGCGGCGCCGGAGGATGCGTTGCCGCTCCGCCGGTGGGGTGTCGCCGCTGCGCACCGCGACGCGGATCGGCGGCAGCGCGCTACCGGCCGCGGCGAACGCCTCCCCGATGCCGGCCAGTGGCTCGATCAGGTTGCGCTCGATGTCGGCGTTGAGCGCCTTGAGGGGCGAGACGTAGAGCACGCGCGTGGTGCCGCTTTCCCACGCCCCGGTGGCCAGCCGGTCGAGCGCCCAGAGGAATGCGGTGAGGGTCTTGCCGCTGCCGGTGGGCGCGGTGACCAGCACGTGCTCACCGGCGGCGATCGGCCCCCAGGCGGCTTGCTGGACCGCCGTCGGGACGCCGTAGCGCGCGGTGAACCAGGCGCGGATCCGCGGGTCGAAGCGCTCCAGTCCCATCGCCGGCGACTCTAGCAACCGGCGGCAGCTCGACGAGGGTAGGATCGCGACATGGCTCCCCTCAGCGGCAAGACCCTGGTGATCACCGGTGCGTCGCGCGGTATCGGCTTGGCGATCGCCAAGCGCGCGGCCCGCGACGGCGCCAATCTCGTCATCCTCGCCAAGACCACCGAGCCGCATCCGAAGTTGCCCGGTACGATCTACACCGCGGCGGAAGAGATCGAGGCGGCAGGGGGACAGGCGCTCGCCATCCCCACCGACATCCGCTCCGAGGAACAGGTCGAGGCCGCGGTCGAGCACGCCCGGCGGCATTTTGGCGGCATCGACGTCCTGATCAACAACGCTTCGGCGATCGGTCTGAGCGGTACGCTCGAGACCCCGATGAAGCGCTTCGACCTCATGTTCAGCGTCAACGTGCGCGGCACCTACCTCTGCACACGCGCCTGCCTGCCGGCCCTGATCGCGGCGGAGAATCCGCACGTGCTCAACCTCTCGCCGCCGCTGAACTTGGAGAGCCGCTGGTTCGCCGGCCACGTCGCCTACACCATGGCGAAGTACGGCATGTCGATGTGCGTCCTCGGCATGGCCGAGGAGTTCCGCGACCGGGGCATCGCCTTCAACGCCCTCTGGCCGCGCACCGCCATCGACACGGCAGCGCTCGCCATGCTCGGCGGCGTGGTCTCGCCGCGCAACACCCGGCGACCCCAGATCCTCGCCGACGCGGCCTATTGGATCCTCACCCAGCCGGCGCGCGAGTGCACCGGCAACTTCTTCCTCGACGACCAGGTCCTGGCGCGCGCGGGCGTGACCGATCTCGAGCGCTATGCCGTCGAGCCCGGCCAACCTCTGATCCCCGATTTCTTCGTCTGAGATGACCGGCTCCCCGCAGCTGCGACGCTCCGCATGCCCACTCGACTGCCCGGACGCCTGCAGTCTTGAGGTGACGGTCGAGGCCGGGCGGGTCGTCAAGCTCGCCGGCGCCAGCGATCGCAATCCGCTCACCGCTGGTTTCATCTGCTCCAAGGTCCGGGACTATCCGGCGCATCTCTACGGCCCGCAGCGCCTGTTGCGCCCGCTGCGCCGGGTCGGAGCCAAGGGCGAGGGACGCTTCGCGCCGATCGGTTGGGACGAGGCGCTCGATCTCGCCGCCGAGCGCCTTCGGACGGCGCGCGAGCGCGACGGCGGCGAATCCATCCTGCCCTACTCCTATGGCGGCTCGAACGGCCTGCTCAGCCAGGACACCATCGACGCACTGCTCTTCCGCCGCCTCGGCGCCTCCCGCCTGGCGCGCACGGTCTGCGCGGCGGCCACCGGGCGCGCCGCGCTCGGGCTCTACGGCAAGATGGAAGGGGTCGCCCTCACCGATTACGCGCACGCCCGTCTGATCGTGATCTGGGGCTGCAATCCGTCGGCCTCGGGAATCCACCTGGTGCCGATCGTGCGCGCGGCGCGCCGCATCGGGGCGCGGTTGGTGGTGGTGGATCCGCGCCGGATTCCGCTCGCCGCTGAGGCCGACCTGCACCTCGCGCCGCGTCCGGGAACCGACGTCGCGGTCGCTCTGTCGCTGCTGCGCGAGCTCTTCGCCAGCGGCCGCTCCGACCTGGCGTTCCTCTCCGCCCACGCCACCGGAGTCGAGGCGCTGCAGGAGCGCGCCGCCCCCTGGACTTTCGCGCGCGCAGCCGAGATCGCCGGCGTCCCCGCCGCCGACCTCGCCCGGTTCGCGGAGCTCTACGCCGAGACCTCGCCGGCGGTGATTCGCTGCGGCTGGGGGCTCGAGCGCAATCGCAACGGCGGCTCGGCCGTTGCCGCGGTCCTCGCCCTGCCGGCGGTGGCCGGGAAGTTCGGCGTCCGCGGCGGTGGCTACACGCTGTCGAACTCGGCGGCCTGGAGCTTCGACGGCTCGGCGGTCGCCGGCCCCGAACCGGCGACCCGGCTGATCAACATGAACCGCCTGGGCGAGGCGCTCTCACCCGCCGCGGTGCCTCCGGTCCGGGTGCTCTTCGTCTACAACTCGAACGCGCTCATGACCACGCCCCATCAGACCGCCGTGCGGCGCGGGCTGGAGCGCGACGATCTCTTCACCGTCGTGTTCGATCAGGTGGCGACCGATACCTCCCGCTACGCCGACCTCGTGCTGCCCGCCACCACCTTCCTGGAGCACCACGAGCTCTCGCGCGGCTACGGGGCCTTCGTGCTACAGGCCAGCGATCCGGTCATCCCGCCGGTCGGCGAGTCGCGTTCGAACCACGACGTCTTCGTCGAGCTCGCGGTGCGCACCGGCGTCGCCGAGCGCGCCGAATTGCCCGACGTCGGCGAGGTACGGCGCCGCGTGCTCGCCAGCAGCGGGCGGGGCGACGAGCTGACGGCGGCGATCGTCGACCATGGCTATGCCACGCCGGCCGCCGGGGACCGGCCAATCCAGTTCGTCGACGTCTTCCCGCACACCCCGGACCGCAAGATCCACCTCGTCCCGGAGGCCCTCGATCGCGAGGCCCCGTCGGGCCTCTACGCCTATCGGCCCGACCCCGGAGACGCGACCCATCCGCTCGCGCTCATCTCTCCGGCGACCGGCAAGACGATCAGCTCGACCTTCGGTCAATTGCGCCGCGAGCCCGCGCGCCTGGAAATCCATCCCGACGACGCCGCGGCACGCGGTCTCGCCGACGGCGATCGCGTGCGGGTCACCAACGGTTTGGGCGAAGTGCACTGCCGAGCGCGGCTCTCCGCGGCGGTGCGGCGTGGCGTCGTCGTGCTCCCCAAGGGGCTGTGGAGCCACCAGACCGAGAACGGCGCCACCGCCTGCGCGCTCGCCCCGGACACCCTCGCCGACCTGGGCGGCTCGGCCTGTTTCAACGACGCGCGGGTCGAGGTCGAGCGCCTTTCTGGCTAGCGCTTCTTGTCGTAGGTCGAATAGCCCACGACCAACGCCCGCCGCGGCTCGCGTACGGTGCTCGCGAAGGCTGCGAGCAACGTGGTGCGCTGGCCCGCGCGCCGCACCACCGGCGCGAAGGGGAACTTGCAGCCGCCGGACGGGCAGTCCCGGCCCGGCAGGCAATCCGCGGTAACGCTCCCGCTCTGCGCCTCGAAACGAAAGCCGGTGTAGCGCGCGCCGGCGGGAAGGGTGACCTGCATGATCCGGCACCCGTCGCCGACGCCGGCCGCGATCTCGTCCACCTTCTCGAGCGGCACCGCGGCGAGGCGCGCCGCGAGATCGCTCGGGCACCCCTCCGCACTGCCGGTCGCGATCGTCGCCTCACCCCAGGCCGCCGATTCGCCGGGCGGGCACTCGACGCAGACTCGCGGCCGGGCCGGGGGAAGAGGCGCCGGCTGGGGCGCCGCCAGGGGCTCGGGAACCGGCGCGACCGGCGTGGAGACGACCGGAGGCGGGCTGGTCGGAGCCGCCCCGGGCGCTTCGGAGAGGGCTTGCGCCGCCTCTGCTGGCGCCTGCAGAACCGGTGGCGCCGCGATCGGCGGGGCGACCGGTGGCGCCGCGATCGGCGGCGTCGCGGGCGCCGGTTCGGGCGGCGCCGGAGCCGCAAGGACCGGCTTCGGTGCCGCCACCGCGGGCTGCTCCGGCAGCGGGGACGGGACTTGCACTGCTTCGGGAGCTGGTGCGGGAGTGACTGGCGTCGGCTCCTGCTTCGTCGGCTGCGGCGCGACCACGACCGGCGAAGGCGTCGCCATCGGCTCGGCGGCCGGCGGCGCGGGGAGCACCGGCGGGGGTGACGGCGGGGCGGCTCGAGCGACCGGCTGCGGCCGCTGCGCGGGCACGGCGCGCTCCGAGCGCCCGCGAGCGAAGCGCACCTTGAGCGTCGACGTCGCCCCGGGCGCCATCTGCTGCGACGCGGCGAGGACTTCCGGCTTGGCGTCGCCCGCCAGCGCCAGCTCGGCGAGATAGGTCATGTGTCCGGCGTGGCGCACCTCGACCGTCCAGCGGCCAGCCGACAGCCCCCCCACGGTCACCTGGCCGCGCGCATCGGTGAGGACCGAAGGCAGGGCGCCGCCTTCGGGCGCGAGATAGACCAATCTCACCTCGGCGCCGGCCACGTTCTTCCCCTTGGCATCCTCGACCTGGACTTCGAGGGCCAGCGGCCCGCGCCCGTCCTGGGCGGAGAGGGATGCGGCGAGCCAGAGCGCTCCGACGAGGGCGGACACCACGGTGGCTTGCATGTCGAGCTCGCAGTCTACCTCGCCCGGGCGGACGCCATGCCACTCAGAGCCGGGTCGGCGATGTAACGGGCGTAACGCTTCCGGCCGGCGACTCGACCGGCGTGAAGTCCTCACCGGGGTTCAGGAAGCGATCCGCCTCCAGGCCGAACTGCCGGTCGTGGAGCTGGCGATAGCGGCCGCCGAGCGCGAGCAGCTCGTCGTGCCGGCCGCGTTCGACGATCTCGCCCCCTTCGATCACCAGGATCTGGTCGGCGGAGCGGATCGTCGACAGGCGGTGCGCGATCACGAAGGTCGTGCGCCCGGCGCGCAGGCTGCCGAGCCCGTCCTGGATCATCGCCTCGCTGTCGCTGTCCAGACTCGAGGTCGCCTCGTCGAGGATCAGGATCGTCGGGTCGGCGAGGATGGCGCGCGCGATCGCCACCCGCTGGCGCTGCCCGCCGGAGAGTTTGACGCCACGCTCTCCCACCACCGTGTCGAGGCCCAACTCGAAGCGCGTCACGAACTCGTCGCAGTGCGCCACCCGCGCCGCGGCCTCGATCTCGTCGCGGCTGGCCGTCGGCCGGGAATAGGCGATGTTCTCGGCGATCGTGCCGTCGAACAGGAAGTTCTCCTGGAAGACTGCACCGAGGTGGCGTCGATAGTCGGTCAGCCGCAAGCGGGCGAGATCTCGTCCGTCGACCAGGATGCGACCCCGCTGCGGGCGGTGGAAGGCCATCAGCAGGCCGATCAGGGTGCTCTTGCCGGAGCCCGAGGAGCCCACCAGAGCGGTGGTCGAGCCGGCCGGCGCCGCGAACGAGACGCCGCTCAGCACCGGCGCGTCCGCTTCGTAGGCAAAGCCCACGTCCTCGCAGACCACCTCGCCGCGGAGCTCGCCCACGGGCTCCCGGGTCTGATCCTCCTCGTCCTCGGTCGCTTGGCCGAAGATCTCGCGGATCCGGTCGAGGCCGGCGAAAGCCTCGGTCAGCTGCGTGCCGATCGAGGCGATCTCCGCCACCGGCGCGACCAGCAGGCCGCTGAAGAAGATGTACATCACGAAGTCGCCAAGAGTCATCGACCCGGCGAGGATCGAACGCCCGCCGATCGTCATCATGATCACGCCGACCACCCCGAGGAGCGCCGTGGAGAGCGCCGTGACGCCAGCGATCCCGGTCATCGTCGTCCGGATGTTGGCGAACAGGCGATCGATGCCGCGTCCGAAGACCTCCCCCTCCAGGCGCTCGGCCGTGTAGGCCTTGACGATCCGCACGCCGCCGAGCGACTCTCCGAGCCGGCCCGTGATCTCGGCCTGGATCTTGTTGCGCTCCCGGAAGATCGGCCGCAGGCGCCGGAACGCGAAGGCGAGCATCAGGCCGAACAGCAGCAGCACGCCGAGAATCGCCGCGGTGAGTCGCCAGTTGAGCCAGAACAGGACGCCGAGCGCCAGCGCCGCGGTGAGCAGGCCCCCGCAGAGCTGCACCAGCCCCGTGCCCACCAGGTTGCGGATCCCCTCCGCGTCGTTCATCACCCGCGAGATCAGCTCGCCGCTCTTGGTGGTGTCGAAGTAGCGCGTCGGCAAGCGGAGAATGTGCCCGTGCAGCCGCTTGCGCATCGCGGCGATCTGCCCCTGCGCCGCGATCCCGAGAAGATGCGCCAACGCGAAGCCGGTCGCCGCCTGGACGAGGGTCGCCAGACCCGCGGCCAACGCGAGCGGCACGAGCAGTTCCCGCTTCCCCTCACCCAGCACGTCGTCGATCAGGAACTTGGACGAGGCCGGCAGGACCAGCCCGGCGAGCCGGCCGATCAGCATCACGGCGAAGGCGAGGCCGAGTCGCCCGCGCTGGCGCCAGACCAGCTCGCGTGCTTCCCGCCAGGCGGCGTCGAGCCGGATCTTGCGCCGCTTCGCCTCGCTCATCCGCCCTCGAGCGCCGAGAGGAGCCGCGTGCCGGTCACTAGCGAGAGGACGATCGAGCCGAACGTGGCGGCGAGACAGATCAGGGCGAGCAGCAGGTGTTGCAGGCGTTCCGGTCGCAGCGGGTCGAGAAGTCGCGCCGCCACGTACCCGCCCAGGAAGCCCCCGAAGTGAGCCCAGTTGTCGACTCCCGGCATGATCAGCCCGAAGAGGAACATCACCACCGCCCAACCCCAGACCTGATCGCGCATCGCGCGCTGGCCGCTGCGGCGGCCGTAGAACACCAGAGCGCCGAGCAGCCCGAAGATCGAGGCCGAGGCACCGACGGTGAACGCGGCGTGCGAACCGATGAGCGGCAGGGCGGGCAGAAAGGCGCCGGCCGCCGAGCTCGCGGCGAAGCCCACCACCGAGGCCGCCGTCCAGATCAGCACCATGCGACCCGCGCCGTAGAGGTCGGCGACCGGAGCCGCGAGCTGCCGCACCCACATCATGTTGAAGAGGATGTGCAGCAGGCTGCCGTGCAGCCAGCCCGCCGACAGCACGGTCCAGAAGTGGCCCAGTCCGAAGACCGGCAGCGGGCCGCTCGCGCCGAGCAGGAAGAGCGTGCGCGAGCTCGGAGCGAACAACTGCATGAGGCCGCGGGGCTGCAACGCGCCGGGACTGAGCAACAGGGCGACCAGGTAGAGCGCCGCGCAGCCTCCGATCAGCAGCTTGACGAAACCGAGATCGGCGCCCAGCTTGCGCAGAGCCGGCGCGTAGCCCCAGAGCGCCGGATTGCGCCGGCCGCAGTGGAAGCAGCGCTCGTCGCGCACCCCGACCAGACGCCCGCACGAGACGCACACCACCGATCCGGTGGCCTGCCGGCGGAAGAGACTCACGTCTCCCTCCGGTCGCTCGATCGCGGAGGCTCCCTGACGGTCGCTCGGCTCAACGGACGCGACAGGTCAGAGCTTCTCGCTGTAGCTCACCAGCGCCTGCGTCTCGCCCTCTTGCGCCGTCGCCGTGAGATTGACGTTGCGGCGCTCCGAGGTCCCGGTCAGCGTGGCGCTGGGCGCGCCGTTGAAGTTGAGGGCCGCGCGGTGGACCGTGAACCCCGCGGCCTGGAGCTTCTGCTCGTAGTAGGCCAGCACCGTGTCGATCGGGTCCGCCGTGCGCAGGGTGAAGGAGCCGCTCTTCTCGCCGCGCGATTCGATCGCGGCGATGCCCTCGCTGCGCCCGCCGGGGTAGGTCGGCAGCCAGTCGGGAATGTCCTGCCCGGTGCCGAGGCGGGTCGTCCCGTCCTTGGTGACCACCTTCATCTGCGCCGACTCGGAGTTGGCGTCGATGTCGATCGCCGCCTCCTCGTCGCCCGAGCGGATGCTGAACTTGCCGGCCTTGATGTCCTCGAGATCGAAGGTGATCTCCTTGCCGGTCGCCTTCTCGCGCACGGTGATGATCCCTTGGGCAGGATCGGAGGAGATCACGTCGACCTCGGGATTCAGCCGCAGCGCCATCTCCGCCGCCTTGACCGCCGCGGCGTCGGGGTTCGACTCGAGCTCCTTGGCGAACGACTCGAGCTTGCCGACTCCCTTCTTGACGAAATAGCCGGTGACGACGAAGCAGCTCCCGATGCCGAGCACGACGAGCACACCGCATCCGAGGAGGACCTTGACGAGAGTCGACATTCCTTTTTTCGGCGCCGGAGCGCCCGGCGGAGGGGGAACGGGCTGGTTCATGGTCTCGGGCTCCTGTCGAGGAAACGACGGCAGCTTAACATCTCACTCAGGCCACTCAGGGCACGGAACGCGGCGGGTCCGGCAGCTCGTTGCGATCGTCGGCCCGACGGGGAGGACCCTGCGCGGCGAGCAGGTCACCCGCGGCCTGCACCGCGGCGAGCAGCGCCGGGCCAGCGCCCTCGCGCCGGACCCTGCCGGCGACTTCGGCAGCGAGCGCATCCCAGGTCGAGTCCGGGACACGGGAACGGATCCCCTCGTCGGCGAGCACCGCGACGCGGCGCTCGAAGCGCGAGACCAGGATGAGGATTCCGGTTCGCTCGCGCGTGCGGAAGACCTCGTGCGCCACGAAACACGCGCTCGCCCGCTGCTCGACCTGGCGTTGGAGCTCCGCTTCGCCGGCGAGACCGCGCCGCAGCGCCGGGATGGCGAGCGCGGCGAACGCCCCACCGAGAGCTCCCGCCGCCCCGGACGCGATCAGCCAGGCGGACCCGATCAGCCAGGATCCACCCGCCCAAGCCGCGACCAGAGCTTCGGCCAGAAGCCCGCCGAGTGCCGCGCCCTTCCAGTAGGCGACCTCGTAGCCGTCGCTCGCCGGCAGGAGGACCGGCACGATCTCGCCGCCCGACCTCGCCTCCGCCTCCGCCACCGCCTCGCGAATCCGCTCCGCCATGCCGCCATCCAGTCCGGCTGCGCTCAAGGCCCCACCTCGCTGACGGGAAGTCTACAGCCCGCGCCCCGCTCGCCGCGTTGACACTCCCGCGGCGGCTTCCTAAACTTACGTGCTTCGAGCATTTGCTCGCTCCCATGCGCAAACTCCTCCGTCTGGCACCGTGCGCGCTCGCCGCGCTGCTCGTCGCCGCCCCGGCACCGGGCCAGGAGTACCTCCTCCACGCCTTCGGCGACAGCATCACCGAAGGGTACGGCGATACCGTCGGACCAGGCGGCGGTTATCCCCGCCGGCTGCAGCAGTGGTTGGGCGGCTACGGCTACGACGCCACGGTGCTGAACCATGGCGTGGGCGGCGAAACCACCGGCGAAGGCCTGTCGCGGATCGACGACGTACTCGCCCTCGGCGGCGATTTTTTGCTGCTCATGGAGGGGACCAACGACATCTCGCGCCACGTCGGCATCGAGACCATCCGGTTCAATCTCGACGAGATGGCCGGACGAGCCGAGGCCCTCGGCATGAGGGCGGTGCATGCCACCGTGATCCCGCGGATTCCCGAGGCCCCCACGGACGGCAACAACGCCCGCACGTCGGCACTCGCCGCGAGCCTCCGGGAGCTCGGCGAGCTGCGCAATCGCGCGGTGGTCGACAACTTCGCACTCTTCGAGAGCCTGCCCGACGTCTTCGAGAACTACTACTACTACGATCCCGACGTCGAGGACCCGGTCGGGCATCCCAACAGCGACGGCTACCAGCAGATCGCCGGGCTCTTCCTCGAGACCCTGCTGCCGATCCTCGAGTCGCCCATCGTCTCGATCCTGCGGCCCGTGACCATCACGGCCGGCATCCCGGCTCACTTCGACCTGACCGGGAACGCCACGTTCGTGCACTCCGAGTGGACTTTCGGCGACGGCGGCTGGGCCGAGGGCGACACGGCGACCGGACTGGGCACCGACTATCTCTTCCTCGCCCCCGGAACCTACGCCGTCGCGCTGCGCGCCAGGACGGCCGAGGGAGGCTTCGCGGACGCCCAGGTCCAGGTCACGGTGACCGGCAGCACGCCAGCCTGGGAGATCGCCGTCGGGGAGTTCCCGGCCTTCTACGACTCCCTCGACGACGGCCTCGAAACCCAGCTCGAGCTGTTCAACGCGGGTCTTCCGCCCGCCATCGTCGAGCTCGAGCTGCTGGCGGAGATCTCCTACGACGAGGCGCTCGGCCCACGCCGCTTCTATCTCGCCGGAGAATCCGACCTGTTGTTACCCCAGGCGCACTATGCCTTCGGCCTCCCGGCGGCCCGCGGCGCCCTGCGGGTGACCTTCTACGCCCTTCCAGCCGGAACCACCGGCGATCTGGGGGCCTTCGCCCGGATCCATCCCGCCGGCTCCCCTGGCGCCTCCGGCGGTGCGGTCGTCCCCGTGCACCGGGACGAGAATTGGTCCGCCACGGCGCAGCAGATCCCCTCCCTGACCCTGGCGTCCGGCGACACCACCGCGCTCGCGGTGGCGAATCTCGACGCCGACGACGCCTCCGTGCGCCTCGATCTCTTCGACGCCGCCGACGCCTACATCGGGTCGACGGTCTTCGACCTCGCGCCGGGAGCCACCCGTCTGCGCGCCCTCGACGACATCGTCCGCGACCTCGACGAGCGCAGCCAGCCGCTGCGCGCGGTCTTCTCGGCTGCCACCAACCGCTACTCCGCCGCGGCGTTGAAGCTGGACGCCGACGGCGACCAGGTGAGCTACCAGCTCGCCACGCCCTGAGCGGGGACCGCGCTTCCGCCGGGCGTCGCTGCGCCCCCGTTCGGTGCTAGAGTCCCCGGCCGCCGAGGAGCCATGCATTGACCACCCTTCCGCTGCGCAAATGGTCGATCGAGGATGCGCTCGATCTCTTCAACGTCCGTCAATGGGGAAACCGCTTCTTCTCGGTGAGCGAACGCGGCAACCTCGTCGTTCACCCCGGGGGCCCGGAGACCGTCAAGCTCGACCTCAAGGAGCTCGTCGACGAAGTCCGCCAGCGCGGCATCAGCCCGCCGCTCCTCCTGCGCTTCTCCCAGATCCTCGGCGCGCGAGTCGTCGAGCTCAACGAGGCGTTCCGCCGCGCCATCGCGGAGTACGGCTACGGCGGCGAGTACCGCGGTGTCTACCCGATCAAGGTCAACCAGGAGCGCTTCGTCGTCGAGCGTCTGCTCCACGCCGGCCGGCCTTACAACTTCGGGCTCGAGGCGGGATCCAAGCCGGAGCTGCTCGCCGTGCTCGGCATGCTGGAGGACGACGAGGCGCTGGTCATCTGCAACGGCTACAAGGACGAGGAGTACATCGAGACCGCCCTCCTCGGCTCGAAGCTCGGTCGGCAGATCATCCTGGTGGTCGAGAAATTCTCCGAGCTCGAGTTGATCGCCAGTCTCGCCGAACGCACCGGAGTGCGGCCCGCCATCGGGATCCGCGCCCGCCTGACGGCACGCGGGGCGGGCCACTGGGAGGCCTCGGGCGGTGATCGTTCCAAGTTCGGCCTCGGCTCGCGCGGCCTCTTCCAGGCCGTCCGTTTCCTGCGCGACCACGAACTGCTCGACCGGCTCCAACTGCTGCACTTCCACCTCGGCAGCCAGATTTCCTCGATCCGCAACGTCAAGGAGGCTCTGCGCGAGGCGGTGCGCACCTACTGCGAGCTCTACAAACTCGGCGCGCCGCTCGGCCGGCTCGACGTCGGCGGCGGGCTAGGGGTGGACTACGACGGCTCGCAGACCAACTTCTCCTCGTCGATGAACTACACCCTGCAGGAGTACGCGAACGACATCGTCTTCGGCACCATGGAGCATTGTGACGCCGCCGGCGTACCGCACCCGACGCTGGTCTCGGAGTCGGGCCGCGCCTTGGTCGCTCACCACGCGGTGCTGATCTTCGACGTTCTCGGGGTGGGCGAGTTCACCGTCGGCGAGCTTCCCGAAGCGTTGCCCCACGGCACTGCGGCTCCCATCCGCAACCTCTTCGAAACGCTGCGCGAGGTCTCGCGCAAGAACCTCCTCGAGGCCTATCACGACGCGGTGGGTTACCGGGACGAAGTGCTCAGCCTGTTCATCCTCAACCACCTCTCGCTCGCCGAACGGGTGCTCGCCGAGGACCTCTTCTGGGCGCTGTCGCTCAAGATCCTCCGCATGGTCCGCGAGATGCCCGAGACGCCGGAGGAGCTCGAGGGACTCGAACGGATGCTCGCCGACACCTACTTCTGCAACTTCTCGGTCTTCCAGTCGCTGCCCGACTCCTGGGCGATCGAGCAGCTCTTCCCCGTCCTGCCGATCCACCGCCTGGCCGAGGAGCCGAGCCGCCGCGGCGTGCTCGCCGACATCACCTGCGACTCGGACGGCAAGATCGACCGCTTCATCGACCGGCGCGACGTCAAACAGGTCCTCGAGCTGCACCCGGTCGGCGACGAGGACTACTATCTCGGTGTCTTCCTCGTCGGCGCCTACCAGGAGATCCTCGGCGACCTGCACAATCTCTTCGGGGACACCAACACCCTCGACGTGACTCTCAACGAGGAGGGCGGCTACCACATCGACCACGTGCTCACCGGCGACACCGTGGCCGACGTCCTGAAGTACGTGAGCTACGACCGCGAGGACCTGCTCGCCAACGTCCGGCGCTTCTCCGAGATCGCCCTGCGCTGCAAGCGGATCACGCTCGAGGAGTCCAAGCAGTTGCTGCGCGTCTACGAGCAGGGCCTCTCCGGCTACACCTACCTCGAGCGGGAGTGAGCGCGCAACGCTCGTCCGGCAGCGTCCCGGGGAGCGACCGTCGGGCCGGCCTCCTCCTCCACCCGACCAGCCTCCCCGGACGCTTCTCCATCGGCGACCTCGGTCCGGCGGCGTTCGCGACGCTGGACTGGCTGGTGGACTGCGGGCTCGCCGTCTGGCAGATGCTGCCGCTCGGTCCGACCGGCTTGGGCCACTCGCCCTACAACGCGTTCTCGGCCTTCGCTGGCAACCCCCTCCTGGTCTCTCCCGAAGCGCTGCTCGCCGATGGGCTGATCGAAGCCGGCGATCTCGCCATGGCCGACTCGCCCGACCCCTCGCGGGTCGACTTCGTCGCCGCCGAACAGAGCAAGGACCGGCTGCTGCGGCGCGCTTTCGCGACCCTCAGCGAGCGGCCGCGCGGGACGCTCCACGACGAGCTGGAGGGTTTCGCGAGCGCCGCCGGACAGATTCCCTGGCTCGACGACTGGGCGCTCTTCGCGGCGCTCAAAGCTCGGCACGGAGGCGTCGCCTGGACCGCCTGGGCCGCGCCGCTCCGCGACCGCCGCGCGGCCGCGCTCGCCGACG
This sequence comes from uncultured Thermoanaerobaculia bacterium, assembly GCA_964591165.1. GTDB lineage: Bacteria > Acidobacteriota > Thermoanaerobaculia > Multivoradales > JAGPDF01 > JAGPDF01. The sequence continues at coordinate 24,517 of CAZPZW010000003.1, read as the reverse complement.
CCCGGCGCGAGCTGGCCGACGACATCGCGTTCCACCGTTTCGTGCAGTTCCTGTTCTTCCGGCAGTGGGACGCCTTGCGCGCCGCGGCCCGGGCGCGCGGCGTGGCCTTGCTCGGCGACATTCCGATCTACGTCGCAGCCGACAGCGCCGACGTCTGGGCGCATCGCGAGCTGTTCGACGGCACCGCCGAAGGCAAGCTGCGGGCCGTCGCGGGCGTGCCCCCCGACTACTTCAGCGCCCAGGGCCAGCGCTGGGGCAACCCCCTCTACCGCTGGGACCGGCTGAAGGCGCAGCGCTACGCCTGGTGGGTCGCCCGCCTGCGCGTCCAGTTGCGGCGTTTCGACCTGCTCCGGCTCGATCACTTCCGCGGTTTCGTGGCCTACTGGCGGATTCCGTCCGCCAGCGCCACCGCGGTTCGCGGCCGCTGGGTCCGCGGTCCCGGTGAGGCCCTCTTCCGGGAGCTCCGTCGCGCGCTCGGCGGCGACCTGCCCCTGCTCGCCGAGGACCTCGGCGACATCGACGCCAAGGTCCACGCCCTGCGGCGCAAGCTCGGCCTCCCCGGGATGAAAGTCCTCCAGTTCGCGTTCGGCGAGGAGGACAGTACCCATCTGCCGCATCATCACGAGCCGCTGGCCGCCGTCTACACCGGCACGCACGACAACGACACGACCCGGGGTTGGTTCGAGCGGGCGCAGGAACCCGAGCGCCGGCGCGCTCTCGCCTACCTGGGAGGCCCTCCCGATTCGGTCAGCTGGTCGTTGGTGCGCGCCGCTTTCACCTCCGTGGCAGCGCTCGCCGTCGTTCCTCTGCAGGACTTTCTCGATCTCGGCAGCGCGGCGCGGATGAACACTCCCGGCCAGGAGTCCGGCAACTGGACGTGGCGCCTGTGCCCGGACCAGGTCCCCGCGGACCTTCCGACGCGGATCCGCGAGTTGGCGGCGGCTGCCGGGAGGCGCGCGCCGCGCGGTGGGTGAGGCGGCGCGGGCCCTGCCGTCCGTCCGCGACCACAGCCTTCCCCCCGCCCAGCGTAAGATCGCGCCGTGCCAGGCCTGCCGATCGTCGCCGAGCCTCCCGTCGACCGCCTGGAGCGGCCGCTCGCCGACCTCCGGATCTCGGTCACCGACCGCTGTAATTTCCGCTGCACCTACTGCATGCCGCGCGAAGTGTTCGGCGTCGACCATCCGTTCCTGCGCCGTTCGGAGATCCTCAGCTTCGAGGAGATCACGCGCCTGGCGAGCCTGTTCGTGGCGCTCGGCGTGCGCAAGATCCGTCTCACCGGCGGTGAGCCGCTCCTGCGCCGCGACCTGCCAGAGCTCGTCCGTCGCCTCGCCGGGCTCGACGCCGAGCTCACCCTGACCACCAACGGCGCCCTGCTCGCCCAGCATGCCGGCGAGCTACGCCAGGCCGGGCTCGGCCGGCTCACCGTGAGCCTCGACACGCTCGACGAAGCGGTCTTCCGGCGGATCGCGGACAGCGACGTGCCGCTGGCGCGTGTCCTCGACGGCATCGCGGCCGCCGAAGAAGCTGGCTTCGCTCCGCTCAAGATCAACGCGGTGGTGCGCCGCGGGGTCAACGACCGGGATCTCGGCGCGCTGGTGCGGCGCTTCGGCGATCGCGGCCACATCGTGCGGTTCATCGAGTACATGGACGTCGGCTCGAGCAACGGCTGGCGTCTCGAAGAGGTGGTTCCCGCCCGCGAGATCCTGGCGCACCTGGAGACCGAGTTTCCCGTCGCGCCCCTGGCGCCCGCCTACCGCGGCGAGGTCGCCCGCCGCTACCGGCGGCTCGACGGCGGCGCCGAGATCGGCCTGATCGCGTCGGTCACCCAGCCCTTCTGCGGCGACTGCACGCGCGCCCGCCTCTCCGCGGACGGCCACCTCTATACCTGCCTGTTCGCCGCGCAGGGGTTCGACCTCAAGTCTGCACTGCGCTCAGGCGCCAGCGACGGCGATCTCACCCGGCGGATCGACGAGCTGTGGAAGGCGCGCTCCGATCGCTACTCGGAGCTGCGCACCGCCGCCACTCCGCCACCCGGCCGCATCGAGATGTCGTATATTGGTGGGTAGAAAGCCGACCCCATGAAGCCCGCCGTAGAACGCCGCAGGAGCCGCCGCCATCGACTGCCCGCCAAGCATGGGGCGCTCGAGCTTTCGCTCGACGGCCGGGTTCTCGACATCTCGGTCTCGGGCATGTCGCTCGAGACCCACACACGACTCAATCCGCGCAGCCGCATCGCGCTTCGCCTCAACCATCAGCTCGAAGGGCTGGCGATCACCGGGCGGGTCGTCTGGTGCTTCCTCCAGGGGACGCGCGCCAACGCCAGGGGAGACCAGCAGCCGCTCTACCGGGCGGGCATCGAATTCGAGAACGTGCTCCAGCCCGAGGCTCAGCGGCTGGCGACCTTCCTTTCCTCGCGCGCCATCGTGACCCTCGAAACGCGTCTCTTCGGACGGTTTCAGGTGCGCGGCGCCGAGGAGGTCGGCGTCAGCTCGGCGGCCGACTTTCGCGTCGTGGGCCTGGCGGAGGCCAGCCTGGTGATCGAGGCAGCGCTCGCTATCGAGCCGCAGACGGGAGCCGCGGTGGATCTGCACTTCGCCGATCCGCCGATCTCGGCGCGCGGCCGGGTGGTCGCCTACCGCCGCCTGCGCCCCGACGACGACAGCCCGACCGAGCTGGAGCTCGAGCTGCTGGCGCTCTCCGATCGGGATCGCGCCCAACTCGACGAGTTCCGGCGACGCGCCCTCGAGGCGATCTCCGGCGCTTGATCGCGCCCGCCCCTCAGAACTTGAACAGCGCGTCGAACGCGGCTCGCGGATCGTCCGGAGCAGGCGCGGGCTTCTCCGGCGCGTGCTCCTGCCGGACGCGCGGAGCGAACAGCTCGCAGGAGTTCGCCCGGTCCTTCTTGGCGATCCGTTCGGGCACCGGCTGGCGGCACTCATGCGGCGAGGCGGGGTCGAAGCTCGTGCAGTTCGTGCAGGTGTGCAAGTCCGAGCCGCAGCCGGCGCAGCGCGCGGCGGCGGACATCGCCTCGGCCACGGTCGCGGAAGCGCCGCAGCGCGCGCAGCGGAACGCCGACTCGGTGGGCGCGCCCAGCCCCCGTCCGCGGGGTGCCTCGCGCGGATCGCGTGGGGGCCGAGGCGGCGGCGATCCGGACGTCTTGCGCTCCCCTTCTCCGTCCATGTATCCGCGTTGCTTGTACTTTCGGTCGGACATGCCGGCAGTATACCGGCGGGCGACGCGCCGGGGTCGCTTGCTGTTCGGCGTCGCGCTCGCGGTCGCCCTGGGCGGCTGCCACGAGCGGCGTTCCGAGCTCCCGCCGAGCTCCCCGCGAGCCGCCGCCGCGACCCACCCGGCCGGCGACTTCCTGGCGACGCACGGCGTGGCGAGCGCGATCTTGAGCTCCGACGGCGAGCTCGCCCTCCTCGGGCGGGATGACGGGTCGCTCGACCTGGTGCGCTGGGACCCGACGCGCCGGGAACGCCTCGAGCTGCGCGGCACGCCGCTCGGCTTCGAGCCGGCGAGCCACGCCGCCCTGATCCACGCAGCGGGCGACTCGCGGCCCTTCAGCTGGCGCCAGGGGTCCGGCGCGACGTCGAGCCTCGCCGCCCCACCGACGTTGCGCTTCCTCGGCTGGACTGCCGACCCCGACACTATTTTGGCGGCCGGAGATCCCGACGGCGCGGGACGAGACGACCTCTATCAGGTGACCGCTCCGCACGGCCTTCCCCGCTTGCTGGCCACCAATCCGACGCCGTTCCGCATCGCCGCCGCCGCCCATGACGGAGCGCGAATCGCGTTGCTGCGCACGGTCCACCCGGAGTCCGACGAGGTCTACCTCTGGGAGCGTGCCAGCGGCGAGACGCGGCTCGTGCTGCCGGTCGACCAGGAGGGCCGGTATCGGCCCTTGAGCTTCGCCGACGACGGACGGTCGCTGCTCCTCGCGGTCGAGGCGATCGGCACCGGCCGAGGACTCTCGCGGCTGGACCTCGCGACCGGTCGGCTCTCCGATCTGCCGCTCCCGGAGTGCGACGTGATGGCCCTGGCAGCGGACCGGCAGGTCCATCGGGCGCTGGTCGAGCTGAGCTGCGACGGACTTGCCGAGGGACACTGGCTCGACCTGGCGAACGGACGCGAGCTGGCGCTCCCGACTCCACCCGCCGGCACCTGGTGGGTCGGCGGTTCGCCGAGCCAGACCGGAGCGCTCCTCCTCGTCGCCGCCGGCCCGCGGTCGGCGCGCGATGCCTACTTCTGGAGCGGAGCGGCGGATGCCGAGCTGCTCCCGCTCACCTGGACCCTCGCTCCGGCGATCGATCCCGCGGCGCTCGTCGCGTCCGAGCGGCTGCGTCTCGGAGCGGCGCCCACCGATCCACCGGCGGAGCTCTGGGTGCCGCTGCGCCCGGCCGACGGCTGCCCCGGACTGATCTGGATCGAAAGTGACGCCCGGCCCGCTACCTGGATGGAGTTCCATCCTCTGTTCTCGCTGCTCGCGCAGCGCGGAGTCACGGTCCTCCGCCTGCGGCCCCGAGGCAGCGAGGGCTTCGGCGCCGCGCTGCGCCACGCCGCCGACGGACGGCCGGCCTCTGCGCCACTCGAGGATCTGGAGTCGGCGCGGCGTTACCTCGCCGCGCGCTGCCCCGGCGGCAGCCCACGGCTCGCCCTGGTCGGCGAAGGCGCGATCGCCGGGTCGCTCGTCGCGGCGGCACTCGGTGACCTGCCCGCCCGCTGGACCGGCGGGGTCATCCTCGACCCGGACCCGGATCCCCTGCGGCGGGTCGACGAGCTCGCCACGTTGCCGGTCGACGCGCGCGCCTGGTGGACGAGACGACTCGGCGACCCGGCCGATCCACGCCTGACCGAGGATCGACAGCGTCTGCGGACCTTCGAGCGCCCGCTCGGCCTGCCTCTGCTCCTGCTCAGCGATCCGTCGCGTGCCGATTCCCTGGAGCTCGCGGCCGCGGTCGAGGCGCGCGCCCTCGCCGGCGAGCCGCTCGAGCTGCGGCCCGACGCGCGGAGCCCGGATGGCTTCCGCGCTCTCGCGCGCCCGACGCAGGAGGCCTTGCTCGCCCACGTCGCGCGACTGCTCGAGCTCGGCAGCGCGCCGCCGTAGCGTGCTACGATCCCGGCGCGGCGCATGGCAACCCTGGCCAAGTATCAGATTCTGGAGAAGATCGGCGTTGGCGGCTTCGGGGTCGTCTACAAGGCACACGATCCCTTCATCAAGCGCAACGTAGCGATCAAGACCTGCTCCGCTGCGGACGCCGAGACGCGTGAGAGGTTCGTGCGCGAGGCCGAGATCGCCGGCAACCTCCACCACCGCAACATCGTCACCGTCTACGACTTCGGGTTCGAAGGCGAGACTCCCTATCTGGTCCAGGAGTACCTCGGTGGCGAGGATCTCGATCGCAAGATCAAGCGCCGCGAGTTCATCCCGCTGCCGGCCAAGGTGCTCTACCTCGTCCAGATCGCCCGCGGGCTGCAGTACGCCCATGCGCGCGGCGTCATCCACCGCGACATCAAACCGGGCAACATCCGGATTCTCGACGACGACACGGCCAAGATCATGGACTTCGGGATCGCGCGGCTGGCGCGACAGCAGCAACCGGTCACCCAGGCCGGGGTCACTCTCGGCACCGCCGCGTACCTCGCCCCCGAACAGATCCGCGGCGACCCGGTCGACGCGCGAACCGACATCTTCTCCTTCGGTGTGCTGGCTTACGAGCTGCTGAGCTTCGAGCGCCCCTTCCAAGGTGCCGAGATCTCCGCCGTCTTCTTCCAGATCCTCAACGAGCCGCCGGCTCCGCTGCTCAGCCGCGCGCCGGACTGCCCGGCCGAGCTGGCCCGCATCGTCGAGCGCTGCCTGGCGAAGGAACCTGCCCAGCGCTACCTCGCCTCGAGCGACCTCCTGCACGATCTCGAAGAGCTCGCCCACCGGCGGCGGATCGGCGATGGCGGACTCGCCGCGCAACGCGCCGCCGCCTCCGCGCCGACCGCTCCCCTGCCGGCCGCCGGCCGCGAGCCCGAGTCGCGCCCGTTGAGCGTCGGTGACATCGAGCTCGACGGCGCGCATCGGCATCTCCACGCCGCGGCCTCGTCACGGCCGACGCACGGCCTCGGCTCGCGCCGCGGACTCCGCTGGGCGACCGCGACCTTGACCCTCGCTGCGCTGATCGCGGCCGGGGCCTGGGGATTCTGGCGGTATCGCCAGGAGACGACGCCGATTCCATATCCGGCAGCCGCGCCGCGCGACACCGTGCCAGCGCCTGCCACTCCAGCTCCGGCAGCCGCCAGCTCGGCCCCGGTGACCTCGCCACCCAGCGGCGCGGCGAGCGCGCCGGCGGCGAATCCGCCGGCCACCGAGAGCGCGGCGCCTCCAGCCGCCGCCGCCGAGCCCGCACCGCCTCCACCTCCCCCGAAGCCGGCGAAGCTCGCCATCGAACCCGGCTGGGATTCGACCATGACCGTGAGGGTCGCCGGGCGCACCTTGACCCTCGACCAGATGCGCCGCCTCGAGCTCGCTCCGGGGTCCTACCGGCTCCGCTTCGCGCTCGCGACGCCGCAATACTCCCGCGAGGAAGAGCTCGCGATCCGCCTCGGCGCAGGAGAGAGCCGCTCGGTGATTTCGCCGATCCAGCGCCCGGGCAAGCTCACGGTCCAGCCGCACCTCGAGACGAGGCAGGGTTTCGTGCGCATCGACGGTGGTCCGCCGGCCGCCACTCCGGTGCGCGGCAGGTGGCTCGCTCCCGGTCCGCACCGCGTGGAGATCGCCGCCGGCCCCGACCCGGCCGCGCCCGTGCTGGTGGCAGAGACGATCGACGTCGAGAGCAACTTCGAGAGCATCTTCACTTTCGATCTCGACGGGCGGCGCGAAGCCAAGCGCACGGCGCGCGCGCTCCTGCCCAATTGAGGCTTTGCTAGACTGCGGCCCGCCAGCGGCCGCCTCCCATGCGCCTTCTCCCCATCCTCGCCGCCGCCTCCATTGCCGCACTCGCCCCGGCACAGCAGGCGCCTGCGCCACCGCCCGGCGGGATCGTCAGCGAGGACCTGCTCGAAACGGCTCCACTCGTCGAGGACGCCTGGGCGCGCGACGAAGCCGCCGCTGCCCAGGCCTATGCCGATGGCGACCTGACCGCGGCGATCGCCGCCTATCGGGATCTCGGGACCCGCCATCCGCAAGTCGGCGAGCGCGTTCGACTGCGCGTCACCGCGGCCTGGCTCCTCCTGCAACAGGGCAACTCCGACGGCGCGAGCCAGCTGCTCGTGGAGGCGCTCTTCGAGCAGCCCGGCTACGAGCTGCAGGGCGAGCTCTACAGCCCCGAGTTCGTCTCCCTGGTCCAGAATGCCCAGCGCGACGCCGCGACGCAGCGCCTCCGCCTCGCCAGCACACGTCTGCAGGAGGGAGTCGACGCCCTGGCGCGCGGGGATCTCCAACGCGCCCGCAGCCGGCTCGACGAGAGCCTCGAACTGGCGCCCAACCAACCGCTCGCGGTCTACAACCTCGCCCTGGTCGAGCTGCGGTCGGGCGCGAGCGATGCCGCGCTCGCCGGCTTCGAGAAGGTGCTGGCGCTCGAGCGCATCGCGCCCGACAAAGTCAGTCGCGAGCTCAAGAGCCAGGCGCTCAACAACCTCGGCGCGCTCTACTTCGGTCGCGAGCAGTACGAGGACGCCGCCGCGGCATTCGAGCAGGCGGTCGCCCTCGACGATCGGGATGCCGGGGTCTGGTTCAACCTGGGTCTCTGTCGCCAGCGGCTCGGCCGCAAGCTCGACGCGCTCGACGCCTTCCGCCGCGCCCACGAGCTCGACCGCCGGAACACCGAGGTCGCCAGCCAGCTGGCGCGCGCCTACAGCGACGCCGGCAGCGGGGTGGAAGCGGCCGCTGTTCTGGCCGAGGCGGTCGAGGTCCGCTCCGATTCGGCTCCGCTCTGGTATCAGCTGGCGCTGGCGCAGCGCGGCCTGGGGAATGGCGAGGGAATGGAACAGAGTCTGCGCCAGGCGCTCGCGCACGACGCCGAGAATCGCGCCGGCGTGGGTGCGCAGTCGGCGCTCCTGTTGGCCGAGCGCGCTCTCGCCGGCAAGAACTACGGCCAGGCCTTCGACGCGGCGACCGCCGCAACCCGCCTGGCTCCCGCCGAGCCCTCCGGCTGGGCCTATCTCGCGCTCGCGCAGCAGGCGCAGGGGGATCTCGCGGGCGCCGCAGCCAGCTTCACTCGCGCCTCCGAGCTCGCTCCCCAGCGCGCCGACCTGGCGCACAATCTCGGCACTGTCTACCTCGCGCAGAAGCGCTTCGGCGAGGCCGAGGCAGCATTCCGGCGCGCCGTCGAGCTCGACCCCACGGCCACCGAGTCCGCCACCGCCCTGGCGCGTCTGCGGCTGCGCGCGGCGGTGCCGGCGGCGGGCGTCGCGACGCCGGCTGCGGAACCTCCTCGCCGGGAGCTCGGACTCCGCCTCCGGGCGGTCGATTACGCCCCGCTGGGCATCCGCGGCCTGCTGGTGGAGGCGGTGGCGCCCGAGAGCCTCGCTGCGACCAGCGGGCTACGCCAGGACGACCTGATCCTGCGGGCCGCCGATCGTCCGGTCAGCGAGCCTGCCGCCCTGCAGCGCGAGGCCCAGCAGGCCGTGCGCGCGGGCAGCCTGAAGCTCGCCGTGCTGCGCGGCGGCAAGCCGATCGAGATCTCGCTCCGGCTTCAGTAGGCAGGACGGGCCAGCGCCGCGAGATAGGCGGCCCGGTACCGTGCCGCCACGGCGTCCCAGGTGAACTCGCGCTCGGCGCGCCGGCGCGCGGCTCGCCCCCGCTCCCGTCGCGCCTCGGCCCCGGCCACGGCCTCGGCGAGCGCGCCAGCGAGGCCTGCGACGTCACCTTCGTCGACCAGCCAGCCGTGCTCGCCTTGCGTGATCGCGATCGGAATCCCCGAGATCCGGCTGGCGACCACCGCGAGACCGCTCGCCATCGCTTCGAGGATCACGTTCGGTAGACCGTCGACGTTTCCCTTGGCGTCGTGCACCGCCGGCAGGACGAAGAGGTCGGCGGCACGGTACAGATCGGGCAGCGTGTCGTGCTGCACGGCGCCCGGGAAGTGCACCGGCCCGGCGAGAGTCGCGGCCTCGCGTTGCCACTCCTCCAGGCGATCGCCGCCTCCCGCCAGGACGACGTGCACCTCGGGGTGCCGCCGGAAGAGCTCGGGCAGGGCCGCGAGGAGAAGGTGGAATCCCTTCTTCGTCGCCATCCTCCCGACACCGAGCAGCAGGGGCGCGTTCTCCGGTACGCCGAGGCGCTCGCGCCAGATCCCGCGGCGCGCCGGGTCCGGCCGGAAGAGCTCGCTGTCGACGCCGTACGGAATGACGCTGGTGCGATCGGCCGGGAAACCGATCGCGCCGATACGGCGGGCGAGCTCCGGTGAACAGCTGGTGAGCGCGGCGGTGCGGCGCAGAGCCCAACGCGTCCAGCTGCGAATCAGCGGCTTCTCCGCCATGAAGACGTCGCTGCCGTGCAATCCGACCACCAGCGGCGTCGAACCCACGCAGCTCGCGGCGATCAGCGCGTTGGGCACCACCCAGTGCGCCTGCACGAGATCGCACGGACCCTTGCGCAGCGCGGCGCCGAGCGCCCGCCGCGCGCCGGCGAGATAGAGTGGCGCGGCGAGCAGCCCTCCTCCGGCGAGGCGCTCGTCGGCGCGCAGCGAGCGGCCATACCCCACCGCTTCGAAGCGCTCCGGAGCGTAGCGAAAAGTCTCCACCACGACCCCGTCCTCGACCCGCCGCGCCGCGAGCCCAGCGGCATGCGGCGCCAGCACGCGCACCCGGTCGCCGCCCCGCACCAGAGCGCGCGCGATGTCGCGGATGAAGGGGCCCGCGCTGTCGTGCGGCGAGCGCGGGTAGGTCTGGGTGAGGAAGAGGACGTCCAGCCCGGCCGGCTTAATCGAGCAGCTCCTTGACCGAGTAGCTGTCGGCGCGCCGGAACGTCTTGTGGGTCATCATCTCGGCGAGCAGACCGGTGGTGAGCACCTGCAGACCGATCAGCATGAGGAGTACGCCGAGCAGCAGCAGGGGCCGATTCGAGAGCGGCTCGCCCATGAACCAGCGCGCCGCGAGGTAGAGGTTGATCACGAACCCGCTGCCCAGGCCGAGGAGGCCGAGAGCGCCGAACAGGTGCAGCGGACGCCGCGTGTACTTGGTGATGAACAGCACGGTCAGCAGGTCGAGCAGCCCCTTGTAGAACCGGTCCCAGCCGTACTTGCTGACCCCGTGCCGACGGGGATGGTGGCGCACCGCCAGCTCCCCGACCGCGTAGCCCTTGCGACTGGCCAGGACGGGGATGTAGCGGTGCAGCTCGCCGTAGACCGGAACTTCCTCCAGCACCTCCCGGCGATAGGCCTTGAAGCCGCAGTTGAAGTCGTGCAGGTCGACCTGCGCGAGCTTGCGCGTCGCCCAGTTGAAGAGCTTCGAAGGCAGGGTCTTCGTGAGCGGATCCTGGCGGTCCTGCTTCCAGCCCGACACCAGATCGAGCGGGCCGTCCTCGAGCGCGGCGAGCAGGCGCGGAATCTCCGCGGGATCGTCCTGCAGGTCGCCGTCGATGGTCACGATGCAGCGCCCGCCCGAGTGGTCGAGGCCGGCGGTGAGCGCTGCCGCCTTGCCGAAGTTGCGACGCAGCCGGACCAGCTTGACCCGTGGATCGCTCTCCCGCGCCTCGCGAACCCGCTCGCTCGTGCCGTCGCGCGAACCGTCGTCCACGAAGACGATCTCGAAGTCGAGGCCGAGAGGAGTCAGGGCCTCCCGGATCCGCGCCACGAGCTCGTGGACGCTGGCCGCCTCGTCGAGCACGGGCACCAGGATCGAGAGGTCGCACCCCCGGACGGGGGCAGGAAGGGGGACCCGGGACGGGTCGAGGGCTGGATTCGGGATCATGATGGGCGCCGCGCCTCGGCGGCCGCGATATTGTAGCAACCAAGGCATGCTACCAGTTGCGCAGCTCCTTTCCGGCCCCTTCAACTTCCTGGCTAGGAATGCGGAAGAGCTGCGCCGACTCATCCCGGACGGCGAGCGCATCCTCCCCCTGCCGCAGCGCATCTACCTCGAAGACGAGAACGCCACGCCGTTGCTCGGCTACCCCGTGCTGGCGACCCCCGAGCTCGGTTCGCTCGACCGCGCCTTCGAGGGCTATCTCGCGCAGGAGGAGGAGGTCGAATATGCCACCCTACAGCGCAGCTCGTTCGACAGCTCCGCGTTCGCAGGCGCCTGGGAGCGCTACCGCCTGCTGCTCACCCGGGCGACCGAGAACGTCATCACGGCGAGCTACGGCCGGCATTTCCCGGCGATCTTCTGGCTGTACCACTCGAGCGCCATCGCGCGCGGCTTTCGTGACACGCCGAAACGCGCCATCCGGCGCGACATGCCCTGGGGCAAGAAACACGCCGACGAGTTCAAGTACCGCGTCTACCACAAGGTGCTCGACCGGCTCTCGAACCTGACCTACGACCTGGTGAACCGGCTCTCCTCCGACACCGAGGAGATCGAGCAGCAGCTCTTTCCGAACCTGTTGACCCGGATGAAGGACAACATCCTCATCTTCACCGAGGATCACGTCAGCCCCAACCTCGCGGAGCTGGGGAGCTACTTCTCCGGCTGCCTGCGGCTCGACGGCCGCGAGTTCCGGAGCCGGCTGATGAAGTCGGCGGAGTGGTACACCGAGTGCCTGCAACACGATCCCGAGCTCGCCCAGGTCGCCCGCCTGCTGGGCGGCGAATCGCTCGCCGATCCCCGCCTGCACCTCAACTGGCCCGGCTACCTCACTTTCCTCTCCGGCCGGCCCGGCTACGATCCCGATCGGCTCCTTCCCTCCGCCTGGCTACAGGTCTGGGAGAGTCTGCTGCTCAAGCTCAAGGAATTCGAGCTGCTGCATGCGATGCGCCGCGCGGTGGTGCTGGTGGAACGCCAGGGCGGGCACCTGATCGGCCGCGAGCGCTACGCCACCCGCGTGGGGTCGAGCGGCGGGATGATGCATCTGTCGGCCAGCACGCGGCCGCTCGAGTTCATGGCCCCCTGGGTGGTCGACCCGCTGGTCGCGCGTTTCGGGCTGATCTACGACATCTCCGACTTCACCGAGACGGTCTCGCTGCTGCGTCGCTCGGGAACGCTCGAGCAGGACCGTTCGTTCCGCATGATGTTCCGCTTCCAGCGCAAGGTGAATCGGCTGGCGACCCACAACCGCGCCAAGCTCGAGAAGTACCTGGGCGACGGCGCCTTCTACTCGAGCCGCGAGGCGCACAACCTCCTGGTGCTCGCCATCCACATCCAGCGCGCCTACCGCGAAGCGCTCGCCAAGGGCTTTCCGTTCTGCAACGGACTTCGCATCGCCCTCAACCACGGACAGTACCGCCTGCTTCCCATCCAAATCGGGGGCAAGGACGAGGGCGGCGACCGCTACGAGTTCTTCGGGCATGGCGTCGTCGAGCTCTCGCGGCTGACCACCGGCAAGGCCTCGCGCGAGATCGACGAGATCAAGAACCTGCTCATCACCCTGGGTTACCCCGAGACCACGGTCAATCGCTTCTTCGCTCCGATGACGCAGCGCAACGTCGACGTGGTCAACAAGCGCGAGGAGTCGCGCGGTTTCTACGCCTACATCAACCAGAACGGATCGCTGGTCAACGAGGGGATCGTCGCCACCTGGGACTTCGTCTCCCGTCTCGAACAGGAGCAGACGCATGGACGCATGTTCCGGCTGCTCGACGGCGAACGGACCTACATCGCCGTCAAGCTCGACCTTCCCGGAGGCAGCCTCCTCGTGGGACTGCGCAAGCTGGGTGTGGCGCACCTGAAGGGCCTCGATCGGCTGCCGATCTACGAGATCGTCGACGCGGCGCTCTGGGGCGACAACACGTTGGTCGAACTGCGCGGTGGCGGCCTGGTCGACCTCATCGAGCGCGAATTCACCGCTCCCCTGAGCGCCTGAGCGGCGGCGCGTGAGCCGGCGGCAACCCACGGGGCGAGGAGATCGAATGCAGGCAAGCGAATCGGCAGTCTGGCAGAGCGACCTGGCGGGGCTTCCGGCTCCCCGGCGAGGCAAGGTGCGCGACGTCTACGACCTCGGCGACCGGCTGCTGCTGGTCGCCACCGACCGGCTCTCGGCCTACGACCACGTCCTGCGGCCGGCCATCCCCGGCAAAGGGAAGATCCTCAACCAGCTGACCAACTTCTGGTTCTCCCGCCTCGCCGACCGGGTGCCCAATCACCTGCTCGCCACCGAGCCCGAGGCGTTCCCCGCGGCCTGCGCGCCGCACCGCGCGCTGCTCCGCGGCCGCGCCGTGCTGGTGCGCAGGGCCGACGTGGTGCCGTTCGAATGCGTCGCCCGCGGCTACCTCGCCGGCAGCGCCTTCAAGGAGTACCGTGCCGCCGGCACGGCGTGCGGCATCTCCCTGCCACCGGGCCTCGCGCGCGCCAGCCGGCTCGCCGAGCCGATCTTCACGCCGGCCACCAAGGCGGAGAGCGGCCACGACGAGAACGTCAGCTTCGCGGTGATGGCGGACGCGATTGGCGCGGCGCTCGCCGAGCGTCTGCGTGACCTCACTCTCGCCCTCTACTCCGACGCCGCACGGCACGCCGAGTCGGTCGGGCTCCTGCTCGCCGACACCAAGTTCGAGTTCGGCCTGGCCGGCGGCGAGATCGTCTGGATCGACGAAGCGCTGACTCCCGACTCGTCGCGCTACTGGGAGGCCGCAGCCTGGCACCCCGGCAGCGAGCCCGCCTCGTTCGACAAGCAGTTCGTCCGCGACTGGCTGGACGCTTCCGGGTGGGATCACGAGTCCCCCCCCCCCGAGCTGCCGGAGGACGTCGTGCAGGGCACGCTAAGCCGTTACCTCGAGGCCTTCCGCCGCCTCACCGGGATGTCCCCCCAACTCTGAAGCCGGGAGACTCGACCACTCATGCTCGACGCCGAGCGCGTCCGCGCGATTCACGAGATGGTGGACCTCAGCCAGGTCGGGATCGCCTTCCAGCCCATCGTCGACGTCCACCGGCGGCGCGTCTTCGCCTACGAGGCCCTGGCCGCCAATCACAACCCCCTCTTCGCCAGCACCCCCGAGATCTTCGAGGCGGCCGTGCAGGCCGGGCGGGTCGCCGAGCTCGGACGATTGCATCGTGACCAGGCCATCCGCCTCTGCCCGCACCACCCGCTCTTCCTCAATATCGATCCTCACGAGTTCGACTACGGCTGGCTGGTGCGCCCCGACGATCCGATGTTCCGCCATCGCCACCCGGTTACCCTCGAGATCACCGAGTCGGTACCCATCAAGTACTTCACCCAGTGCCACAGCGTGCTCGCGGAGATCCGTCGCAAGGGGATCTCGCTCGCCATCGACGACCTGGGTGCCGGGTTCTCGAACCTCAAGTACATCGCCGACCTGCAGCCCGAGCTCGTCAAGCTCGACCGCGAGCTCATCGTCGGGTGCGCTCCCGGAAACCGGCAGTTTCGTCTCCTCTGTTCGATCGTGGCCCTGTGCAAGGAGATGAGCGCGCGCACGATCGCCGAAGGTATCGAGACCGTCCGCGAGCTGCGCGCGGCAGTCGACGCCGGCGTCGACTTCGTGCAGGGCTACCTGCTCGGCCGTCCCGCCTGCCCGCCCCCCGACCTGGACTGGCCGGGCATGCAGCGTTGAGCGCGGGTCAACCGCCGATGCGCTCGGCCAGCTCCTCGACGGTCGAGATCTCGACCCGCTCCAGGCTGTCGCGCGCCGCGAGGCCGTCGGTGCGTGGCAGGTAGGCCGCCGTGAAGCCGTGTGCCGCCGCCTCGCGCAAGCGCGCCTCCGTCTGCCCCACCGGACGCACCTCGCCGAGCAGTCCCACCTCGCCGAAGTAGACCGCGTCGGGCGGCAGCGCAACGCCGCGGTTGGCCGAGATCAGCGCCGCAGCCACCGCCAGATCCGCCGCCGGCTCGCGCAACGCCAAGCCCCCCACCACGTTGAGGAAGACGTCGCGATCGGCGAGCCCCAGGCGGGCGAATCGCTCCAGCACGGCGACCAGCAGGATCGTCCGGTTCGCGTCCAGGCCGACGCTCATGCGGCGCGGCGCTGGGAAATTGGTCGGATGGACCAACGCCTGGGTCTCGACGAGCAATGGCCGCGAACCCGAGATCGTGGGCAGCACCGCCGAGCCGGGCGCGCCGCGCCGGCGTCGGGCGAGCAGGACCCGGCTGGGATCGGAGACCGGCTCGAGACCACTCTCGCGCATCTCGAACATGGCGATCTCTCCGGTCGGTCCGAAGCGGTTCTTCGCCGCGCGCAGGATCCGGTAATCCGACTCCCGCTCGCCCTCGAAGTTGAGCACCGTGTCCACCAGGTGCTCGAGCGACTTCGGGCCGGCAATCGTCCCCTCCTTGGTCACGTGCCCGACCAGGAACAGTGCGATCTCCTGGCGCTTCGCCACCTCGACCAGCCGGTGCGCCGCGTGCCGTACCTGACCGATCGAGCCCGGAGGGCTCTCCAGTTCCTCGCTGCTCAGCGCCTGGACCGAGTCGACCAGCAGCGCCGCCGGACGGGCCTCGGCGACCGCCGCGAGCAGGGATTCGAGGCGGGTCTCGCCGGCCACCAGCACGCCGCTCGCCGCGCAACCGAGACGTTCGGCACGCAGCCGCAGCTGCCGGGGCGACTCCTCGGCGCTCGCGTAGAGCACGATCCGGTCGCGCGCCGCGAGCTGCGCGGCGAGCTGCAGCAGGAGGGTGGACTTGCCGATCCCGGGCTCGCCGGCGAGCAGCACCGCACCGCCCGCGACCACGCCGCCGCCCAGGACGCGGTCGAGCGCACCGAGCCCGGAGGAAGTGCGCAGCACCCGGTCCTGCTCCACCGCCGACAGCGCGACCAGCGGTGCGCCGCCGCCGGCTCGCGCCGGGCCGCTGCGTTTCGCCGGCTCGCGCAGCTCCTCGACGAAGCTCGACCAGGCACCGCACTCGGGGCACCGCCCCAGCCACCCCGAGGACTGGTAGCCGCAAGCCTGGCAGGCGTAGAGCGTCCGGCCGGCCATGGCTACGACGTCCCCACCGAGCCTGTGGAGAGTTGCCCAATGCAGCCGCGCGCCAAGCTGCCTGGAGCGCCGGAGATTCCGAACCTGGCGCGGGTCATCGGCGGTCCTTCCCGACGTCTCCGCCCGCAGCGCCCTGGCCGGAGGAGAGCACGCGCCGAGGAAGCCGGAGCCCGAAGAGACAGAGCATCTGGTAGGGCACCGTCCCCACCCGGGCGGCCAGCTCGCGCGCCGTGACCGACTCGCCGTCCTGGCGTCCGAGCAGGGTGACCCGCTCGCCGACATCGCCGCCGCTGTCGGTCAGATCGACCAGCAGCATGTCCATCGAGACGCTGCCGGCAACCGGCACGCGACGCGAGCGCACCAAGGCCTCGGCGCGATTGCCCAGCCGCCAGGAGTAGCCGTCGGCGTAACCGACCGGCACCACTCCGACCCGGCTCGACCGATCGGCGACCCAGCGGCCGCCGTAACCGGCGCGCGTCCCGGCGGGGATCTCGCGCACCTGAACCAGCTCCGCCTGCACGGCGAGCACCGGCTCGAGCTCCACGGCCGCGCGATCGGCGGGATCGTAGCCGTAGAGCGAGAGTCCGAGCCGGACGAGATCGAAGTGGGAGGCCGGCAGGTGGAGCGCCGCGGAGCTGTTCGCCAGGTGCACCGCCACCTGGCGACGCTCCTCGGCGCGCAGCAGCGCCAGCACGGCGAGAAACCGATCGAGCTGGCGGGAGTTCGCCGGGGACTCGGGCGATTCGGCCTCTGCCAGGTGGGACAGAACGCCGGCGAATCTCAGGCTCGGATGGGCGCGCAGGATTCCGAACGCCTCGCCGGCCGCTTCCGGCTCGATGCCGAGGCGGGTCATGCCGGTGTCGAACTTGAGGTGCACCTCGCCGCGCCAACCGGTGGCTGCAGCCCAGCCAGCGAGCGAGCGCAGTTGATCGAGCCCGGACACGGCAGGGGTGAGCCGGTGCTCCGCCAGCGAGTCGTAGGCCTCCTCGGGCACCGGGCTCAAGACCAGGATTGCCGTCCCGACCCCCGCCTGGCGCAGCTCGATGGCCTCTTCGGCGAGCGCCACGGCGAACGCCGCGACGCCGAGGGGCTCGAGCGCGCGCGCCACCGCCGTCGCGCCATGGCCGTAAGCGTCGGCCTTCACGACCGCGACGATGCGGGCGGGCGCGACCCGCGCCACGAGGCGGTGGTAGTTCCTGGCGAGCGCGGCGAGATCGATCTCGACCCAGGCGCGCCGCAGCGGCGGCACGCCGGCGGCGGGCGCTTCAGCCACCGCCGCCCTCGGTGTAGGTGGGGTCGTAGTTCAGGAAACGGGTCGTCTCGCCCACGAAGACCAGCTGCACCGTGCCGGTCTCGCCATTGCGCTGCTTGGCGATGATCAGCTCGGCGAGCCCCTTGTTGCCTGGGTCGTCCTTGTTGTAGATCTCGTCGCGATAGACGAAGGCCACCAAGTCGGCGTCCTGCTCGATGGCGCCCGACTCGCGCAGATCGGCGAGCTGCGGCCGATGGTCGGCGCCGCGCCGCTCGGGCTGGCGCGAGAGCTGCGAGAGCAGGACGACCGGGATCTCGAGCTCCTTCGCGAGCTGCTTGCAGGAGCGGGTGATCGCCGAGATCTCGAGGTTGCGGTTCTCGTACTTCCCGCCGGCCTGCATCAACTGCAGATAGTCGATGACCAGCAGGTCGAGCTGTTTCTCGGCGCGCAGGCGGCGCGCCTTCGACGCCACCTCGAGCAGAGTCGGCGAAGCCGAGTCGTCGATGTAGAGCGGCGCCTTGCCGATGCGCGACATGGTCTGGATGACTTTGGTCCACTGCTGCTGCGAGAGGTGCCCGGAGCGCAGGCGCGAGAAGTGGATGTCGGCCTCGGCGCAGAGGATGCGCAGCGCGAGCTCCTGCTGCCCCATCTCGAGCGAGAACACGCCGACCGTCTTCTTCTCGCGAATCGCGACGTGCGCCGCGATGTTGAGCGCCAGGCTCGTCTTGCCCATGCCGGGGCGGCCGGCGATGATGATCAGCGCGCCCTTCCCGAGGCCATGGGTCATCCGGTCGAGATCGATGAAGCCGGTCGGCAGACCGATGAGCGCCGTGCCCGGGTGCTCCTCGAGCATCTCCAGGGTCTCTTCGACGATCTTCGAGAGCGGCACGAAGCCGCGCTGGATCGCCTCCTCCCCGAGCGCCATGACCGCTTGCTCGGCGCGATCGAGCGCGCGTTGCGCGTCCACCCCGCCGTCGAGGCAGTCGCGGGTGATGTCCCGGCAGACGTCGATCAGTCGCCGGCGGACCGAACGCTCCTTGACGATCTCGACGTAGTGCTCGAAGCGCCCGAGGTCGGGCAGATCGACGTCCAGCCCGGCGAGGTACGAGAGCCCCCCGGCGCCCTCCAGCTCCGCCCGCGCCTCGAGCTTGGCCTGCAGCGTCCGCAGATCGATCGCGACCTGCTCGTCCTGCAACTCGAGCATGGCGGCGTAGATCCTGCGATGGCGATCGGAGTAGAAGTCCTCAGGGCGCAGCCGCCCGGCCACCGTGGGGAGGAGTCGCGGATCGAGCAGCGCCGCGGCCAGCACGGCGCGCTCGGACTCCTCGCTCTGCGGCAGGGTCTTGGGGGTCTGCAGGAGCTCGAGCATCGCCAGGCCGACTATCCTATGGCGAAACCCCCCGGAAGCGGGCGGCGTCGCCGCCCGCTTCGCGATCCGACGGCCTCACGGGCAGGTGGCGAAAGCGCTACTGTCGTTGACTGCCGGCGATGCCGTTCCCAGTGGATTGGTGTAGGTCTTGGGCGGCAGCGTGCTCGACGTGTCCCGTACGCTGACCACGTACCCGACGTCGGTCGCCGCGGCGAAATAGACCCAGTAGCGGCTGTTCAGCGAGCAGCCGTTGATGATCTTGATCAGGAACTCCCAGTTGTTCGGGTTGGTGAAGTAGAAGATCTGGGAGTCGGAGGTGCCCGCCGAAGCCTTGAGCGCGTCGCTCGTGACCTGCTGGTAGTTCGTCCAGCGGACCTTGACCTCGAACCGGCCGCCGAGCAGACACGCCGTCGTCGCGTCCGGCACGCAGGCGCTGCTGCCGGTGAACGTCCCCGCGGCGAGGAAGACCGCCGAGTCGAGGATCGGGTCGGAAATGTCCGCGATGGCCAGGCGAATCGTGTTCGGCACTCCGGGGTTGACCGGCGCGGTGAAGGTGAGCACTTTCGTCAGGCCGTCCATCTGGGTGTTCAGATGGCCGTCGGTATTGTCGACGTAGAGGTGGCAGTTGGTCGGCGGCTCCGTGCCGTAGCCGCAGTTGACGTTGTTGATGGCCACCGGGGTGCTCGTGCCGGCGATCAGCGCGTAGTTCGTCCCCCCGATGAAGAAGGCGAAGATGTCGTTGAACTCCGAGCCGACCCACTCGTTGTACTCCTCGGAGGCGAAGACGTAGGAGAAACGAATCTGGTCCGACGTCGGCGTGAAGTTGATGGTCAGCACGGAGGCATCGAAGGACGTCGAGCCCGGCAGCTCGTCCTCGAGTTGCGCGTCCCCGGGCGCGAAGTTGGCCTCGCCGGCTCCCTCGTCGTCGTTCGGCCCCAGGACGTGATGCACGGCGCCGCTGGTCAGCAGGACGCCGCTCTCGAATCCGATGATCCCGGTGCCGCCCGTGAAGAGGCCCGAGGCGTTGTCGACCCCGGTGTAGGAGGCGCTGTTGATGGTGATCCCCGACGATGCGCTGAGCAGTGCGTTGGCCATCGAGAGCGCGGTGACGCCGCCGGCACCCTTCGGGGTGACCGCGAGAGCGCCCCAGGCGGCGGTACTCAGAGTCGAAGCGGCGACGAAGAGGGCGATGCGACTTGCGTTGGCGATTCTCATGACGTGAGCCTCCCGGTTCGTTGACCAGCAAGCGAAGCTGCAACGCGGGCGCTCACCCTCCCTACGGTGAGGTCCGCGGGATTTTCACGTCTGGTGACGATCTAGAGCGGGGACTATAGACCAGGATGCGAAAGTCAACGCAAGGCGCTCGCGGCACCCCTCGGGCGCTGGCCGGCTTCCCATTCGCACCCCAAGGAGTCGCCACGAGAGTGCCTCCATCAAGCCGGCTCACCGCGAGGAACCCTCTGGCTCCATGAGACTTAGCTGGCGATTCGTCGCGCTCGGTCGGGTCCCTACGGCGGCGCGCTCGAGGCCAGCTCCCGGGCCCGGGCGAGGTTGGACGCCGCGTCGCGGAAGTCAGGCTGCAGCCGGAGCGCAGCCTCGAAGCGCGGGATCGCCTCCGCCGGCCGTCCCGCCGAAGCGAGCAGGATGCCGAGGTTGTTGAGCGCGTGGACGTTCCCAGGCTGCAGCCGGATCACCTCCTCGAACTGCCGCACGGCCTCCTCGACACGGCCCTCGGCGGCCAGCGCCGCACCGAGGTTGAAGCACACGCCGGAGTCTCGCGGGTCGAGCGCGCGCGCCCGCTCGAAGCTCGCGATGGCCTCGGCGGTCCTGCCCTGCACCACCAGTTCGACGCCCAGGTTCAGGTGGTGGCGAAGCACCTCGGGAGCGCTCGCCACTGCGGCCCGGAAATGGCCCAGAGCTGCGTCGCGTTCGCCGCGCTCAGCGGCGAGGACGCCGAGGTTGGTGTGGGCGTGGGCGTTCGCCGGATCGAGCTCCAAGGCCCGTCGATACTCCGCCTCGGCCTGCGCAGTCCGGCCTTCGGCCTGGAAGGCCTGCGCGTAATTGAGGTGGGTGACGGACCGCAGCGTCGCCTCCGGCAGGAGCGGCCAGTTGGTGAGCAGAGCCGCGAAACTCAGGATCGCCATCGCCCGGAGCCGCTCGCTCCGCGGGCCGCGCCGCCATCTCCCGGGCAGCTCGACCAGCGCCAGGCCCGCGAACGGAGCCAACATCGGCACCAGGGGATAGCGATACCGGGCGACGACGTAGAACGCCACCAGGCTCGTCGCGTAGGCCACGATCGCGGCGTACAGCACCCCGAGGTCGCGCCAGCGCGCGCGCGTCCACCAGACGCCGAGGACCGCGAACGGCGCCAACAGGCCGAAGTGCGAGATTCGCGCGAGCCAGCGCAGCGGCGGCGACCACTCGGCGTGAGTGGCGAGGTCCTCCGTGTCCATCGCCTCGCCGGCGTTGCAGGCGAGCAGGAGCTTGCGGCCCAGCAGCCTCGCCCAGGCGCCCGGGTGCTCCGCGATCCAGGCCAGGGCGCGCTGGCGCCAGAAGCGAGAGACTTCGGCGGGAGCGAGCTCCCGTCCGGCCACCGCTTCGGCGAGCTCGACCGCGTCGTTTCGTTCAAAGCTGGCGTCGCCCCGTCCCGGGCGCAGCGGAACGTAGCTGCCGGTCGCGCCTTCGTGGTTGCCGATGTAGAGGTTGGGGCCGAGCTGCGAGGTGGTGATCTGGAGCTCGCCGCCGACCACCCGATTGCGCAGCGCGACCGGAACGAGCACGACAGCGACGCCGGCGACGAAGAGCAGCACCGGAGCGAACGCTCGCCGGCTGCGCCACCAGATCCAGATCAGGAGCACCGGTAGGAGAACCAGCGCGTTCTCCCGGCTCAGAGCGAGCAGCCCGAGCGCGGCGCCCGTGCAGAAGCTGCGCGCCCCACCGACGCGTTCGATCAGCAGGGTGACCAGCAGCAGGAGGAGGGCGACGAGGAGGACGTCGAGCGCCGCCTTCTGCAGCAGCGCATCGAGGAAGATCGCCGGGGCGTACAGAGCCAGCAGGAGCCCCGCGGCGAGCCCCGCGGCCTTTCCGAACAGCCGACCCGCGGCCAGCGTGACCAGAGCACAGGCGAGAGCGCCCCACAGGGCTTGCAGGAGCCGCACCCCCATCGTCCCGGGGCCGACGAGCGCGTACCAGACGCCCAGCAGGTAGGGATAGAGCGGCGCCTGGTAGAAGACCTCACTGCCCAGCCAGTCACCGGCCGCGAGGCGCCGAGCCCAGGCGTCGTACGCCCGCGCGTCGCCGACCAGCAGCGAGAAGAAGGGCGCCTGCCGGAGCTGCCAGAGGTGCAGCAGACGCACCGCGAGCGCGAGGGCGAAGGCGATCGCCGCAGGCCTCCAGAGCGCAGCCGCCGAGCCGGGTACAGCCTCTGCGGCAGCCTGCGCAGCGGCTCCCTCGTCCGCGAGCCGGCGCTTCCGCGCTCGTGCTCTCTCAGGTCGTCGTCGCACCGCTGGATCTTGTCCTACTGCGCGGACCCTGCGGAAGCCGCGGTGCGACCGAGAGCGCTCAGCTCATGGCTTGCCGGGCGGCGGAGCGGGAGCCACGTTGTCGGGCACGCGATTGGAGACGGCCGGGATCGAGCGCAGGTAGGCGAAGATCGCGGCGAGGTCCTCGTCGGTCGCCTTGCCGTAGTTCGGCCACGGCATCGGCGGCAAGAGCTCGCGGCCGATGCCGCGCTGGCGGCCGTTGCGCAGGGTGTCGATGAACTCCTTCTCGGTCCAACTGCCGAGACCGGTCTCCTTGTCGGGAGTGAGATTTCGCGTGTAGCTGATGCCCCAGGGACCGGCCCAAGCGGTGAAGCTCGCCGACGAGGCGCTCTCCCACTGGCCGGGGGTGAGCGCGGGGAGCGGCGGCATCACGAGGTTCTGCGGATGGCCGGAGAGCATGCGGGTCATGTCGGGCTCGGGCCCGTTCTCGCCCATCTTCCACGGCGTGTGGCAGTCGTTGCAGCCGCCGAGGGTGACGAGGTAGCGGCCACGTTCGATCTTGGCCTGATCGGCCTTCGCCGTAGCGTTTTCGCCCGCGCCGGCAGCGGCTGTGCCGGCGCCGTGGAAGGCCAAAACGCTCACGAGGGTGACGCAGGCGACGGCGCCTCCGATTCGGTACCTGCTCATCGTTCGATCTCCTGGTCGATCTCGCTCGCGGGAGCGAGGGAAGTGGCGGTGGTCCCGTCCGGCGCGACGGACTGGGGCGTGAGCTCGTCGGCGATCCAGCGGGTGAGGAGGGCGAGCGCCTCCTCGTCGACCAGGCGGGTTCCCAGCGGCGGCATCTGTCGCGACGCGTCGCGACTCGCGAGGCGTGAGATCAAGAGGCTCGCCGCGGGGTTCCCGGGCACGATCCGCGAGTCGATCGCGGTCCCGGTGGGCCGGTACTGGCTCTCGTGACCCACGGCGCTGGTCAGCGCCCCACAGGTCCCGTCGAGCTTGACGTCGAGGAAGAGCCCGAGGTTGGCGATCGGGCTCCGCGAGTTGTGGCAGTGGGCGCAGTTGCCGTGCAAGTAGCCGAGCGCGGCGCGGGCCGTGGCGGTCGCGGCGCGAACTCGCGGGGCGTGCGCGGCGATCGTAGGCGGCAGGCCCACGACGAGACCTCGCCGGAGCAGCCCGTCCAGATCGAGCGACCCCGGCTCGGGCGGCGTCGCGTGCGGCGCCAGCGGGTCGCGGTCGCTCGAGAGCTGCAGCGCCGAGAAGCCGAGCACGGCCGAGGCGCCGCTCTCGTGGCAGGCGCGACAGTCGGCGACGCTCGGCAGCGCGTACGGCACGCCCGGCCGGCTCTCGGCGGCGCGCTTGACGCCGCGCACCGGGGCGAGCCGCGCCTCGGTCTCCGCTTCGTCCCAGCGGTAGGTCGCGTAGAGCCACTCGCCGCTCGCGGTGCGCTCCATGTAGCGCGTCTCGATCCGACGATTGAAGGCGAACTCCTTCCAGATCCGCGTGCCGACCGGAAAGACCCAAGCCTCCGGATCGGAGGCATCGATGGCGGTGCCCGCGGGCAGCAGGATCCAGCGCCGCTTGGTCGCGCCGTCCGACCACAGCGGGTACTGCGGCGAGAAGGGCTCGACGCCGGCTGCGAGGAGCTTGGTGGCCGGGTCCGCGTAAAGGCCGGTCTCCGCGAGGGTGGCCGCCGCCGCGGTCCCGGGATCCGCCAGGGCGGGTGCGACGCAGTGCGCGACCAGCAACCCACCGAGCGCGGCGAGAAGCCCACGACACCCGGACCGGTGGAACCGATCGACGATATATGGAAGCACTATCCTCCTCTTCCGTTCCCCCGCGGAAGACTGGGGTAGGCCTGACCGCGAACTTCTTCTGCTTGTCTGAACAGGAGTTTAACAGAACCCAACGACTCCCGTCGCGGGGCGCTCGAGCGCTGCTCGTCCAGGAGCAACCGACCTCGTCCTCCTCCGCTCGCGGTGTCCTTGGAGTTCCTCTGGTGCCGGAGGCAGGACTCGAACCTGCAGGCCCTCGCGGGCGGGGGATTTTAAGTCCCCTGCGTCTACCGTTCCGCCACTCCGGCTGGGGGGATCTTACTTTCCTCTGCGCGCACGGTTGTTCGGTCGCGTTCGTCCCCCGGCCGGTCGGATCTCTCTTCGGCGAGGTTCTCGGTTTCTCGGTAGCCTTCGCTCCCCCACCCGCGGCCGTCGGGTGAAGGCTCCGTCGCGCTCGGGCTCGCAACGCTTTGCGAGGCGCCTCGCGTCTCCTCCGCCTTCCCCCGACGGCCTCTCCCCCAGGGAGAAGCCAAGGGTGGGAAAGGGTGGGGGAACGCCGACCTCCCAGGGGTGGGGGCACGGTCGGTCGGATCTCCCTGCAGAGCGGCCTCTGAGGCCGAGCACAGGAAAGCCA
>CAZPZW010000002.1:0-71407 GCA_964591165.1 uncultured Thermoanaerobaculia bacterium | reverse complement strand
GAGGGCGGCCGCACCATCGGCGCCGGCACCGTCACCGAGGTGATCGCGTAAACGGCCTCTGGGCCGGTTAGGAGTAGGTCATGCTGAACGAGAAGATCCGCATCCGATTGAAGGCGTTCGACTACCGCATCCTCGATTCGTCGACGCACGAGATCGTCGACACGGCCCGGAGAACGGGCGCGCGGGTGGTCGGGCCGATTCCCCTTCCGACCACGATCTCGCGGTACACGGTGAACCGGTCGCCGCACGTCGACAAGAAGTCGCGAGAGCAGTTCGAGATTCGCACGCACAAGCGGCTGCTCGACATCTACGAGCCGACCAGCGGCACGGTGGACGCTCTCATGAAGCTCGAGTTGCCGGCCGGCGTCGACGTCGAGATCAAGGCTTTCGGCAAGTAGGCCGGCCGGAGCCGGGTGCGGAAACGAAAGGGTGCGTGCCATGGAAGGGATTCTCGGGAAGAAGTTGGGAATGACTCAGATCTTCACCGCGGACGGTGCGACCGTGCAGGTCACCGTGGTGCAGGCCGGTCCTTGCGTCGTGGTGGCGCGTCGCACCTCCGAGAAGGACGGATACGAAGCCGTCCAGCTCGGTCTGGTCGAAGCCAAGCCGCCGCGGCGGGTGACCAAGGCGCAGCAGGGCCACTTCAAGAAGGCCGACGTGACTCCGGTGCGCAAGACCGCCGAGTTCGGGATCTCGGCGGACGAGGCGTGGGCTGCCGGCGATCAGGTGAAGGTCTCGATCTTCGCCGAACAGGACTACGTGGACGTCGTCGGCACGAGCAAAGGACGCGGATTCCAGGGCGTCGTCAAGCGGCACGGTTTCCGCGGCGGCCGCGCCTCCCACGGTTCGATGTTCGGACGCGTCCCCGGTTCGATCGGCGGCTCGTCGAATCCGTCCCGCGTGTTCCCGGGGATGAAGGGAACGGGCCGGATGGGTGGCGAGCGGATCACGACCAAGAACCTCCTCGTGGTCAAGATCGACGAGGAGAAGAACCTGATTTTCCTGCGCGGCTCGGTACCGGGAGCGCGTAACGGCTACGTCGCCCTCAAGCGCGCGAAGCGCGGATAGGCAAGAGGCGGAACGGCGATGAAACTCGCAGTGAAGAATTTCGACAACCGTACGGTCAAGGAGCTCGATCTCCCCGAGGAGATCGCCTCCTACCCCTACAAGCGTCATCTCATCCATGCCGCGGTCCAGGCCTATCTCGCCGGTCTCCGGTCGGGTACGCACAAGACCAAGACGAGGTCCGAAGTCGCGGGCTCCGGCAAGAAGCTCTGGAAGCAGAAGGGGACCGGCCGGGCGCGCATGGGCTCGGTGCGCAGCCCGCTGTGGCGCAAGGGCGGCACGGTCCACGGCCCGGTGCCGCGCGACTACTCCCAGGCGCTGTCGGCCGGGGAGAAGAAGAGCGCCCTCAAGTCGGCGATCGCGCGCAAGCTCAAGGACCAGGAGATCATCGTGCTGGATTCCCTCGCGGTACCCAGCCGGAAGACGAAGGACCTCGCGGCCATCCTCGCGAAGCTGGGGGCGGAGGGGAAGGTGCTGCTGGTCGATCGCAAGGAGAACGAGAACCTGGCGCTCGCCGCGCGCAACCATCCCCAGATGAAGACCGTCGACGCCCTCGCCGTCAACGTCTACGACGTGGTGGATCGCTCGTTCGTCGTTCTGAGCGAGCAGGCCCTGGAGCGATTGGTGGAGGTGCTCGCGTCATGAGAGTCCAAGACGTCATCCGTCGCCCGTTGATCACCGAGAAGGCGGCCGGACAGCGCGAAGGCATGAACGTGATCGCCTTCGAGGTGGACGGCCGGGCGAACAAGATCGAGATCCAGCGTGCCGTGGAGACGCAGTTCAAGGTCAAGGTCTCCGAGGTCCGCGTCGCGAACATGCACGGCAAGCTGCGCCGTCAAGGGCGCTTCGCGGGCCGTCGCGCCGATTGGAAGAAGGCCTACGTGCGACTGGCGCCGGGCGAAAAGACCATCGACTTCTTCGAAGGCGCGTAGGAAGGAGACCTTCAGGATGGGAATCCGACAGCTTCGACCCACGAACGCTTCGAGCCGGTTTCAGAGCTTCCCGGACTTCGCGGAAGTCTCGGCCGATCGTCCGCTCAAGTCGCTCACGGTTGGCAAGTCGAGCACGGGCGGAAGGAACAACCGCGGCCACCTGACGAGCTGGTTCCGGGGCGGCGGCCACAAGCGTCGCTATCGCGTCATCGATTTCCGGCGTGACAAGCACGGCGTTCCGGGCAAGGTCGCGACGGTGGAATACGATCCGAACCGCTCCGCGCGCATCGCCCTGGTTCACTATGCCGACGGCGAGAAGCGCTACATCCTCTGTCCGGAGGGCCTCAAGATCGGCATGGAGGTCCTGGCCGGCGAGAAGGCGGAGATCAACGTGGGGAACGCCCTCCCGCTCCGCCTGATTCCGCTCGGCACGGTCATCCACAACATCGAGCTGAAGAAGGGCAAGGGCGGCCAGATGGTCCGGTCGGCCGGTGCCGGAGCCCAGCTGATGGCCAAGGAAGGGACCTTCGCCCAGGTCAAGCTC
This sequence comes from uncultured Thermoanaerobaculia bacterium, assembly GCA_964591165.1. GTDB lineage: Bacteria > Acidobacteriota > Thermoanaerobaculia > Multivoradales > JAGPDF01 > JAGPDF01. Next base: position 68,866 of record CAZPZW010000002.1, on the reverse strand, counting down.
CCCTCCGGCGAGGTGCGGCGAGTTCACATCGACTGCTACGCCACCATCGGCCAGGTCGGCAACCTCGAGCACGAGAACAAGTCGTTCGGCAAGGCGGGGCGGCGCCGGTGGTTGGGCCGGCGGCCGCACAATCGCGGCGTGTCGATGAACCCGGTCGATCACCCGATGGGTGGCGGCGAGGGCAAGACCTCCGGCGGCCGGCATCCCTGCACTCCGTGGGGCGTTCCGACGAAGGGCTACAAGACGCGCAACAACAAGCGGACGGACCAGATGATCGTCCGTCGCCGGGACAAGAAGTAGGAACGGAGATTCGCCATGTCGCGTTCGTTGAAGAAGGGCTTTTTCATCGACAAGCACCTCCACGACAAGATCGTGGCCATGAATTCCAGCGGCGACAAGCGCGTCGTGAAGACCTGGTCGAGGCGATCGACGGTCATCCCCGACATGGTGGGGCACACCCTCGCCGTGCACAACGGGACGAAGTTCATTCCGGTCTACGTCAGCGAGAACATGGTCGGCCACAAGCTCGGCGAGTTCGCGATGACCCGGACGTTCCGTGGGCACAGCGGCAAGAAGGCGGCCGAACGGCCTGCCGCGCCGGCGCCCGCGGTGGCGAAGAAGGCGTAAGGAGGGAAGCGATGGAATCGACTGCGATCTTGCGGCACCTGCAAGCTTCCCCCCAGAAGGTGCGCCTGGTGGTGGATCTGATTCGCGGCAAGGACGTCGAAGAGGCGGCGGTGATCCTGCGCACGACCAGGAAGTCGGCGGCGAAGCCCCTCGAGAAACTGCTCAAGTCGGCGGTCGCGAACGCGGAGAACCGCGACCAGAACGTCGACGTGGGCAAGCTCTACGTCAAGGAGATCTTCGTCGACGGGGGCCCCTCGCTGAAGCGGATTCAGGCGAACACGATGGGGCGTGCTTTTCGGATTCTCAAGCGGCAGAGCCACGTGACGATCACGTTGGACACGCGCAAGAGCGCTGCCAAGGGAGGGAAGTAACCGTGGGGCAGAAGACTCATCCATACGGCTTCAGGCTGGTCTACAACAAGACCTGGCACTCGCGGTGGTACTCCGAGGCTGAATACTCCAAGCTCCTCCATTCCGACCTGAAGCTGCGCGCGGACCTGAAGAAGCGGCTGGGTCATGCCGGCGTGTCGGAAATCGACATCGAGCGCGCCGCGGACAAGCTCCGGGTGACGATCTACACCTCGCGGCCGGGGATCATCATCGGTCGCAAGGGCGCCGAGGTGGACAAGCTGCGCGACGACCTGGCGAAGATGACCGGGCGAGAGGTGCACATCAACATCCAGGAGATCCAGCGGCCGGAGCTGGACGCCCAGCTGGTCTCCGAGTCGATCGCCGGACAGCTCGAGCGTCGCGTGTCGTTCCGTCGCGCCATGAAGAAGGCGATGGAATCGGCGTTCCGGTTCGGCGCCAAGGGCGTGAAGATCATGGTGGCGGGGCGCCTCGGGGGCGCCGAGATCGCGCGCACCGAGTGGTACCAGGAGGGCCGGCTTCCGTTGCACACCCTGAAGGCGGACATCGACTACGGCTTCGCCGAGGCGCGGACGACCTATGGCGTGATCGGCGTCAAGGTGTGGGTGTACAAAGGCGATCTCCTGAAGGAGAAGGGGCGGCGGGCGACCGCGTAACCGAGGACTCGAATCATGTTGATGCCGAAGAAGGTCAAGTTCAGGAAGCAGCATCGCGGGCGCCGCGCCGGGCGCGCCAAGGCGGGAGAGTACATCGCCTTCGGCGACTACGGGCTCCAGGCGCTCGAGCCGGGATGGGTCACGGCGCGGCAGATCGAGGCCGGCCGTATCGCGATCACCCGCCACGTGAAGCGTGGCGGGAAGATGTGGATCCGGATCTTCCCCGACAAGCCCTACACCAAGAAGCCGCTCGAGACCCGGATGGGAAAGGGCAAGGGCAACCCCGAGGGTTGGGTCGCGGTGATCAAGCCGGGCCGAATGCTCTTCGAGCTCGAAGGCGTCACGGAGCAGATCGCGCAGGAAGCGATGAAGCTGGCTGCGCAGAAGTTCGGCATTCGCACGCGCTTCGTCTCGCGACACGCCGAGTTGAAGTAGGGAAGTGAGGGAACTGGCATGAAGAAGATCCAAGAGCTGCGCGAAAAGACCGTCGCCGATCTGCGGCTCCGGGAAAAGGAGCTCGCCGAGCAGTTGTTCGCCCTTCGTCTGCAGAAGGTCACCGGGCAGCTCGAGAAGCCGGCGAAGGTCCGGGCCGCCAAGCGGGAGATGGCCCAGGTTCTGACGATTCTCCGCGACAAGCAAGGCGCGGTTTGAGGACGATGCCCATGAGCGAAACCGGCGAGAAGCGAGCCAGCCAGCGCCAGGAGAAGATCGGCGTGGTGGTGAGCAACAAGATGAACAAGACGGTCGTCGTCGAAGTGGAGAAGACCGTCGTGCATCGCCTCTACCATCGTCACCAGAAGCGGACCTCGAAGTTCTACGCTCACGACGAGGGTGACAGCTGCCAGGTCGGCGACCAGGTTCGCCTGGTCTCCACGCGGCCGCTCTCGCGGCTCAAGCGTTGGCGCGTGGCCGAGATTCTCAAGAAGTCCAGGGAGAACTAGCCATGATCCAGATGGGAACCATCCTCGAGGTGGCCGACAACTCTGGCGCCAAGAAGATCGCCTGCATTCACCTGCGGGGCGCGCTGGGCCAGTACGGCCGGTTGGGAGACGTCATCACCGCTTCGGTGAAGGAGGCGGTTCCGGACGGCACCGTCAAGAAGGGGCAGGTCGTCAAGGCGGTGATCGTCCGGACGGTGAAGGCGCACAAACGGCGCGACGGGAGCTACATCCGTTTCGACACCAACGCGGCGGTGCTGATCAACGACCAGCAGGAGCCGATCGGAACGCGCGTGTTCGGGCCGGTGGCTCGAGAGCTGCGCGAGAGAAAGTTCATGAAGATCGTGTCGCTGGCCCCGGAAGTCATCTGAGGAACCGCGAGATCGGACACACGCAATGAAAAAGATGCGAATCAAGAAGAACGATCAGGTTCTGGTGATTGCGGGCAAGGACCGCGGAGCGAAGGGCAAGGTGCTCCGGGTGCTGCCGGCGAAGGGCATGGCGATCGTGGAGCGAGTCAACATGATGAAGCGCCACACGCGAGCCAATCCGCAGAAGGGGATCCAGGGCGGAGTGCTCGAGCGCGAGGCGCCGATCCGGGTATCGAAACTGATGCTCGTGGACCCGAACAGCGGGAAGCCCACACGTGTCGGCCGGCAGCGGCTCGCCGACGGCTCGGCCGTCCGGATCGCCAAGAAGAGTGGCGCGGCGCTGAGCTAGGAGCTCGAGGAACATGGCGAAGATCACGGAGAAGACGCAGACCAAGGGGACTTACGTCCCCCGTCTCAAGCAGCAGTATCAGGACGACGTGGTGCCGAAGCTCAAGAAGGAGTTCGGCATCGACAACCTGATGGCGGTGCCGCGGCTCGAGAAGATCGTGGTGAACATGGGTCTGGGCGACGCGATCCAGAACATCAAGATCCTGGACGACGGCGTCGAGGAGCTGGCGGCGATCGCCGGCCAGCGCCCGTCGGTACGGCGGTCGCGCAAGTCCATCGCGTCGTTCAAGCTGCGCGAGGGTATGCCGATCGGCTGCAGCGTGACGCTGCGGGGCGACAGGATGTGGGAGTTCATGGATCGGTTCATCGCCGTGGCGCTGCCGCGCGTGCGCGACTTTCGCGGCGTCTCCGCGAAGAGCTTCGACGGTCGCGGCAACTACACGGTGGGAATCCGCGATCACCTGATCTTCCAGGAGATCGATCTGAACAAGGTGGAACGACCGAAGGGGATGAACATCACCTTCGTGACGACGGCGGAGAACGACGAGCAGGCGCTGCACCTGTTGCGCGAGCTCGGCGTGCCTTTCGCGAGGAACTAGGGAGGAGATCGCGTGGCGACCGACGCCAGGATGGCCAAGACGAGGAAGCAGTTGAAGTACAAGATCCGGCAGCGCAGCCGCTGCAAGCGCTGCGGTCGACCGCGCAGCTACATGCGCAAGTTCGGTCTCTGCCGCATCTGTTTTCGCGATCTGGCCCGGCAAGGCTACCTCCCGGGTGTGATCAAGGCGAGTTGGTAAGGAGAGAGATATGAGCAACATGGATCCGGTTTCGGATCTGTTGGCGAGGATCCGGAACGCCCACTTGGCCAAGCACGACAGGGTCGACGTCCCGACCTCGAAGCTGAAGGCTGAGATCTGCCGGATCTTCAAGGAGGAGGGGTTCATCCGGAACTTCCGGCTGGTCGATCAACAGCCGATTTCGGTGCTGCGAATCTTCCTCGAATACGACGAGTCAGGCTCGCCGGCGATCAATCACCTTCGTCGCATCTCGAAGCCAGGCCGTCGCGTCTATCGCGGCGCGGAGGATATCCGCCCTGTGCTGAACGGCCGGGGGCTGGGCGTCATCTCGACGAACCAGGGACTGCTCTCCGACCGGCAGGCCCGGGAGCGGCGGCTCGGCGGCGAAGTGCTGTGCGAGGTCTGGTAAGAGAGGGATCGAGATCATGTCGCGAGTTGGAAGAAAGCCGATCGAGATCCCCAAGGGGGTCAAGATCCAGATTGCCGACGGTCAGTTCGTCGCCGAAGGGCCGAAGGGCCAGGTCAAACAGGCGTTGATCGACGGCTTCCCGGTCAAGGTGGAGAACGGGATCGTCTCGGTCGAGCGGGCCGGCGAGACCGGTCCGGACCGTGCCAAGCACGGCTTGATGCGCGCCCTGCTGGCCAACGCGGTCAAGGGTGTGGCGGAGGGCTTCAGCCAGGGGCTGGAGATCATCGGCGTCGGCTACAAGGCGGAAGTCCGCGGCAGCGAAGTGCACTTCGCGCTCGGCTATTCGCATCCGGTGGTGTTCCCCATCCCGCCCGGGATCAAGATCGAGATCGACAAGGCGAACAGGATGACGGTGAGCGGCGCCGATCGCCAGTTGCTGGGTCAAGTCTGCGCCGAGATTCGCAGACTGCGTCCGCCCGACCCGTACAAGGGGAAGGGCATCAAGTTCTCCGATGAGGTGATCCGGCGCAAGGTCGGCAAGGCCGGCGCCAAGTAAGGCGAGGAGCGCGCTTCCATGTCGGATCTAGTTCGCAAGAAAGTCACCGAGAAGTCGTCGCGCCGCCGGCGAGCGCATCAGCGGCTCCGCCAGCGGCTGGTGGGTACGTCGGCCCGCCCCCGGCTGTCGGTGTTCAAGAGCGAGAAGTACGTGTACGCGCAGGTGATCGACGACTCGACGGGCCAGACGCTGGTCGCGGCAGCGTCGCTCGAGCCGGCGCTCAAGAGTCGCTTCGAGGGAGGCACCGCGACCAAGGCGGCAGCCAAGATCGTCGGCGAGGCAGTGGCCGAGCGTGCGCTCGCCAAGGGCATCGACAAGGTCGTTTTTGACCGTGGCGGGTACCTCTACCACGGAAAAGTGAAAGAGCTCGCGGACGCAGCACGCGCCAAGGGCCTGCAGTTCTAGCGCTCCGGGGACGAAGGAGAAGAGCTTTGGCCAGGGACAGGGATTTCGAGCAGGAGAGCGAGTTCGTCGAGCAGGTCGTGCACATCAACCGCGTGACCAAGGTCGTCAAGGGCGGAAAGAACTTCTCGTTCTCCGCCCTGGTGGTGATCGGCGACGGCAATGGTCGTGTCGGCTACGGTGCGGGCAAGGCCAAGGAGGTTCCGACGGCCATCCGCAAGGGAATCGAGGTCGCCAAGAAGCACCTCATTCAGGTGCCGATGCTCGGTAACACGATTCCGCACGAGGCGCTCGGCGAGTTCGGGTCGGGCAAGGTGCTGATCAAGCCGGCATCGGCGGGGACCGGGGTGATCGCCGGCGGCCCGGTGCGCGCGGTGGTCGAGGCGGCGGGAATCCAGGACATCCTGACCAAATCGTTGGGCTCGACCAATCCGCACAACGTGGTCAAGGCGACCTTCGCCGCGCTCCTGATGCTGAGGGTCGGGGAGCGGCGGCGGCCAGTGGTGGAGACGCAGGCGACCGCCTAGTCCGGCGCCGCGCCTCTCGCAAGGAAGGAGCAAGACGGGCATGAAGAAGAAGATCCGTATCCGCCAGATCGGCAGCTCGATCAGCACCCGGCAATCCCATCGTGATGCGCTTCGTGGGCTGGGTCTGCGTCGAATCCGACACGAGGTCGAGCGCGACGACACGCCTGCCGTCCGCGGGATGATCGCAAAAGTCTCCTATCTCGTTGAGATCGTCGAGGAAGCGAAATGAAACTCCACGAGCTCTCTCCAGCTCCAGGAAGCAAGCACTCGCGCAAGCGGGTCGGTCGGGGTCCGGGATCCGGCCTCGGCAAGACCGCCGGGCGCGGCCACAAGGGCGGCCAGAGCCGGGCGGGATACCGGGTTCGCCCGGGCTTCGAGGGCGGCCAGATGCCGCTCGTCCGGCGCGTTCCGAAGCGCGGATTCACCAACGAGTTCCGCGTCGAGTACGCGGTGGTGAACGTCGGCTCGCTCGAGCAACTGGGCAAGTCGATCAACCCCGACGTCCTGGTCGAGGCCGGCCTGGTCCACAAGGGGCGGATGATCAAGGTGCTCGGCAACGGCGAGGTCAACGCCGCTCTCACCGTGGCGGCGCATCGCTTCAGCAAGGCGGCGCGACAGAAGATCGAGTCGGCCGGCGGCCGATGTGAGGAGCTCGCTTCGTGATCGAGAGCGTCCGGAACATCTTCGCGATCCCGGACCTTCGCAAGCGGGTTCTGTTCACCTTCGGCCTGCTGGCGGTCTACCGGATCGGCTGCCATATTCCGACCCCCGGAGTCGATCCGCAGGCGCTGATCGAGTTCATGAACTCGGTCCAGAACACCTTCCTGGGATTCGTCAACACCTTCACGGGGGGAAGCCTCGAGCGGGTCGCGGTCTTCGCGCTGGGCATCATGCCCTACATCACCGCGTCGATCATCCTGCAGCTGCTGACGGTCGTCTGGCCTTTCCTGGAGAAGCTGTCGAAGGAGGGCGAGCTGGGGCGCAAGAAGATCACCCAGTACACGCGCTACGGGACCGTCCTGGTGTCGATCGTCCAGTCCTCGGGTATCGCGCTATTCCTCGAGAAGACGTCGACGCCTGGTGGCGCGGCATTGGTGCCCTCGCCAGGCTGGGGCTTCCGCCTGATGACCGTCCTGACCCTGACCACGGGTTGCGCTTTCATCATGTGGCTCGGGGAGCAGATCAGCGAGCGGGGCATCGGCAACGGGATCTCGCTGATCATCTTCGCCGGCATCGTGGTCGGCCTGCCGAGCGCGATCGCCGACACGGTCGGAAAGATCCGCACCAACGAGCTCTCGTTGATCGGCATCCTGGTCCTGATCGCCTTCATGGTCGCGGTGGTCGCCTTCATCGTCTACATGGAACGCGCCCAGCGGCGGATCCCGGTGCAGTACGCCAAGCGGATGGTCGGCCGGAAGGTCTATGGCGGCCAGAGCACCTACCTGCCGCTGCGGGTCAACACGGCCGGCGTGATCCCGGTGATCTTCGCGAGCTCGTTGATGGCGCTTCCGGCGACGGCGGCCCAGATGTTCCAGGCCACCTGGCTGCAGAAGTTCGCCGACCAGGTGGCGTGGGGGCAGCCGCTGCACTACCTGCTCTACGTCGTCGGCATCGTGTTCTTCAGCTACTTCTACATCTCGATCATCTTCAATCCGACCGATCTCGCGGAGAACATGAGGAAGTACGGCAGCTTCGTCCCGGGGATCCGGTCCGGCAAGCGAACGGCGGAGTACATCGACCGCATTCTCACCAGGATCTCGCTGGTCGGAGCGACGTACCTCGCGCTGGTGGCGATTCTCCCGGACTTCCTGCTCAACGGCATCAAGGTCCAGAACCTGCCCTGGATCGGGCCGGCGATGGATCCGTTCCTGCCCAAGTGGTTGACCGAAGGCATGGGAATCAACTTCTACTTCGGCGGGACGTCGCTGCTGATCGTGGTCGGGGTGGCGATGGACACGCTGCAGCAGATCGAAAGTCAGCTGGTGATGCGCAACTACGACGGCTTCCTGAAGCGGGGCCGGATCAAGGGTCGCCGTGGCTGAATCGGGACTCCGCGTGGTGATGCTGGGAGCCCCCGGCTGTGGCAAGGGGACTCAGGCTGACCTGCTGGCGGAGGTTCTCCGCGTCCCGGCCATCTCCACCGGCGCGATGCTGCGCGAGGCCGTGGAGAAGGGTACGGAGCTCGGTGAGCGAGTGAAGGCGATCATGGCGGCAGGCGCCCTGGTCGACGATGCGTTGATGGCCGAGGTGGTCGCGCAGCGACTCGGGCTGGAAGACGCCCGTCGCGGCTTCCTGCTGGACGGCTATCCGAGGACGGACGGTCAGGCGGAGACGCTGGACCGGCTCCTGGCGGACCGTGGACAGGTGCTGGATGCCGCGATCTACCTCGAGGTCCCCGAGGCGGTGCTGGTGCGCAGAGCGCTGGGTCGCCAGCGGGAGGACGATCGCGAGGACGTTGTGCGGGAGAGGCTGAGGGTCTACCGCGAGAAGACGGAACCGCTGGTGGAGCGCTTCGTGAGTCGCGGCCTGCTGCACCGCATCGATGGCGACCGGCCGATGAGCGAGGTCACGACCAGCATCCTGCGGGCTCTGGGGCGAGGAGGGCCGTCGTGGTCCTGAAGTCGCAAGCGGAGCTGGAGCTGATGGACGAGGCCAACCGGATCGTCCACCGCGTGTTGGACGGCCTGGGCGAGCTGATCCTCCCGGGCGTGAGCACGCGCGAGCTCGATCGCTTCGCGGAGGCGCTGATTCGAGGGGCCGGCGCGGTGCCGGCTTTCCTCAACTACAAGGGTTATCCGGCGACCCTGTGCACCTCGATCAACGAGGTCATCGTGCACGGGATCCCCGGCGAGGCCCGCCTGAAATCCGGCGACATCATCGGGATTGATTGTGGCGTGGTCTATAAGGGATACTACGGGGACGCTGCCAGGACCTACGCCGTGGGCGAGGTCTCCCCGACGGCCGGTCGCCTCATCGCGGTGACGAAGCGGGCGCTCGAACTGGCGGTGGAGGCAGTGCTTCCCAGCAACCGTCTCTCGGACATCGGCCACGTCGTCCAGCAGCACGTCGAGTCCGAGGGTTTCTCGGTGGTTCGCGATTTCGTGGGCCACGGTATCGGCACGGCGCTCCACGAGGATCCTCAGGTGCCGAACTTCGGCGAACCGGGCCGGGGACCGAGGCTGAAGCCGGGGCTGGTGCTGGCGATCGAACCGATGGTCAACGCGGGTTCCCCTGGCGTCAAGGTGGATCGGGACGGTTGGACCGCGCGGACTGCGGACGGCTCGTTGTCGGCGCATTTCGAATACTCGGTTGCGGTCACCGAAGACGGAGCGCGGATTCTCGGTCTCGGACCCGCCTGACTCGAGTCCAGGAAAGGAAGGGTAGGAGGTTTTGTCCAAGGAAGAAGCGATCGAAGTCGAGGCGACCGTCATCGAGCCGCTGCCGAACGCGATGTTCCGCGTGGAGCTCGAGAACAAGCATCAGGTCCTGGCTCACATCTCGGGCAAGATGCGGAAGCACTTCATCCGGATCCTGCCTGGCGACAAGGTTCTGGTGGAGCTCTCGCCCTACGATCTCTCCCGTGGCCGAATCGTCTACCGTTTGAAGTAGTGCGAGGTGGTGAAATGAAAGTTAGATCTTCAGTCCGACGGATCTGCCCGAAGTGCAAGATCGTGCGCCGCGCGGGCGTCGTGCGGGTGATCTGCGAGAACCCGAAACACAAGCAGCGGCAAGGGTAAGGGGCCGAGATGGCACGTATCGCAGGGGTCGACCTCCCCCAGAACAAGCAGGTCTGGATTGGACTGACGTACATCCACGGCATCGGGCGGACGCGGGCGCGCAAGATCCTGGCGGCTGCCGGAGTCCCGGACGTCACCAAGGTGCGCGACCTCTCGGAAGACGAGGCCCAGCGCATCCGCAAGATCATCCAGGACGAGGGCCGCGTAGAGGGCGACCTGCGCAAGGAGGTCGCGCAGAACATCAAGCGGCTGATGGAGATCGGCAGCTATCGCGGCATCCGACACCGGCGGGGTTTGCCGGTGCGCGGCCAGCGGACCAACACCAACGCCCGCACCCGGAAGGGACCGCGCAAGGCGACGGTCGCGACCAAGAAGAAGCTGACCAAGAAGTAACGAGGAAAGACCATGGCAAAGGAATCGTCGGCCCCCGCGGGCAAGGAGAAGAAGGGCGCCAAGAAGAAGGAGAAGCGCGTCGTGCCCCATGGCGTCGCGCACATCCAGGCGTCCTTCAACAACACGATCGTCTCGATCTCCGACCCGGAGGGCAACGTGCTCACCTGGTCTTCGGCGGGCCGGATCGGATTCAAGGGATCGCGCAAAGGCACTCCGTTCGCGGCGCAGGTCGCCGCGCAGAGCGCCGGCAACCAGGCCAAGGACCTCGGCATGCGCTCGGTCGACGTCGAGGTGCGCGGCCCCGGTGCGGGTCGCGAGTCGGCCATTCGGGCGCTGCAGGCGAGCGGCATCGACATCAAGTCGATCCGCGACGTGACGCCGATCCCGCACAACGGCTGCCGCCCGCGCAAGCGGCGGCGGGTCTGAGGAGAGGCAAGACCGCCCGACAGGGCGTTCCAGAGAAGGGAAGGCTCGGCTCGGTGGGCGTGCTATCGATGCCGCGGAACGTCTTCCTCGAACCGGAGTCCCCGCAGCAGCGGGGAGAAGACGAAGCAGGAGTCGTTGCATGGCACGATACACGGGTCCAGTCTGCCGGCTCTGCCGGCGGGAGCGAATCAAGCTCTTTCTGAAAGGGGATCGCTGCTTCAAGGAGAAGTGCGCGATCGAGAAGCGCGCCTATCCCCCGGGGCAGCACGGTCAGCGCCGCGGCCGTCGTGCCGTCGGTTATGGCCTCCAGCTCCGGGAGAAGCAGAAAGTCAAGCGCATCTACGGGGTGCTCGAGCGCCAGTTCAGGCTCTACTTCGCCGAGGCCGATCGCCGCAAGGGGATCACCGGCGAGAACCTCCTCGTGATGCTCGAGCGTCGCCTCGACAACGTGGTCTTCGCCCTCGGCTTCGCCGCCTCCCGCGCGCAGGCCCGTCAGCTGGTGCGTCACGGTCACATCCTGGTGGACGGCAAGAAGACGACCATTCCGTCCTATCAGGTACGCGCCGGGCAGAGCGTCGCGGTCAGGGAATCGAGCCGGAAGAACGAGCAGATCCGCGCCAGTGTCGAGTCGGCGACCGGGCGGGGCGTCCCCGAGTGGCTGTCGCTGGATGCCGAGAACTTCGTGGGCAAGGTGCAGTCGTTGCCGAACCGCGAGGACATCAAGCTTCCGATCCAAGAGCAGCTGATCGTCGAGCTCTACAGCCGCTGAGTCCGGGCGGCGTTCGCTTACTGCAAGGAGCCCCATCATGCTTTGGAAGGGTTTTCAGCGCCCCAAGCGTGTCGACATCGACACCGAGAGCCTCACCGGAACCTACGGCAAGTTCTCGGCACAGCCGTTCGAGCGCGGTTTCGCGACCACGGTCGGGAACGCCCTGCGCCGCTGTCTCCTCTCCTCGATCGAAGGTGCGGCGATCACCGCCGTCCAGATCGAGGGAGTCCTGCACGAGTTCTCCTCGATTCCCGGTGTCCAGGAGGACGTCACCAACGTCGTACTGAACCTCAAGCAGATTCCGGTTCGCCTGCACTCCGAGGACCCGAAGATCCTGACGCTGGACGTCAAAGGTCCCCGCGAGGTCAAGGCGGCGGACCTCGCGGGTGACCCCCAGGTCGAGATCTGCGATCCCAACGTCCACGTGGCGACGGTCAACGAGGAAGGTCGGCTGAAGCTCCAGGTGCACATCCGCCGTGGGCGCGGATACGTCACTGCCGACAAGAACTTCGACGAGTCGCTCGGTCTGGGTTGGATCCCGTTGGACTCGGTGCACAGCCCGGTCAAGCGGGTCAATTACCGCGTCGAGGCGGCGCGTCTCGGGCGGATGACCGACTACGAGAAGCTCACGCTCGACGTGTGGACCAACGGGACCGTCGTGCCCGAGGAGGCCGTTTCCCTCGCCGCGACCCTGCTCAAGGATCACCTGACCATCTTCATGGCGGCCGAAGAGGGCGTTCGTGTGGATGGCGGCGCGGCCGGGCAGGAAGCGACGGGCCTGGAGGCGGTGCTGTCCAAGAACCTCGAGGAGTTCGATCTGTCGGTCCGCACGGCGAACTGCCTGAAGAACGCGAGCATCCAGACCGTTCGTGACCTGGTGTCGAAGTCGGAGCGCGAGATCCTCGAAATCAAGAACTTCGGCAAGAAGTCGCTCGAGGAGTTGCAGGAGCTTCTCGGCCGCCTCGGTCTTTCTTTCGGAATGAGCGTCTCGGATCAGCCGGGCGCTGGATACGGCGCCTGAGGTCGGGCGGCGGAGGGCTAGCAAGATGCGGCACAATCGTTCCGGGCGCAAACTGGGGCGCAAGACCGGCCACCGGTTCGCCATGTTTCGGAATCAGTTGATTTCACTCGTCTCCCAGGGGCGGATCGTCACCACGCTTCCGAAGGCCAAGGAGCTCCGACCCATCGTCGAGCGAGTAGTCACGCAGGGCAAGCGTGGGACGGTTCATGCGCGCCGCCTGGTGGGGCGCTGGATCGCCAATCGCGACCTGATCAAGAAGCTCTTCGACGACATCGCGCCGCGTTTCTCGACGCGACCTGGCGGCTACACGCGGATCGTGAAGCTCGGCTCCCGCCTGGGTGACGGCGCGGAGATGGCGGTGCTCGAGTTCGTGGACTTCGAGCTCAAGAAGAAGGCGACCCCGGCGAAGGAGAGCGAGCCCAAGGCCAAGGGACGCAAGTCCAAGCCGGCGGAGGGCGCCGCGGCGCCCGAGGCCCCGGCCGAGGAGAAGGCGAAGCCGAAGAAGGCGAGCGGCGCGAAGCCGGCCAAGGCGGCGAGCAAGAAGCCGACGGCCAAGGCGGAGAAGCCCGGCAAGGTCGACGCCAAGCCGCGCCGCACCTCGACGGCGACGCGCAAAGCTTCCTCTCCGAAGAAGGTCGGCGGATCCTGAGTCGAACGTCCCGCGGTCAGCAGGGAAGACAGAACGGCCGGCGAGCGATCGCCGGCCGTTTTCGTCTACGCCGCTGAGCTCGGCGCCTCGTCGTGTCAGACCCGCCGCAGGTACTTGTTCTCGCGGGTGTCGATCTCTATCTTGGTCCCGGGTTCGATGAACGGCGGCACCTGGACGATCAAGCCGGTCTCCATCTTCGCCGGCTTGTAGGACGAAGACGCCGTGGCGCCCTTCATCCCGGGCTCCGTGTCGACCACCTGCAGAACGACGGTGTTCGGCAGTTCGATGCCGACCGGCGTGCTCTCGTAGAAGTCCACTTTCAGCACGGTGTTGGGCAGCATGTACTGCAGAGCGTCGCCGAGGACCTCGTCCGCCAGCGCGAGCTGCTCGTAGTTCTGCTGGTTCATGAAGTGATGGCCGCTCGAGTCGGAGTAGAGGTACTCCATCGGCACGGTGTCGAGGATCGCCCGCTCGACCATCTCCGTCGAACTGAAGCGATGCTCGAAGCTGTTGCCGGACTTGAGATTCCTCATGCGGACCTGAACGAAAGCCCGGAGGTTTCCCGGGGTCCGGTGGATCACCGACATGACTCGGCAGACCTCTCCGTTGTGCAGCACGCACATTCCGGAGCGCAGAGAGCTGGCTTGATTCAAGCGAAATCCTCCTTCGTCGGCGCAGGCCTCAACCTTCCTGCTCTTCCTTCATGCGCTTGCGCGCTTCGGCGATGATCTTCTCCTGCACCTGGCGGGGAACCTCCTCGTAGTGGGAGAACTCCATGAGGAAGCTCGACCGTCCCTGCGTCATCGAGCGCAGCGCCGGCGCGTAGTTGAGCATCTCCGCCATGGGGACCTGCGCCTGGACGATCTGGACGCCATTGCGCGCTTCCATGCCCTGAGGCCGCCCGCGACGGTGCGAGAGGTCGCTCATGATGTCGCCCATGAACTCCTCGCTGGTGTGGATCTCGACCTTCATCACCGGCTCGAGGATCGTCGGGCTGGCCTGCTGCATGGCGTCCTTGTAGGCCAGGGAGCCGGCGATCTTGAAGGCGAGCTCCGAGGAGTCGACGTCGTGGTACTGCCCGTCGGTGAGCATCACGCGAAAGTCGACCATCGGGTAGCCGGCGAGGAATCCGCGCTGCCGCGCCTCCTGGATACCCTTCTCCACGGCGGGCCGGTAGTTCTGCGGAATCGCTCCGCCGAAGATCTCGTCGACGAACTCGAAGTCGGCGCCGCGGGGCAGCGGTTCGATCTTGATGCGACAGTCGGCGAACTGACCGCGGCCGCCGGTCTGCTTCTTGTGCCGGCCGTGGCCCTCGGCTGGGCGGAGGATCGTCTCCCGGTAGGGGACCTTGGGCGCGTGCAGCAGGACCTCGACGTTGGATCGCCGCTTCATGCGCGCGAGCGTGATCTCGACGTGCAGCTGGCTGGTGCCGGAGAGCAGGAACTCGCCGGTCTGGGGATCGCGTCCGGCCCGGATCGACGGATCCTCCTCGATGAGCCGATGCAGGGCGTCGCCGATCTTCTCCTCGTCGCCCTTGCTCTTGGGTTCGATGGCGAAAGACATCGCCGGCTCGGCGATCTGGATCCACTCCGCGGTGAGAGGGTGGTCCTTGGCGGTCAAGGTGTCGCCGGTCTGGGTGACTCGCAGCTTGGGGACGCCGCCGACGTCGCCGGCGATGAGCTTCGGCGTGGCCGATCCCTGCTTGCCCTGGAGGACCATGAGCCCATGGGCCTTCTCGCTCTCCTCGGCGCGGGTGTTCCACAGCTGGCCGTCGTTGTGCAGGGTCCCGGAGAGGACGCGCAGGATGGTCAGTCGGCCGGTGAACGGATCGTTGAGGGTCTTCAAGACCAGCGCCGCCGCCGCCTTCGTGGGATCCGCCGCCACCTGGATTGCCGAGCCGTCGATCCGGCGCGCCGGGAATCCGCGGTCGGCCGGCGAGGGAACCAGGTCGATGAGTCGATCGAGCAGCGCCGAGCAGCCGATGAGGTGCAGCGAGGAGCCGAGCGTCAGCGGGAAGATCTTGCGCGTCGCGACGGCGGCGCGGAGCCCGCGCTCGAGCTCGTCGGAGGAGAGCGCGCCCTCCTCGAAGAAGTGCTCGAGCAGTGCTTCGTCGGTCTCGGCCACGGCCTCCACCAGCCTGGTCCTGGCGGCCTCGGTTTCGGCGAGGAGATCGGCCGGGATGGGAATCTCCTTGCCCTTGCCGCTGCCGTCCCGCTCGAAGGTGTACGCCTTGGAGGTCACCAGGTCGACGACGCCCACGAAGTCCTTCTCGGAGCCGATGGGCAGTTGGATCGGGATCACCTGGCGGCCGAAGATCTTGTGCAGGCTGTCGAGGCTGCGGTCGAGGTCGGCGCGCTCGCGGTCCATCTTGTTGAGGTGGATGATGACCGGCAGCTCGAGGTCGGTGGCGGCGTCCCACACCTTCTCGGTGTTGACCTCGACGCCGGCGACGCCGCTCACGCAGAGCAGTGCCGCGTCCGCAGCACGCAGCGCCGCGCGGGTCTCCGAGAAGAAGATGCCGTAGCCGGGCGAGTCGATGAAGTTGAGCTTGTGGTGCTTCCAGGGCGCGTAGCAGACCGCGAGACCGATCGAAATGCCGCGTTCGGCCTCCTCGGGGTCGAAGTCGGTTGTGGTGTTGCCGTCCTCGACCTTGCCGAAGCGCGGGGCCGCGCCCGAGGTGAAGAGCAGGGCGCTCGCGAGAGTGGTCTTGCCGGTGTCGTTGTGGCCCGCGATGGCGATGTTGCGGATCTTGGCGGGGCTGTCGACCTGCATCGGACGGAATCTCCTCTCTGGGACTGCAAACGACGTCGGAACTATATCAAAGCAATAGGATTTAGTCGGCTCTGGCGAGGTGTCTGCGCGGCCCTTCCAGCGCTCTGGCCGGAGCTGTCCGAATTCGTTTGACCGCTTTCGGTGCCCCGCCTAGAATGACGGCACTTCTCGAGCCCAGTACGAATGACCAATCCCAGTTCGCCGCAGAAGCTCGGCCGCTACGAGGTCCTGGAGGAGATCGGCAAGGGCGCGATGGGAGTGGTCTACCTGGCGCGCGATCCGCTGATCGGCCGCCAGGTCGCGCTCAAGACCTTCCGCGTCGGCTTCTCTGCCAAGGATCAGGAGCTGCAGCAGTTCCGCTCGCGATTCGTCCGCGAGGCCCAGAGCGCCGGGATCCTCTCGCATCCGAACATCGTGACGATCCACGACGTGGTCGACGAGGGCGGGGCCGACGGGGTCTGTTTCATCGCGATGGAGTACGTCAAGGGGACGAATCTCAAGCAGATGCTGCAGCGTCCCGAGCCCTTTGCGACGGAGTTCCTGATCGACATCGTGGCGCAGATCGCCGAAGGGCTCGACTACGCCCATTCGCGCGGCGTCGTGCATCGTGACATCAAGCCGGCGAACATCCTGATCACCCAGGACAACAAGGTCAAGATCACCGACTTCGGCATCGCCCGCCTCGACACCTCGAATCTGACGATGGAGGGCCAACTGCTCGGCACGCCGAACTACATGGCGCCCGAGCAGATCCAGGGCAAGGAGGTCGATCACCGGGCCGACATCTTCTCGCTCGGCGTCGTCCTCTACGAGATGATCACGCGCCGGAAGCCGTTCCAGGGCGAGAACCTCACGGCCGTGACGCACAAGATCGTCCACGAGGCTTTCACGCCGCCCGAGGAGATCGTGCGCGATCTCGCTCCCGGATTGAGCGCGGTGCTCAACCGCTGCCTGGAGAAGGACCCCAATCGCCGCTACCCGCGCGCGGCCGAGATCGCCGCCGAGCTGCGTCGGTCGATCGCCGACGCGAACGACGAGGACGACACCTCGGCGACCCAGGAAGTCGTCGAGGACACGGTCGACCGGGTGGCGGGAGCCAAGGAAGAGGAGGTCTCGCGACCCGCGGCGCGGGCGGTCGAGCCGAAGGCCCTTCCCGTCCCCCCCGCGCTGGTCACCCCGGCGTTGCCGCCGGCCTCGCTCAGCGGGCCGACGCAGGTCGGCGAGGCGTTGGGGAAGATCCGAAAGCAGCGCCTGATCCAGGTGATGATCGCCAGCTTGGCGGGGGTCGCCGTCGTCGGTCTGATCGCTCTCTGGGCGATCGACGGCGACGGGCCCGCTCGGCAGGCGACGGTGCCGACGCTCGCCGAGACCCAGCACGCGGCGGCGGTCCGCGCCCTCGCCGAGGCGCGGAACCTGCTAGATCAGGGAAGTCTGCAGGGCGCGCTGCAGGCGATCGCACGCGCCGAGCAGGCTGAACCGGCGAACCCCGAGGCAAAGGCGATGCGCGAGGAGGTCGACCGCATCTCGCGCGACGTCGCGGCCGCCGCTGAGCGGGAGCAGAAGGTCTCGGAGGGCCTCGTCGAGGCGCGCGACGCCTACGCCAAGCGGCGTTACGAGGCCGCCATGGTCGCGGCGAACGAGGTGCTCGGCTACCTCCCCGATCATCCCGAGGCGACGAAGCTGCTGCACGATTCCGAGGCGGCCCTGGAACGTCAGAAGGAGCGGCTGAGAGCGCAGAAGTCGGCGCCCCCGGCGGCCGGCGGCGCGCCGGCCCCGGCGACGACCCAGCCGGTGGCGACGCCGAAGGTCCAGCCCGCGGCGCCGGCGGCGGTCGCGCGCGACGCCGAGCTGTCGATCGATTTCTTCTCCGAGTTCTCCGAGGGCGTGCTGACGATCTACGACGGCGAGCGGCAGATTCTCCGCGAGCCGTTCAAGTTCGTGCGCAAGACCGGCTTCTTGCGCAGCGAGAAGCTCTCGGGGACGCTCGAGGCCAGCCGGACGCTCGCGGCCGGGCCCCACACCCTGCGCGTCTACGTCGCCCCCAAGGGCAAGCCCACCCGCGCCGTGGTGGTGGAAGGGGAGCTCGCCGGCGGCTCGAAGAACGAGCTCGAGATCCGCGTCGACAGCGAGGGCCGGACGACCGCCGAGCTCAACTAGAGCGCGCGGCGTCGTCGCGGCTCGCCGGCGGGCACCAACGCGTCAGTTCGCCGAACTCGGCCAGCTGCGGCTCGAGCTGCTCCGCCGGACCCACCACGACGATCCAGCACTGCGTCGCGCGCAGGTGATCGCTCGCCACTCTGGACAGCGTCGCCGGATCGAGGGCTTCGAGCTCGTCCAGGGCGCGGGCGAAATGGTCGACCGGCAGCCCGAACCGCGCCACGTCGAGCGCGCGGGCGAACAGCCCTTCGATGGTCTGCAGGCTGTAGGGGAAGACGCCGAGCAGGTAGCTTCGCGCCTCGGCGAGCTCCTCCCCGTCGATCGGCTCGGAGACCAGGCGCGCGAGCTCCGTGAGGGATTCGCGGACCGCCAGACCGGCCGCCTCCGTCGACACGGCGCTCGCCAGCACGAAGGGACCAGGACCCCGCCGGTCGACGAGCCGGCTCGCCGCGCCGTAGGTGATCCCATGCCGCTCCCGGAGGTTCAGATTGAGCCGGCTGGTGAACTTTCCGCCCAGCACCATGTTGATCAGGCCGAGCGCCGTGCGGTCCGGGTGGTCGCGCGGAATCCCGGCGAGGCCGAGGCGCAGTTCGCTCTGCGGAGCGCCAAGCCGATCGACGACCACGACGCGCGGCGACGCCAGCCGGTCCGGAGAGATCTCGGGCGGCGCCGGCACCGCGACCCGCGCCGCTCCGGAGAAGACCTCTGCCGCGAGCTCCAGGACGGCGTCGACCGAGAAGTCACCGGCCACGACCAGGGTCGAGGCCGCAACGGAATAGTGGCCGGCGTGGAAGTCGACGATCTCCCGGCGCGTCAGCTCCGCGAGCGTCTCGGGAGAACCGACGAGCGGTGCGGCGTAGGGCGTGCCGGCGTAGAGGTGGCGCATCAGGCACTCGTCCGCCAGGGCCGACGGATCGTCCCGCCGCCGCTGGATCTCGGCCAGGGCCTGGCGGCGTAATCGCTCGACTTCGTGCTCCGGAAACGCCGGGCGGAGCGCCACCTCCGCGACCAGCTCGAGACCGCGCCGCAGGTCCTTGGCCAGCAGGCTGGCCTGCACCGTCCCCCGGTCCCAGTCCGCCCGGCTCGCCAGCGAGCCGCCGAGTCGCTCGAGGAGGGCGGCGAGCTCGGTACCGGTGCGCCGGTCGCTCCCTTCGTCGGCGAGAGCGGCGGCGAGCGCGGCGAGTCCGGCGCGCCCCACGGGATCACGCTCCGCGCCTGCCGGCAGGAGCAGGGCCAGCTCGACCAGCGGGGCGCTCGAGCGCGGAGCCAGCAGGAGCTCGAGCCCCGAGGCCAGACGCCGGCGCTCCAGGCTCGGCAGGGCTCGCGGCCGTGGCGCGCCGGGCGTGGGCGGAGCGCCGCGGTCGATTCGCAGGTTCACGCGGCGTCGCCCGCCGGTAGCACGGTGAGGGTCACGGCACGGGCTCTCGCCAGCCGGCCGGCGACCAGCGGCCGCAGGGCCCCGGTGTCGATCTGCTCCAGTGCTGCGGCCTCGTGGAAGGCCCGTTCGGGCGCGTCGAAGAAAGTCGCGTACTGCGCCATCAGGTCGGCGCGCTCGTCGAGCGACTGCAGGGCGGAAACCGCTGCGGCGAAATGCCGGCGTCGGGCGCGCTCGATCTCGCTTGGCGGCAGGTCGAACCTGGCGGCATCCTCGAGTTGCCCCCAGAAGGCCTCCGCCAGGGCTCTCGGCTCGGCGCCGGGAAGGGCGGTGAGCCCGAACAGGACGATACCCACCTGCTCGGTCGGGAGGACGAACCCCGAAACATCCCTGGCGAGCTGCCGGCGGACCACGAGGTCGTCGTAGAGCGGGCTCGACTTGCCGTCGCAGAGCGCGGCGACGGCGAGACGCGCGGCCCACCACTCGGGTGTGGCGAACGGCGCGATGCGGAACGCGATGTAGAGCCGGGCGAGCGGGACCCGGTCGTGCCGCTCCTCCTCGATCGACGCGTCGAGCGGTTCGAGCGGCAGTCGTCGCTGGTCGGGGGCGTCCGCGGCGGGCAGCTCGCCGAACCAGCGATGCACCGCCTCCAGGGCGGCCGCCGGATCGAAGTCGCCGGCCAGGGTCAAAGTGGCGTTGGCGGGCAGATAGTGGCGGTCGTAGAAGGCGCGCACCTCGTCGAGGGTCGCGCTCGAGATGTCCTGCTCGCTGCCGATCACCGGCCAGCGGTAGGGGTGACCCACCGGAAAGAGCAGCTCGAAGAGCCGCTCGTAGGCCTTGCCGTAGGGCTGGTTGTCGACCCGCTGTCGGCGCTCGTTGAGCACGACCTGACGTTGGGTCTCGAGCTTCTCGGCCGCGAGGGTCTCGCGCAGGAAACCCATGCGGTCCGATTCGAGCCAGAGGCCGAGCTCCAGATGGTCGGCGGGCAACGTCTCGTAGTAATTGGTGCGGTCGTACCAGGTCGAGCCATTGGCCACGCCACCGACGCGCTGCACCTGGCGGAAGTGCTCGTTGGCCGCGACGTGGGCGCTGCCCTGGAAGAGCATGTGCTCGAAGAGGTGCGCGAGCCCGGTGCGGTTCGGCGGGTCGTGGCGGGAGCCGACGTGATACCAGAGGTTCACCGCCACCAGAGGAAGCCGGTCGTCGCGATGGAGCAGGACGCGTAGTCCGTTGGTGAGTCGGTGGCCCTCCACCTGGCCGGGGATGTCGATCATGGTCGCTCGGCCGCCGACCCGGGCGGGCGAGCGGGTGGCGGAGTGTAGGGAGCGAGAGGAAGGGCTGTCAAGCGAGCAGCAGGCTCCCGGATCGGCTTGACTTACGCCGCTTTACCGCCATACGCTTGCGACATGTCCGCGTACCTCACCGAACGGCAGCAACAGATCCTCAGGTACATCGAGAGCTTCCGCGACCGCCAAGGCGTCGCGCCGACCCACCGCGAGATTTGCGAGCACTTCGGTTTCTCCTCCTATGGCACCGCTTACAAGCACCTCAAGCTGCTGGCACGCAAGGGCTACCTGCGTCGCGAGCGCCATCAGCGCCGGGGCATGGAGCTGCTCGCCGGCGAAGGCCAGCCGCCGGCTAGCGTCGAGATTCCGTTTCTCGGCCGAATCGCCGCCGGTCGCCCGATCGAGGCGCTGGCCGGCAACGAGACGCTGACCGTTCCGGCCGCCCTGTTCGGCGAACGGCAGGGCGAGCACTACGTGCTCCGCGTCGCCGGCGAGTCGATGATCGGCGAAGGCATCCACGACGGCGACTGGGTGGTGGTGGAGCGCCGCGAGCGGGCGCGCAACGGCGAGATGGTCGTCGCGTTGGTCGGAGACGAAGTCACCCTGAAGCGCTTCTTCCCGGAGGGAGAGACGGTTCGCCTGCAGCCGTCCAATCCGGCGATGGCTCCCCTCCGGGTCCTCGCCTCCACCCTGAAGATCCAGGGTGTCGTCGTCGGCCTGATGCGCAAGTACTGATCCGGCGACGGGCTCACTGGACCGGACCCGGATCGGGAATAGAATCACGTCGCGATGCGCGAGTTGGATCCCCTTCTGCGACGGATGACGGAGCGCGGGGCTTCGGACCTCCATCTGAAGCCGACCCGGGCCCCGCTGATCCGCGTCCACGGCAAGCTCATCGCGCTCGACGAAGAGTCGCTCCTGCCGGAAGAGATCCAGTCGATGGTCGACTCGATGCTGGCGCCGCACCAGAAACGCCGGCTCGAGGACCGCATGTCGGTCGACCTCGGCTACGGGGTGCGCGGCTTGGCGCGATTCCGCTGCAACGTCTACGTTCAGCGCGGCACCCTGGCGGTCGCGTTCCGCCGCATCCCCTACGAGATTCGCGACATCGAGAAGCTCAACCTGCCCTCGGTGCTGCTCGACTTCTGCGACCTTCCGATGGGCATGGTGCTGGTGACGGGGCCGACCGGGAGCGGCAAGTCGACGACCCTCGCGGCGCTGATCAAGTACATCACCGCCCGCCGGCCGGTCCACATCGTCACCATCGAGGATCCGGTCGAGTTCCTGTTCACCGATGGCGTGGCGTCGATCTCGCAGCGCGAAGTCGGTACCGACACGCCGGCCTTCGCCGAAGCGCTGCGCAACGTGATGCGCCAGGATCCCGACGTGATCATGGTCGGCGAGATGCGCGATCCGGAGACGATCTCGACGGTCATCACGGCCGCGGAGACCGGGCACCTCGTCTTCTCGACACTGCACACCAACAGCGCGACCCAGACCGTCGACCGGATCCTCGACGCCTTCCCGGCCGACCAGCAGAACCAGGTGCGTGCCCAGGTCGCCCAGGTGCTCAAGGGCGTGGTCTCGATGAAGCTCGTCGAGCGCGCCGACGGCCAGGGGCTGGTCGCGGCGCTCGAGGTGATGAAGACCTCACCCAAGATCGCCCAGCTGATCGAGAAGGGGGAGACTCCGCTGCTCCACGAGGAGGTCGAGTCGTCGGTGGCCTACTACCGGATGCAGTCGATGAACCAGTCGCTTCTCGCGTTGCTCGTCCACGGGACGATCGGCTATCCGGAAGCGATGCGGCAATCCTCGGACCCCGAGGACCTGTCGCTCAAACTGCGCAAGATGTTCCCGAAGATCGAGGAGCGAGGAGGAGAGATGAGTCCGTCGACCGCCGACTTTTCCGAGATCCTCATGCTGCAGCAGTACCGCAAGCTCTACGAGGAGCAGGAGGAGAAGACGAAGCTGCGCCTCGCGGAGAAGGACGAGCGGATCTCCGACCTCGAGGGCACGATCTCGCTGCGCGACACCCAGATCCGCGATTTCGACAAGCGGATCCACGAGATGATGGCCGAAATGGAACGGATGCGCGGCGACTACAACCGGCTGCGCACCGAGGCGCAGGAGAAGATCGACAAGCTGATGGACCGCATCAAGGAGCTCAACCAGCGTCTGATCGGCAACGGCGGCGCCGAGGGCGACAAGAAGTCCGGTATCTTCCGCTAGGACGGCCCGGCGAGGCGCCGCAGCTCGGCGAGCGCCTCCTCGCGTGTCCGCACCCTTCCTTCCACCTGCAGGCGACGCAATCGCGCGAGCAGACTGCCGATCGGCGGCCCGGGAGCGACGCCGACGATACGCTGCACATCCTCGCCGGAGACCAGCCGCGGCGGGCGCAGGATCTCCTCCCGCAGCCGACTGCCGAAGCCGACCATGGCTCGCGTCGCAGCCGCCCACGCCGTGACCTCGCGGCCGCGCGGCGCGAACGCTCCGCGCAGGGCGAGGGCGGCCGCCCAGTCGTCGCCGGCGTCGTGCAGCCAGCGGCGGAGGTCGGCCGCCTCCGCCGGGGGGATCCAGGAGGCGGCGAGGAGACGGACCGCCCGGACGAGGGTGGCGCGGACGACGAGGCCGTCGCGCGCCCGAGCGCGGAGCCAGCGCCCGGCAGCCTCCGGGCGAGGATCCACGAGCAGAGCGAGAAAGGCCCAGAAAGCGGCGAGGTCGGTGGTTCGGGCGGACGCCGGTGCGAGCTCGCGCAGGCGGGCCTCGAGCTCGTGCGCGGCGCGAGCGGCACGATCCGCCGCCGGCGGCAGGGCGAAGAGCGCGGCGAGGATTCCCAGCCGGTCGAGCAGATCGAGCGTCGAAGCGGCGCGGCGAGCGGAGAAGGCGAGCTCGATCTCGACGCGGATCCGCTCGGCCGGAATCTCGTGCAGCGCGCCGGCGGCGCCGCGAGCGAGCTCGAGGGTGGCGCCGTCGATGGCGAAACCGGGCAGCTCGAGGGCGAGGCGAGCGAGCCTGAGTACCCGTGCCGGGTCTTCGCCGAAGACGCCCGGCCGGGTCGCGCGCAGTTCGCGACGCGCGAGGTCAGCGACGCCTCCGGTCGGATCGAGGATCTCCCGCCCGTCGATCGCGAGCGCGATCGCGTTGACCGTGAGATCGCGGCGGAAGAGATCGGCGACGAGATCGCCGCCCTGGAGATCCCAGAGGTCCGCGTGGGAGCTCGCGAGCGGAACCCTGAGCGCCGCGAACTGGTCGCCGCCGAGACGCACCAGGCGACTGCCCCACACCGCGGCGTAGCGTTCGGCGATCGACTCGCCATCCCGTTCGACCACGAAATCGAGGTCGCGCACCGGAAGATCGAGCGCGGCATCGCGCAGCACCCCGCCGACCAGGTAGACGCGGATCGAGCCGGCCACGCGCGCGAGCTCGCGGACGCGCTCGTCGACGAGAAGCGCAATCCAGGGCGCGGGGAGTGGAGATTCGTGACGCACGTGGTTTGCGCGCTTCGCGGATTAACCGCTAGGATGCGCGCGGCCTGATTATGTCCCTTACGAGCGAAGCGGTGCGACGCGTCGCGGCCCCGGCGCGCCTGCGACCGGGCCCGGACGAGGAAGCGGCCGCCGCCTCCCAGCGCGGTCGGGTGATCGACTCCATCGACCGCTCTCCGGCGCGCGAGCGGGTGGTAGGACGGCGCTTCGGGTCGGATGTTCCGCGGAGCTCTGGCGCTGCCTGAGCGCCGCCGGCTCTGGCGCCGCGTCGGCGGCTTTCTCGCGTTGCGCGGGAGCGCCGCGCTGGGGTTGATCCTCGGGTCGATCGTCCTGCTCGCTCCCTCTCCCGCAGCCGGCAAGTCGGTGCGGGGCCGTGTGGCCTCCGGCCAGACCGCCGTGCTGGTCGATCTCGAGAAGATCTACTTGGAGGCGCTGCCCGAACGGGGTGAAGGCTGGAATCAGTTCTGCCGGCGGCTCACCGGTTCGACCTCGGCGGTGGGGGAGATCATCAAGCTCAATCGGGCGAGTCGGAAACTGCTCGCCGGCGTGCGTTATCGGGTGCCCTATGCGCTGTTGCGCGACGAGCTCAAGCTGGCCGTGGTGCAGGCGCTCTTCCCGGAGGACCGACCCGGCGCCGAGGGCTGGACGCATCGCAGCCGCGGCGAGAGCCTGTCCGCTGCGGTCGACTGGCTGACCGGGGATCGCACGCGCGTCGAGCAGGTTCGCCGAGCCGCTGGACTCGCCGGCGGCTCCCCTGCGGCGGGCGACACCTATCGCATTCCCAACGACCTGCTGCTCGCGCCGTTTCGCTTCATCGCTGCCGCGACGCCCGCCGCTCGACCGGCGCCCGAGGTCCTGCCGACCATCTCCTCGCCTGCCGTCGCAGGCACGGAGGGCGGCGGGGAGGGGCTTCCGGCGCCGCTCGTCGCGGTTTCGACGGTCCTCGAGTACGCCGAGGACGAGCGGGGGAAGTTCGCCATCTACCGGTTGCGGGCCGGCGAAGCGCTGTATTCGAGCGTGGTGATCCGCTTCACCGGACGCCTGCACGCCGAAGACGTGAACGCACTCGCGGGCGAGATCGCCGGACGGAGCGGGATCGCCGACGTGACCGACATTCCGATCGGTTTCCCGGTGAAGATCCCCTTCGAGGTCCTGCTCCCGGAGCACCTGCCGGCGTCCGATCCGCGCCGCCTGGAATACGAGGTAGAGCAGCGCCTCTCCGGCCAGTATCGCAACGAAGTCCGGGCGAGCGGGCTCGAAGGCGTGCTGGTGATCCTCGACGCCGGCCACGGCGGCGTGGACGTGGGCGCGTCGATGTCGGGGGTGTGGGAGAGCCTCTACGTCTACGACATCGCGATGCGCATTCAGCGGGCGCTCACCAGCCGCACCCGGGCCGAAGCTCGCCTGACCACGCGCGACGGAGCCGCCTGGCGGATCGACGAGAAGGACGTCCTCGCCTACTCGCGCAAGCACGCCGTGCTCACCACGCCACCCTACCCGATCGTCGATGCGCGCATCGGCGTCCACCTGCGCTGGTATCTCGCCAACAGCCTGTTCCGCAAAGCGGCTGCCAAGAGCGGCGGGGGCGACAAGGTGGTCTTCCTGTCGATTCACGCCGACTCGCTGCACGCCTCGCTGCGCGGCGCCACGGCCTACATTCCCGACACGGCGGGAACGGGTGGTACGTACCGCAAGAGCGGCGGGGCCTTCGCGTCGCGCCAGGAGGTGAAGGAGCAGCCGGAGGTCCGCTTCTCGCTCAAGGAGCGTCAACGCAGCGAAGGCCTGTCGCGCGATCTCGCCCAGCGGATCATCGCCGCGTTCAGTGCGGCCGAGCTCGACGTCCATCCCTTCAAACCGGTCCGTGATCGCATCTATCGCGGGCGGCGGGCCTGGGTGCCGGCGGTGCTCAAGTACAACGCGGTGCCCGCGAAGCTGTTGCTCGAAGTCTGCAACCTGGCCAACAGCGCCGACCGCAAGCTGCTGCAGACGCGCGTCTTTCGCGAGCAAGTCGCAAACGCCGTGGTGCAGGGTCTGCTGTCCTACTTCGGCGCGCGCCAGGACGGGTGAACCGGCGCGTGACCGCGGCGGCTCACTCCGGGCGCCAGGCCTCGATCGACGCCAGGACGTAGCGCTCCTCTCCGATGCTCACCGTCTCGCCGGGCTTGCGCCCGAGGAGCTGGCGGCCGAGATCCGACTCGTAGGAGAGGATTCCCTCTTCCGGCCGGCTCTCCCAGGGGCCGAGGATGGAGAGCGAGCGCTGGCTTCCGCCTTCGGTGCGCAGCGTCAGGCGGGCTCCGATCCGGACCTCGCTGGTGTCCAGCGCCGAGAAGTCGATCGGTCGCGCCCGCGCGAGGTCGCGGTGCAGCATGGCGAGCCGGGAGTTGAGGTACTCGTGCCGCTGTCGAGCGGACTTGTACTCGAAGTTCTCCCGTAGGTCGCCGTGCGCCCGCGCCTCTTCGATCGCCTTGCGATTGGCCGGGATCTCCACCTCGGCGAGGCGCTTCATCTCCAGCTGCTTCGCCTGGATGGACTCGTGGCGGGCGTAGAGCGCGCTGCCGGCTTCCTGGCGCAACCCGGGGAAACGCAGCATCAGCGCGTTGCGTAGCGGCGCCTTGTGGAAGCTGTCGAGCACGGTGCTCTTCTCGATCGAATCGAGAGCGGCCGACGCCTGCTCTTCGCTGAGCAGGGAGAAGAGGCGCGGCAGGGCGCCGCCGGACTCGGTCTGGGCGCGCAACCGCACGCGATACGGCGCGAGCTCCTCGCTGGCCAGCGCCGCGAGCAGCTGTTGCGCCAGCCGGAGCGGATTGCGGGCGCGCAGCGCTTCTTTCTCGGCCGCCTGCTCGACCAGCCAGGCGAAGGCGGCGGGCTGCTTGCGCGGCTGCGAGATGAGGTCGTCGAGCCAACGGTCGAACTCGGCGGGGAGCGCTTCCGCGAACCCCTCGGCGAGCAGCGAGATGGCGCGCGGATCGGCTTCACGGGTGACCAGGTCGCGGTATACGGCGGGCCAGTCGGCGCGCCGCTCGCGCAGCATCAGATAGGCCCGCTCGCGCAGCAGGCGGTCCTCGAGGCCGGCGGCGAGGCGGCGGACGTCCGCCCGCTCGGAGAGCAGATCCTCGACCGACCACGTGAGGTGGGGCGGCAGCTTGGCGGCGCGCTCGAGCGCGAACCAGGCTTCGAACGCCAAGGCGGGATCGGCTTCACGGCGCGCGCCGGCCGTGGCGGCGATCGTCTGGGCCATCGCCGTGGCGAGCGCCGGGTCGCGGGCGGCATTGCGGCGGAAGAGCTCCAGTTGCTGGCGCGGCTCGGCGTTCTCGAAGGACTTGCCGATCGAGGCGATCGCCCCGGCGGCCGATGCTTCCCAACGGTAGGCCTGCCGGCCGCCTGAGGAAGCGATCACCTGCGGATGGCGCCGCGCGGCGTTCCACCAGGCGGTCCACTGCGTCTCGCTGACGATGCCCACCAGCATGTCGCGGATCTCTCCGGCGGTGAGCGGCTTGCCGGCCGATTCGAGGACCGCCCGGAGGAGCTCCGCCGGCTGCTCGTCGCGCAGCTTGGCGAGACTCTCGGGATCCTCGAGCTTGCGCCGCAGGAGATGATCGGGCGGCAGTGGGGTGAGCATCTTGGCGGCGGCGCGAAAGCCGACCGTCACCCCGCTCTTCTTGTCGAAGTCGATCTTCAGCGTCTCCAGTGGCAGATTCACCTCGACCACGCGGCCGACGCCCTGGCTGGCCATCGCGACCACTTCGCCGACGTCGTAGACCAGCAGGCTCTGCAGGCGAGTCACTTTGTCCCACAGCCGGGCCGGGTCGTCGGTCGCCTTGTTGAGGTGGACGTATTCGAGCATGGCCGGGAGGTTCGGTTTGTCGGCCCAGATCGCCTGCAGGGTGGCGACCACTTCCTTCTGGACCTTGCCGGGCTTGAGATACAAGGGGGCTGCGCGGCGCAGCAGCTCGAAACGTGCACCCCAATGCCCCCGGTCGGCGAGCTCCGAATCGAGTAGTTCCAGCAGGGAGCGGGCTCGTTCCGTCTCGCCGGCCCCTGCCAGCGGCTGGGCCAGGCCCAGGAAGTAGTCGAGGTCGGTCGGGTCGGACTCGATCTCGGCGATCCAGTCGTCCTCGAGGGTCGCGGGCGGGCTCTCGGACCGGTATTCTTCGAAAGATCGCCGCGCCATGGAGGCGCGACGATATCAGAGGGGTCGCGGAGCCCGCACGCCGATGGAGACGCCGGAACGGCAAGAGCTGGCGCGACGGCTTCGCGAGGCGGGTGCCGAGGAGCTCGCGGCCCTGCTGGCGCTGCGCCTCGGCGATCTCGATCCGGTCACCGCCCGGCACGCCTTCCGCAACCCCTTCCTGACCGCGGAGATGATCGATCTGCTCGTGGAGTCGCCGGCCCTGCGCTCGTCTTACGAGGTCCGCAGCGAAGCCGCGCGTCACCCCAGGGCCTCGAGGCTGCTCGCGCTGCGGCTCGTCCCGGGGCTCTACTGGGCCGATCTCGTCCGGGTGGGCACCGACCCTCGCCTCCACCCGGTCGTGCGGCGGGCGGCCGACCAGAAGCTCGCAGAGCGGCTCCCTACGCTCGCGGTGGGCGAGAAGATCGCCATCGGCCGTGCGGCGAGCCCTGGCGTCCTCGCCGCGCTGCGCCAGGACCCCTCGCCACGGGTGATCGCCGCGCTACTCGAGAATCCGCGCCTGACCGAGGGTCTGCTCGCTCCGCTGGTGGCCTCCGAGGTCGCCTCGCCGCAGGTCCTGGCGGTGATTGCCGCCCATCCGCGCTGGGGGGTCCGCTACCCGATCCGGGTGGCGCTCTGCCGCAATCCCCTGACGCCGGTCGCCAGCACGTTGTCGCTGCTGCCCATGCTCAAGAAATCCGATCAGGCTGCGGTCGCGGCCGATCCGCGGGCGAAGCTGCCGGTCCGCCGCCGGGCGCAGCTGCTCGCCCGCGGCGAGACGGGCCGAGGCCAGCGCCACGATTGACCCCAACCGCGCCGACTCGATACCCTAAGTCGTTGAGCCGTGCTCGGTTGAAGGTGCGCGGCGAGCGCGCGACCGGCGGCGTCCGGCAGGGTGACGATGACCAAGAGCAGCGCAGGAGAGCCGCCCTCGACGGCGGAAGCGAAGCCCGCCGAGCTCGAGCGTGGGTCCTTCGGGGCATGGTTGCGCCAGCAGCGCGAAGCGCGCAACGTCTCGCTGCGCGAGATCGCCGACGCGAGCAAGATCAGCCTGCGCTACCTCGAGGCGCTCGAGCTCGACCGCTTCGAGTCGCTGCCGGCGCCGGTCTTCGCGCGCGGTTTTCTCAGGGAGTATGCGCGCGTCGTCGGCCTCAACCCGGACGAGGTGGTGAATCTCTTCCTCATCGCGGCCGGTAACCAGGTCGACGCGGTGCGAGCACGCGACGCGGGGCGCCCCGCGCGGTCGTCTGCCCGGGCGAGCGCTGCTCCATCCCCGGTCGGCTACGGCCTGCTGCTCGCCCTGGCCGTGGTCGCCTTCCTCGGGGTCGCAGCGTACCTCTCCTACTACGCCGAGAAGCACCGCGCCGCGTCGGGCCCCGAAAACCGCCTGGTGGCGCCGAGTGTCGCCATGCCGGCCGCGGGGGGCTCCGACGACTCGGCCGCGGTGGCGGCGAGCCGGCCGGAGACGGCGCCGAGAACGCTCCTCCCGGGCGCTTCGGAGTCCCCAGCCGCGCCAGCCCCCGGCGAGCCCGCGATCGCGGCGGCGGCCCACGAGGCGCCGTTGCGCGTGGTGCTCAATTTCAGCGAGGACTGTTGGGTCGAGTCGGTGATCGACGGCAAGCGGCGGACGAGCGAGTTGCGGGCGGGGGGAGAGACCGTCCATCTCGACGCCGACGATGCCGTGCTGCTCACGTTCGGCAATGCCCGGGCGGTGGCGGTCGAGGTGAACGGGCGGCCCTTCCCGCTCCCCGCCAACGCGACGCGGGTGGTGCGCGACCTGCGCATCGACCGCACCTCGGTCCCCGCCCCGCCCGACGTCGCGCGTCCCTAGGCCCGTGGGCGCGGTCCATCCGCTCGTCGAGCAGGTCCGCTCGGGCCAGAGCCGCGAGCTCCTCCTGCTCGCGGCCCAGGGCATCCTCCCCTTGCCGGCCGACGAGCTCATCCCGCTCCAGGTCGACCTGACGCGCCACGACAGCTGGGAGATCTCGGGCTACGCCAAGTCGGCCCTGGCCGAAACCGACCCGCGCATGGCGGCGACTTTCCTGGCGGGCGACGCCTCGGAGGCGGTGCTCGAGTACTTCGCGCGCACCGCGAGCGATCCGCGCGTCCTCGAAGTCATCCTGCGCCGGCGCGACACGCCGCGCAACCTCCTCGCCGAGCTCGCTCCCCGACTCGGAGCCGAGTTGCAGGAGGTTCTGCTGCTGCGGCAGGACGCGATCATCGAGCTGCCCGCGATCCTCGACGCGCTCGAGTCGAACCCCGAGCTCTCGCTCTACTCCCGGCGACGGATTCTCGAATACCGGGAGCACCTGCTGCCGCGCGAGCGGCAGCCCGAACCGCAGCTTCCCGAGCTGCCGGGGCGGCTCGATCTCGACGCCGCAGATCTCGCTGCGATCGCGGCGGCACGCGAGTTGCCGGCGAGTGGCGAGCAGGACACGACGACGGGCCTCTCCGAGGGTCAGGTGCGCTCGCTGCCCGTCGCGGTGAAGGTCAAGTTGACGCGCGGCGCGTCGCGCACCCTGCGCGCGATCCTGGTCAAGGACCTCAACCAGATGGTGGCGCTGTCGGTGCTCAACAACTCGGCGATGACCGAGGAGGAAGTCGAGCAGATCGCCGCGAGCCGGTCGGTCGTCGACGAAGTGCTGGGGGAGATCGCCCGCCGGCGGGAGTGGAACTCGAAGTACAACATCTGTCTCGCCCTGGTGCGCAACCCGCGGGTGCCGGTGGGCACGGCGGTCCGCCTGGTCGCGCGTCTCTCGGTGCGCGACCTGAGGAGCCTGATGCGGGACCGCAACGTCGCCGACGCCGTCCGAACGGCCGCCGACCGGTTGTATAGAATCAAGACCAAGTAGCATGCCCAAGGACCACTACGCCATCCTCGGGCTGGCGCGCAACGTCTCGCAGGAGAAGATCCGCGAACGTTTCCGTCAACTCGCCAGGGAGCGCCATCCCGATCGCTTCCAGGGGGAGGTGCGTCAGCAGGCCGAGCTCGATTTTCAGGAGATCACCGAGGCGTTCAACGTGCTCTCCGATCCGGAGCGGCGACGACAGCACGACCTCGAGCTGTCCCGCCCCGAGTCGACTTCGCTGGCGAGCGACGTCGCCCGGCTGGCCCGTTTCCACATGGAGGCGGGGGTCCAGTTCTATCGCGACGGCAACTACGTCCAGGCCGCCGAAGCCTTCGAGCGGGCGACCCAGGTCGACCCCAAGAACCACCAGGCGTGGCACCACCTGGCGCAAGCCCTCAGCCACCAGAAGCGGCACCTGATGCGTGCCGTCGAGGCGATCGCCCATGCCTGCGACCAGCAGGCGATCAACCCCTCCTATCTCAAGTTGGCGGGGCGGCTGCACGCCGAGGCGGGATTGGTGGACAAGGCCGAGCACTACTACAATGAGGCGCTGACCTGGGGTGGCGAGGACGCGGTCGTCTCGCAGGCGCTCGACGCGCTGCGCACGAGCGGCAAGAAGGGCCGCGGCGGATTCTTCGGAAAGGGCGGTTGATGCTCCGAGCCAGGGCGTGCGGGCTGTCCGACGTCGGCGTGCTGCGCAGCCACAACGAGGACTGCTTCGAGATCGATCCCGAGCACCAGATGTTCGTCGTGGCCGACGGCATGGGCGGTCACAGCCACGGCGAGATCGCCTCGCGGATCGCGGTGCAGGCCATCCGCGACCAGCTCGCGACGCTGCCGGAGCGGCTGCCGGTCAGCTCACCGCCGAAACATGCGGCACGGTTGCGCGACGCCATCCGGCTCGCCCACGAGCGGGTCCTCGCCGCGATCCGGCAGGACGCGTCCCTGCACGGCATGGGCACCACGGTCGTCGGCATGCTGCTCGACGGCGAGAGCGTCGCGGTGGCGCACGTCGGCGACAGTCGCGCCTACCGTCTGCGCGACGGCAAGCTCGAGCTCCTGACCCAGGACCACACCTGGGTCAACGAGCAGGTGGTGGCCGGGTTCCTCTCGGAAGAGCAGGCTCGGGTGCATCCGCTCAAGAACGTGGTGACCCGGGCGCTCGGCGGGGACGCCGAGGTCGAGGTCGACGTGCGCGAGTGGAAGGTGCTGCCCGGGGATCTCTACATGCTCTGCTCGGACGGCCTGACGACCATGCTCTCCGACGCGGAGATCCTCGAGCGTCTGCGCGCGCCCGGGCGTCTCGAGGAGCTGTGTGCCCGGCTGGTCCGCGACGCCAATGCCCGGGGAGGATTCGACAACATCTCGGTCGTCCTGCTGCGCATCGAGCAGGACGGCGAAGGCGACGACGAGGTACCGTCGGGCGCCGAGTCGGCTCAGTCCCCGAAGCGGTAGCCGCGCCGCGCGGTCCAACGCAGCTCCGGATTCGCCAGTTTCACCTCGACGCGCTGGAAGCCGCGCAGTCCCCGTGGATGTTCGGCCCGGTAGGAAACCAGGTAGTAGCCGCTCGTCTGCCGGACGACCTGGCCGAGCGCGTTGCCGAAGCTCGGCAGATCGGAGTAGTAACGTCCACCGGTCTCGTCGGCGATCTGGTTCATCGCGTTGGCGAAGGGGTGGCGGGTCCCCGGCTCGGTGAGGTCGAAGGTGTAGACCGCGACGTTGGCGTCGTTCAACGCCTCGGCCATCGGATGGTAGTAGCGCGGATCGGGCTCGTACTCGCGGAAGCGGTTCATGCGGCCGAAGCCGATGGTGAAGAGCAGCAGGTTCTTTCTTCCGCGGATCGGCGCCGCCGCTTCGGCGAGCAGGGTGAGGCCGTCGTAGATCATCCCCGTGGCGTCGCGCAGCTGGTCCCCCGCGGGGAGCACGCGGCCGAGCGATGGCGTCGCGGGATCCTCGCTGCGCCGCGAGGGCCAGTTGTCGCCGACCCCGCGCCCGGTGGTCACCGCTTCGATCGCGCGGGCCGCGGCCTCGCGGTCGCGGCTGAAGTCGAGCTGCAGGCGGAGCCGCTGATCGTAGGCGGCGACGGCCACCCAGTCGTTCGGTGAGAGCGCCCGGCGCATCCACTCCGCTGCGTCCCGTCCGGCGGTCACTTGCCGGCGGAGGAGTCCGGGGACGTCGGCGTTGTGTCCGCGCTGGTCGTCGAACAGGAAGATGAAGTAGCGGTCCTGCGGCTCGGCCTCGAGATCGAGCCCCGGCGTGGGGGCGCTCGCGGACTGGGCCACCGAGCCGGCGAAGCGTCGATTGCTGTAGAACGCGGCGGCAGTGATCTCGACCGCTCGGCCGTCCTCGGTCACCCGGAAATCCTCCGGACCCAGGCCGACGACGACGTTTCCCTGACGATCGGTCACCAGGACGTCGATCAGGACTTCACTGACCTCCACGTCACCGGAAAAGGTCGCCCGCGGCGCCTCCTCGGGCGGCAGCTGCGCCGGGGCGATCGACGTACCGAGCAGCGCCGCGGCGAGCACCACACCGGCGAGTGCGGCGGGGCTGCCATGCGACGGGACATCGAAGCGATTCATGGTCTTGGGCTCCGTGGTGGGCGCGAGGCCGCTCGTGCGGACTCCTCGACAACCCCATGCTAACGCGATGCCGTTCGCGATGCCTTGCGAAGCGGGCCCGGTGAGCAGCCTGTTCAATAGAACGCTCCCTGGGCGGCCTGCCGGACGAGCTCCTCGCTGGGGGCCATTCTCGGTCCGCAGGTGGTGGCGAGATGGCGCAGATCGTCGACGATCGACGCCAGGCCGCGCTCGTCGGCCCACCGGCAGAGCCCGCCGCGGAAGGGAGGAAAACCGATGCCGAGGACCAGCGCCAAGTCGAGCGGCCCGGGTCCCTCGACCAGGCGCTCGCCGAGGCAGCGCGCGGCTTCGTTGACCATCGGCAGCACCAGGCGCTCCGCGAGCGCCGCCAGGTCGGGATTCCGCCGCTCCGGCCGCAGTCCCAGAGTCGCGTAGAGCGCGGGGTCGGCGCCTGCGTCCCTTCCCCCGGTGTAGCGGTAGATTCCCTTGCCCGACTTCACGCCCAGCCGCGCGGCGTCCTCGGCGAGGCGCTCGATCCAGGCCGGGAAGACCAGCCGCTCGGGAAAGGCGGCGTGGAGAATCTGGCCGACCTTCGCCGAAACGTCCAGGCCGACTTCGTCGGCGAGGCGGAGAGGGCCCATCGGCATTCCCCACTCGAGCATCGCGCGGTCCACGTCCTCGACTCGATACCCTTCGTCGAGCAGCCACATCGCTTCGGCCGAGTAGAACGCCAACAGGCGGTTGACCAGGAAGCCCGGGCCGTCCCGGACGACGACCGGCGTCTTGCCGAGACGGCGGACGAAGGCCGCCGCCGCACGCACGGCATCGTGACTCGAGTGCGATCCCGCGATCACCTCGACCAGCTGCATCCGGTCCACGGGATTGAAGAAGTGCAAGCCGACCACCCGCTCGCGGTGCGTCGCGCGCTCGCCGATGGCGTCGATCGAGAGCGCGGAGGTGTTGCTCGCCAGGAGAGCCGTCGGCGCCACCCGGGCGGCGAGGTCGGCGAAGAGCCGTTGCTTCACCTCGAGGTCCTCGACCACGGCCTCGATCACGAGGTCGGCGGCGGCGAGCGAGGTCTCGTCGAGCGTCGGATGGATGCGGGCCATGCCGCGCCGCTTCTCGGCCGAGGTCATCCGCCGGCGGCGGACCTGCCCGTCGAACAGGCGCGCGGCGTGCGCGAGAGCGGTTCCGAGAGCGCCGAGCCGGATGTCCTTGAGGCGCACCGGCAGGCCGGTCCGCTCGGCGATCGAGTACGCGACGCCGCCGCCCATCACGCCGGCGCCGATCACCGCAGGCCTCGAGACGGCGTGGGGGAGGGCGCCCTCCCCGTCGCGCCGGCTCGCCTCGAGCAGGCGGAAGAGGTGGACGAGGTGCTTGGCGATGGGGGAAGGGGCGAGCTCGCCGATCGCCTGCGCCTCGGCCGCGAAGCCCCGTTCGGCGCCCTGCTCCCATCCGGTACGCACCACGTCGATCGCCGCCAGCGGCGCCGGATAGCGCCCGCGCGTGCGAGCGAGCGTCTTCCGGCGTACCTGGTCGAAGACGAACCGGCGCCCGGCCGGATTGGACTCGACCAGCCAACGCCGCAAACCGCGCGGCCGGCGGACGGCGGTCCTGCGGCCGGCTCGCTCGAGGGCGAACCGGTGCGCGTGGTGGAGGAACCCGGCGTCGGGGAAGACGGCGTCGGCGAGACCCATGCGCTCGGCCTGCCGGCTCCGAATCGTCTTGCCCGCGAGGATGAGGTCGAGTGCCGCGAGCAGGCCGACCCGGCGAGGCAAACGGACGCATCCACCCCATCCCGGGAGGATTCCCAGCTTGATCTCCGGCAGCCCGATGCGCAGGTCGGGGCGATCCGACAGGACGATGTAGGACGAGGCGAGAGCGAGCTCGGTCCCGCCGCCGACGCAGGTCCCTTGCACCGCGGCGACGGTGGGAAAGGGGAGCGCCTCCCAAGCCGCGAACAGGCGCTGTCCGTAGCGCGAGCCCTCGGCGGCGACCTTCGCATCGGCCACGCGCTCGATCTCTTCGACGTCGGCGCCGGCGATGAACATCCCGGGCTTCGCCGAGACGAGCACCAGGCAGGCGACGTCGTCCCGTCGAGCCAACTCGGCGACGAGCTGCTCGAGCTCGGCCAGAACGGCGCGCGTGAAGATATTGGCCCTGCGGTCCGGGAGATCGAAGGTCAAGGTCGCGAGGTGGTCGGCGCCGACCTCGAGACGCAGGGCCTCGGGCATGCTATCCGTTGTCGCGAGCGTCGCCCGCGGCGTAGAGCCGCTCGATCAGCTCGCGGTACTTGGTCAGGATGACGCGCCGCTTGACCTTCAGCGTCGGGGTCAGCTCGCCCCCCTCGAGGGTGAAGTCGTTGGGCACCAGCTCGAAGACTCGCAGTTGCTCGTAGCGCGCCAGGTGGGCGTTGACCGCGTCGATCTCCTTCTGGAACAGAGCGCGGACCTTTGGATCGAGGACCAGCTCGGCGGGCGAGCCGGTGACCCCGGCGGTCGCTCCCCAGGCGGCGAGCGCCTCGAAATCGGGCACCAGGAGGGCCGCCAGATACTGCCGGCGGTCGCCGATCACCACCGCCTGGGCGACGAACCTACCCGCCTTGAGCGAGCTCTCAATCGGCGCCGGCGCGATGTTCTTGCCGTAGGCGTTGACGATCAGCTCCTTCTTGCGATCGGTGATGACCAGGAATCCGTCGCCGTCGAGGTGACCGATGTCACCGGTGTGGAACCAGCCCTCGGCATCGAGCACTTCGGCGGTGGCCTCCGGCTTCCCGAAGTAACCGCGCATGATGTTCGGACCCTTGGCCAGGATCTCGCCGTCCTCCGCGATGCGGATCTGGACGTCGGGCAGGGGAGGTCCGACCGTTCCCAGCCGCACCGCTTCGCGGGTGTTGACCGACAGCACCGGCGAGGTTTCGGTCAAGCCGTAGCCTTCGTAGATCGGGATACCGGCGCCCCAGAAGAACTCCGCGACGTCGCGTCCGAGCGGTGCCCCCCCGGACATCGCGAAGGCGAAACGTCCGCCGAGGCGCTCGCGGATCTTGGAGAAGACGAGCCGGTCGGCGATGCGGGCCTTCAATCCGAGCTTCTCGTGGCGCAGGCGGTGGGGCAGGGATTCCCGCCCGACGCCGAGCGCCCACTGGAAGATCCTGCTCTTGAGCCCGCCGTGCGCCGTGGCGTTCTCCATGACCCGGGCCATCACTTTCTCGTAGACCCGCGGCACGGCGACGAAGACGTGGGGTTTCGCCTCGAGCAGGTTCTGCGCCACTGTCTGGACCGACTCGGCGTAGGCGACGGTGACGCCCTTGTAGAAGTAGCAGTAGTCCACCATGCGCTCGAAGGAGTGCGACAGCGGCAGGAACGAGAGCGCGGTGAAGTCGCCGGAGAGCCCGAGGACCGAGCAACCGGAGAGCACGTTGGCGACCAGGTTGCCATGGGTGAGCATCACACCCTTGGGGTCGCCCGTCGTCCCGCTGGTGTAGATCAAGGTCGCGAGATCCTCGGGGCGAGCCTGCCTGGCCTGGATCTCGAACCAGGCCGCCTCCACGCCGTTGCCGCGCGCGGCGAAGTCCTCGAACGTCTCGACTCCCGAGGCTCCGGCGTCGCCGTCGATCGCCACCAGGCGTTCGACCGAGGGCATCTGCCCGCGCATGGCGAGCAGACCGTCGAGTCGGGCCTGACCCTGGACGAAGAGGATCCGCGAGCCACTGTCCCGCGCGACGTAGGCCGCGCCCTCGGGCAGCAGGGTCGGATAGATCGGCACCAGGGCCGCGCCGACGCACAGCGCCGCGAAGTCGACCGCCGCCCACTGCGGACTGTTCTCCGCCATCAGCGCGACCCGGTCGCCGGGCCGGATACCGGCGTCCACCAGGCCCTTCGCCAGGCGGCGTACCAGCAGGGCGAACTCGGTGGTCGGGATCGCGACGTAGCGGCCCTCGAGCTTGTGCATCAGGCATGCGGCCTTGTCGTGCTCCGCCACCACCAGGAAGAGCTCCGCGAGCGTGCGAATCGACATACGACCTCCCCCGAGAACTCCGCCCCGGATTGTACTGGAGATCGCAGTGCCCGGCGCTTCGACCGCGCGCCGCTGGCGCGGCCGCGCGGACCCTTACTGCGCGGGCAGCGGCGGCAGGGACTGCAGGTAGGCGTGAATGGCCCCGAGGTCCTCGTCGGTCATGCCCGCGTATTGCGTCCAGGGCATCGGCGTATTGGGCGCCTGGGGAGGCATCGGGGGGGCGCCGTCGGTGTAACCGCGGAACATGCCAAGGAAATCCTCGCGCGCGATGTCGCCCAAGCCGTCGGTCGGGTGGGGCGTCAGATTCTTCGACACGACGGTCTGTCCGTTGCCCATCGCGAACTTCTCACCGCCCGCGAAGAGCCGGTTCTCGATGCGCTGCCCCTTCGCGGTCTTCGGTGTGTGGCATTCGACGCAGCCGGCGATCGTCGTGAGGTAGCGGCCGTAGGCCACTTCGTCCTGACGGGAGGGCGCCGGAACGAGCTGCGCCGGCTTGGGCATGGTGCGCACCAGCAGATTGAGCGGGAAGTCGAGCGCCGTGGGGGGCGTCGCACGCTCGATCGGCTTCAAGGTCCGCAGGTAGGCGATGATGGCCGCGAGGTCCTGGGGATCGAGCGAGGCGTAGAGCGGGTAGGGCATGAACGGGAAGAGTGCCCGCCCCTCCCGGTTGACCCCCTCGGTGATAGCGCGGGCGATCTCGCCGTCACTCCAGGTGCCGAGCGCCGCGGGGGTGATGTTGGGCGGCGTGAGATGGCCCGGGAAGCCCGCTTCGGGTCCGAACGTGTGGCCGCCGGAGCCGAGAGTGTCGACCAGGACGGGGCCGGAGAAGCGGCTCCAGTCGCGCTGCGAGTGGCAATCGGTGCAGACCGTGACGTGGGTCACGAGGTAGCGACCCCGGTCCACCCGGTCGGGGGTCGCCGCCACGCCGAGCTCGCGTGCCGCCGGCACGGCCGGGTACTTGGCGACGAACCAGAGCCAGGCGCCGCCCAGCGCCAGCAGCACGACCGACACGGCTCCCAGCAGCCAACGAACCCCTCGGCGCATTCCCGCCTCCCTCGCGGTAGATCTTGGAGGGCGGAATATAGAAGGCTCTGCGGTCCCGCGCAAGCTTGACCGCCCTCGCACCGGGCGATATTCTCCCTGACCACCGCGGAGCCACTCCGCGTCCGTCGCGAACCCGAGGCGACGGGATCCCGCCGCTCAGCAGCAACGGGGCGTAGCTCAGCTTGGTAGAGCGCACGGTTCGGGTCCGTGAGGCCGGAGGTTCAAATCCTCTCGCCCCGACCATTCTCGACACTCTAGAGCCAGCCGGTCGGAGCGCCCAGGCCCCGTCGACGGGGCGAAGCGCCGCTCCTTTTTCTGTAGGATCCGCCGAGCGGAACCGACAGGAGGGGGCATGCAAGAGGAGCACAAGCCGTACGTCGCCGCCGAGACGAATCTGGCCGAGCTCACCTGGAAGGCGATGCTCCTCGGTGTCCTCCTGGCGGCGATGATGGGTGCGGCCAACGCCTATCTCGCCCTGAAGGCAGGCCAGACCGTTTCTGCGACCTTCCCTGCCGCGATCCTCGCTCTCGCCGCCTTCCGGCTGCCGTTCTTCCGCGGAACGGTGCTGGAGCAGAACATCGCGCGTGCCGCCGGCACGGTCGGAGAGGCGCTCGCTGCCGGGGCGATCTTCACGATTCCGGCGTTCCTCCTGGTCTCGGTCGACGGCCAGCGCCTCTGGACCTCCTTCGACTATTGGCAGACCTGCCTGATCCTGCTCATCGGCGGAATCCTCGGAGTGCTCTTCATCACCCTGTTGCGACGGACGCTGGCGGTGGACGCCGGGCTGCCCTTTCCGGAGAGCCGTGCCTGCGCGGCGATCGTCAAGGCGGGGCAGGCCGGCGAAACCGGGGCGAAATACGTCTTCGGCGCCATGGGCCTCGCCATGCTGCTCCAGGTGTTCAAGGACTCGGCAGGCATCCGCCTCTTCCGCGAGTCGGTCGAAGTCTTCCGCCGCCTGCCGGAGTCGGTCGTGCACCATTTCGACTCGTCGCGCAACGCCCTGGGGGACATCGCCCATCGGGGCGCCGTCTCGTTCGCCACGCCCTCGATTTCGCCGGCCCTGATCGGTGTGGGCTACATCATCGGTTTCGATCTGGCGGCGATCAACTTCTCGGGCGGAGTCCTCGCCTGGCTGGTCTTCATCCCGCTCGCCTTCTTCGTCGACCCGGGCCTCGCCGAGCGCTTCACCAGCGGCGGCGTGGCGCCGGCCGAAGGCGAGCTCATCTTCTCGGTCTGGTACAACGTCGTCCGCCCGATCGCGGTGGGCGCCATGTTGGTCGGCGCGGCGAAGACCATGTGGGGCATGCGGCAGTCGATCGGCTCGGCCTTCCGCGGCGCCTTCCACAAGGGGAGCCGGATCCAGGATCCGTCGCGGCTCGAGCGCGACCTCGACGCCCGTTCGATCCTCTTCGGAATCGTCGGACTGTCCATCCCGATGGCCTGGCTCTACTACCGCTTCACCGACAACCTCGTGGGCGCCCTCGTGGCGGCGGTGGTCATGCTGGTGCTCGGCTTCCTGCTCTCCGCGGTCGGCGGCTACCTGGTCGGTCTGGTGGGTGGCTCCAACCAGCCGGTCTCCGGCCTGACCCTCTCCGCGCTCGTCCTGGCGGCCCTGATGATGGTCGCCTTCGGAGTGACCGGCCTCAAGGGCGTCGGGGCCGTGCTCGGGGTTTCGGCGGTGGTCTGTTGCGCGATCTGCGTCTCCGGCAGCCTGATCCAGGACCTCAAGGTGGGTCACATCCTCGGTGGCACGCCGCGCAAGATGGAGATCGCCGAGATCGTCGCCACCATCACCACCTCGTTCGTGCTCGTCTTTCCGATGCTCTGGCTGCACAACGCGAATCTCAAGCAGGGAGGGATCGGGATCGGCGATCCGGCGATCCCCGCGCCGCAGGCCGGACTGATGGCTCAGCTCTCGCAGGGTATCGTGGGCGGCCAGATGCCCTGGGGCCTGATTCTCTTCGGCATGTGCTTCTCGCTCGCCCTCATCCTGATGAAGGCGCCGTCGCCGACGCTCATCGCGGTGGGCATGTACCTGCCGTTCGAGACCACCGGGGCGATCTTCGTCGGCGGCTGCCTGAAGAAGCTGGCCGACGCGTTCGCGCGGCGGCGCGGCATCGCCGGCGAGTCGTTCGACAACTTCGGCTCACTGGTGGCCTCGGGCCTGATCGCCGGCGAGTCACTGACCGGCGTCCTGCTCGCCGGTCTGGTCCTGGCATCGGAACGATTCGTCTCGCTGAGCAAGCTGTTCTTCGGTGTCGACCAGTTCGCCTGGGTGACCGGCCCCGCCGGAGCCTGGGCGTCGCTCGTGGCGCTCGCCGTCATCGGCTGGATGCTCGTCGCCCTGCCGCTCAAGCACGTGAAGGTCTGATCCCAGCACCAGCCCGGAGGTCGCGATGTCCCTGACGGCGTTTCTCGACAAGGCCAAGACCGGCTTCTCCCGGACCTTCTGGGTGGCCAACGTCATCGAGCTCTTCGAGCGCTTCGCCTACTACGGCTCGAAGGCGATCCTGGCGGTCTACATCGCCGATCAGGTCGGTCTCGGACCGGAGAAGGCGGGCTGGTTGGTCGGCAGCCTGTTCAACGCGCTGCTCTATTTCCTGCCGGTGCTCGCTGGAACGGTGGTCGATCGCTATGGCTTCAAGAAGAGCCTGCTCGCCTGTTTCGCCATCTTCTCCCTGGGTTACTTCCTGATCGGCCTCGGCGGCCTGCCGGCCGGCAAGCCGTTGGTCGACGCGCTCGGCGCCACGACTTACATGGTCGTCGCGCTGGTCGTCACCGCCATCGGCGGCTCGCTGATCAAGCCGTCGATCGTCGGGACGGTGGCGCGCACCACCACCCACGAGACGAAATCGCTCGGCTATTCGATCTACTACACGTTGGTCAACATCGGCGGCGCGATCGGTCCGATCCTGGCGCTGCAGGTGCGCGAGCGGGTCGGCATCGCCTACGTGCTGGTGATGTCGTCGCTCACTTCCGTGGCGTTGGTCGCGGCCACCCTGGCCTTCTACAAGGAGCCCGAGCGCCCGGCCGACGCCCCGGCCGCCAAGAGCATGGGTCAGGTCTTCGCGGACATGCTGACCGTCTTCCGCAACCTGAAGTTCATGACCTTCCTGCTGATCTTCTCCGGCTTCTGGGCGATGTTCTGGCAGATCTTCTACTCGCTGCCCTTCTACGTGCGGGACGTGCTCAAGTTCGGGCAGTTCGAGATCATCGAGACCGTCGACGCCTGGACGATCATCCTCATCACCGTGCCGATCACCGCGCTCGCCAAGCGGCTCCCGCCGATGGCGGCGATGACCCTGGGATTCGCGCTCGCCTCGGCGTCCTGGTTCGTGATGGGCAGCTTCCCGACCCTGGTGATGACGGTGGTCGCGATCGTCGTCTATTCGTTCGGCGAGGCGCTTCAGGCGCCGCGCTACTACGAGTACGTCGCCGATCTGGCGCCGCAGGACCAGGTCGGAACCTACATGGGCTTCGCCTTCCTGCCGATCGCGATCGGCACGTTCATCGCGGGCGCGATCGCGGGTCCGCTCGTCACCCATTTCATCGGCCAGACGGTCGAGGGGACCTTCGTCGCGGGGCCCGGATCGGCCGCGCCGCAGCGCATGTGGTACGTCGTCGGGCTGATCGGCGTGGTCTCGACCATCGCCATGCTGCTCTACGACCGCCTGGTCAAGCACCACGGCCGCCGCTGAGCGCGGCGGCCGTGGCGACCGGCGATCCGCGGTGGTGCTTGCCCGATCAGCCCATGCGGCGCTGGAAATCCTGCATGAACGCGACCAGCGCGTCGACCCCCTCGGCGGGGAAGGCGTTGTAGATCGACGCCCGGATCCCGCCCACCGAGCGGTGTCCCTTGAGCCCGTTGAGCCCGAGCTGGGTGGCTTCGGCGACGAACTGCTTTTCGAGCTCCTCGGAGGGCAGACGGTAGGTGACGTTCATCCACGAGCGCGAGTCGCGTTGCGCGTGGCCGCGATAGAAGCCGCCCGAGCCGTCGATCGCGGCGTAGAGCTTCTCGGCCTTGGCGCGGTTGCGCTCACCCATCGC
Organism: uncultured Thermoanaerobaculia bacterium; assembly: GCA_964591165.1. GTDB lineage: Bacteria > Acidobacteriota > Thermoanaerobaculia > Multivoradales > JAGPDF01 > JAGPDF01. The sequence continues at coordinate 26,093 of CAZPZW010000002.1, read as the reverse complement.
CGGTAGGCCGCCGTTGGCGAGCAGCCACTTCAGGACGAGCCGCAGGATGTAGATCCCGAACGTCGGCGGCGTGTTGTAGAGCGAGCGCTCCTTGGCGTGCGTCGAGTACTTGAGATAGACGGGAAGTCCCTCCGGCGCTCTCCCGATCAGGTCGTCGCGCACGATGACCAGGGTCAACCCGGCGATCGACAGGTTCTTCTGCGCGCCGGCGTAGATAAGCCCGAAGCGCGACACGTCGAACGGGGCGCAGAAGATGTCGGACGAAGCGTCGTTGATCAGCGGCACGCCCGCCGGCACTTCGGGCGTCCAGTGATACTGCGTGCCGAAGATCGTGTTGTTGGACGTCATGTGCACGTAGGCCGGCGCGGCGCTGTAGGTGATCGAGGCGGCGTCGGGAATGCGGTCGAAGTTGGTCGCCTTCGAGCTCGCGGCGACGTGGACGCCGGCGATCTTCTTCGCCTCCTTGATCGCCTTCTCCGACCAGGCGCCGGTCTCGAGATAGTCGGCGGTTCCACCCGCGGGTAGCAGGTTCATCGGCACCATCGAGAACTGCAGCGTCGCCCCGCCCTGCAGGAAGAGGACCTGATAGCCGTCGGGCACGCCGGCGAGCTGCCGGAGGTCGGCTTCGGCGCCGAAGCAGATCTCCTCGAAGACCTTCGAGCGGTGACTGATCTCGAGCACCGACATGCCGACCCCGGGCAAGGCGAGAAGATGCTCGCGCGCCTCCTCGAGCACCGGCAGCGGCAGCACCGCCGGACCGGCGGAGAAGTTGAAGATGCGATGGACGTTGGCCATGGATACCTCCGGAAGGTTGGAGCCCGACGTCGCGGCGCGATCCCGCGCGCAGCCTCCGAGGGAATCCTAGCAGTCGAATCGACTAGGATCGGTGCCGTCGTGGAGCCGCTCTTCGCCCACCGCATGCTCGAGGATCTGCGCGTCCTGACTTCCTCGGTGATGGCGGGCCGTCGCACCGGGAGCCCGGGCGCGGAGGCGGCGCGCGCCTTCCTCGAGGCGCGCTTCGCCGAGATCGGTCTCCGTCCGATCGGCGACGACTTCCGCCACCCGTTCGGGTGGGGACCGGAAGGCGTGAACCTCCTCGGCGTGCTGCCCGGCGAGGACCCGCGACTCGGCTGGCTGATGGTCACCGCGCACCACGATCACCTCGGCGAGGTGGCGGGCGAGGTCTACCCCGGCGCGGACGACAACGCCTCCGGGGTCGCCGCCCTGCTCGCCGCGGCCTCGGCGCTCGCGGCCGAGCCGCGCCGTCGGACCGTGCTCTTCGTCTCTCCGGACGGCGAGGAGCAGGGCTGCACCGGCTCGCGCGCGTTGCTGGCCGATCCCCCGTTCCCGCTCGAGCGGGTGGAGCTCCTGGTCAATCTCGACATGCTGGCGCGCAGCGCGGCGGGCGAGCTCTGGGTCGCCGGCACGTGGCATCATCCCGAGCTGCTACCCTGGGTGCTCGAGCACGCGATGCGCGCCCCGGTCGTCCTGCGGTTGGGGCACGACGGCGAGGATCCCGAGCGCGACGATTGGACGACCGAATCCGACCACGCGGTGTTCCACGAGGCGGGCGTGCCTTGGCTCTACTTCGGAGTCGAGGATCACGCGGACCATCACACTCCGCAGGACACCTTCGAGCGGATCGACCGCGAGTTCTACGTCGAAGCCGCGGCGACGGTGATCGACCTCCTGCTCGAGGCGGCGGACGGCGCCTGACCCGTCAGGGTGCGAGTCTCCGGGCGAGGGCCTTTGCCAACGGGACCGCCAGGCGCTCGACGTTCTCGGGCCCGATCGCCGACTCTTCGAAGGGCCGGAAGGGCGCCCCGAGCAGATCGCGCCGGACCTCGATGGCGAGCGTCCGTCCCGGCCAGCGCGCGGCGTGGCGGAATCCCTGGGTCGCGGGATGGAGGCTGTAGGTGGCGTTGCGCCGCGCCTCGATCCCGACCGCGTCGAGCTCCGCGCAGATCGCCTCGGCGAGCCCCTCGGGCGCGAGATCGACGCCGTCGCTGCCTGCCGTGAGCAGGTCGACCGGCGGCCGTAGCGGCCAGCGCTCGTAGGTCCCCGGCGCGTAGGCGCGACGCAGCGCCTCGACCACCCGGGCATCGACGTCGACCTCGACCGAGCGCGGGGAGTAGGTGTGCAGCGCGATGGCCAGTCCGCCGTTGCCGCAGACCGCGGCATAGGCTGCCTCGGCCAAGTCGCTGTAGCGACGGTGCAGGTCGCGCAGCAACGCCTGATCGGCGGCCGTGGTGACGTAGGGCGGGATGCCCGGCGTCATGCCGCCGGAGGTCGCGTGGTCCACGACCCGGTTGCAGTCGACGAGCGTCCTCGGCAACAGCGATCGGATCACCAGGACCGGACGCCTGGGCCGCCACTCGCTGCCCACCAGCTCGGCGATCCGCTGCGCGAGCTCGGGCGAGCCCTCGTCGGTGTTGACGTGGAAGAAAGCGTCGAGGTCTTCGGGCAGGCGGCTGGTCATCCGGCCGGCGAGCCGGGAGAAGTCGGTTCGGCGCGTCGCCCCGTGCGGCAGCTCGAGGAACAGCGCCGGCGCCGCGGACCGCGGACCGCGGCGCGTGACCGCAGCGACCCCGGCGAGCGACCGGATCGCGGTCAGATGGTCACCAGACGGAGATCGAGGATGTGCGCGCTCCCGGCGCGGATGCGTTCGAGCAGGCTCTTGGTCGGTTCGCGATCGACGTGGATGCGGGCGATCGCCGCCTTGGCGCCGTCGAAGACCACGTTCTCGGTCTCCTCGACGTTGATCCCCTCGGCGAGGAGCCCCGCGAAGACCTGCGCCAGCACCCCCGGACGATCCTCGTGCCGGACGATCAGCCGATGGGTCGCCTTCGTGCGGCGCGCCAGGTTGACCACGTTGGGCACCTTGCCGGTCTCGCCGAAGGCGCGCACGATGCGCACCGTCTCGGCGGCGATGGCCTCCTGCGCCTGCTCGGTCGAAGCGCCGATGTGATGGGTGCCGTAGACGTTCGGCAGCTCCATCAACGGCTCGCGGAACTCCGCCGTGGCGCTCGCCGGCTCGCCGGAGTAGACGTCGAGGCCGACGCGCAGCCCCTTCGCCCGGACGGCCTCGGCGAGCGCTGCCATGTCGATCACCTCGGCGCGCGCGGTGTTGATGACGAAGGACCCCGGGCGCAGGCGATCGAGCACGCTCTTGCCGATCAGGCCGCGCGTGCGCTCCGTGAGGGCGAGGTGAATCGAAAGGATGTCGGCGTGCTCGGCGACCTCCTCGGGGGAGTCGCAGACCTTGACGTTGGGCTCGAGTGGCGATCCGGTGGCGGGACGCAGCCGAACCAGGAGCGGCAGGTCGACCGGTACGCCCGAACGGTCGGTTTCGACGCCGATCTCGCTCCACACGGCGATGTCCATGCCGAAGGCCTGGGCGCGCTTGGCCATCTCCTGGCCGATGTTGCCGAATCCGAGCAGTCCCAGGGTGCGCCCCTGGATGCCACGCGCCTTGGAGTACTCCTTCTTGTTCCACTTGCCGGCGCGTAACTCCGCCACGTTGTCCGGGATTCGCCGGTCGAGGGAGAGGATGAGTCCCATGGCGAGCTCCGCGACGGCGATCGCGTTCTTGCCGGGGCAGTTCGAGACGTAGATGCCGCGCGCCGAGGCGGCCGCGACGTCGATGGTGTTGTAGCCGGCGCCGGCACGGACGATGAGCGCGAGCTGGCCGGCGGCGATCATGGCGGCGGTGACCTTGGTGCTGCGGACGACGAGCACTTCGGCGCCGGACTCGGCGAGCGCGGCGACCAGAGTCTCGTCCTTGAGGTCGGGTTGGTAGATCACTTCACAGCCGGCGGCGGCGAGGCCGTCGAGGCCGCTCTTCTCGAACTTGTCGGCGATCAGGACTTTCATGACGCTCCTCCAGAGAACTCAGATCTCGTGAACCAGGAGCCCATCGCGCAGCTTGGGCTCGAACCAGGTGGACTTCGGGGGCATGCATTCGCCGGCGTCGGAGACGGCGAAGAGATCCTCGACGGTGACCGGATGCATGGCGAAGGCGACGGCGGCGCGCCCCGAGGCGACCCAGCGCTCGAGCTCGGCCGTGCCGCGAATGCCGCCGACGAAATCGATCCGCTTGTCGCTGCGCGGATCGCTGATCCCCAGGAGAGGTCCGAGAACCTGCTCCTGCAGGAGGTTGCAGTCGAGTCGCGCGATCGGCGAATCGCCGTCCGGCTCGGGTAGGACGAAGGTCGACCAGCGGCCGTCCAGGAAGAGGCCGACCTGGCCCTTGACCCGTGGCTGTGGCGGTCCCTCGACGAAGGCGAATCGCTCCTCGAGCGCGCGGAGTAGCTCGCCCGCGGAGTGGCCGTGGAGGTCCTTCACCACCCGGTGGTAGGGCAGAATCTGCATCTGATCGTGCGGGAAGGCCACCGCGAGAAAGGTCTCGGGCGAACCCGCTCCGGGTGCCGCCGGGTGCCGGACGGCGCCCGACCGGATCTCCTCGCGGGCGCGCCAGGCCGAAGCCGCGCGATGGTGCCCGTCGGCCACGTAGAGCGCCGGAACTCCGGCGAACGCGGCGACGACGGCGTCGCAGTCCGCGGCGTCGAGCCGCCAGACGGTATGGCCCACGCCGTCGGCCGAGACGAAGTCGTAGAGCGGCTCGCCGGCTGACGCGGCCGCGATCCGGCGATCGAGCTCGGGGACGGCACGGTAGGTCAGGAAGACGACGCCGGTCTGGGCCCGCAGCTCGCAGATGTGGCGGGTCCGGTCGTCCTCCTTGTCGCGCCGCGTCTTCTCGTGCTTCTTGATCCGGTCGTCGGCGTACTCTTCCACGCTGTAGGCGGCGGCGACGCCGATCTGCTCGTGCGCGCCCATGCGCAGGCGATAGAGGTAGACGGTCGGCCGCTCCTCGAGTACCAGTGGAGCACTCTCCTTGAGGGCGAAGAGACGCCGGCGGGCCGCGGCGTAGACCTCGGGGGAGTAGGGGTCGATTCCCGGCAGGTCGATCTCGGAACGGGTGACGTGCAGGAAGGAGAGTGGCTCCCTCCCGGCGAGCGCCCTGGCCTCGTCGACCGAGACCACGTCGTAGGGCACGGAGGAGACTCGCGCGGCGACCTCGACGGCCGGACGCAACGCGCGGAATGGAGTGAGTTTTGCCATAATGCTCATTGTAGGCGTGGACTCGAGGTCGAGTCCACGCCGTCCGGTGTCATCGGTAGACCGCAAGGAGCCACCCAAGATGAGTCGAACGCGCGTCGGGCTGGTCGGCTGCGGCCGAATCGGCCGCAACCTCGTCCGCATTCTGGACCGACGCTCCGACCTCGAGATCGCGGCCATTCAGGACCGCGCCGAGCCGGAGCAACTCGAGTACCTGCTGAAGTTCGACACCCTGCTGGGACGGTTCCCCGAGCCGATCCGGCGCGAGGGCGACGCGCTGGTGATCGGGGGGAGACGGATCGCGCTGCTGCCCAGCGACGAGGAGGCGCCGGACTGGCGCGCGCTCGGGGTGGACGTCGTGGTCCTGGCGGTCGGCCGGCGCGCGGCGCGCTCCGAAGCCGAGGCGCATCTCGCCCGGGGCGCGGCGCGGGTGCTGCTCTGCACGCCGCTCACCGAGCCGCCGGACGTCACCATCGTGGTGGGGGTCAACGACCGCGCCCTCCACGCCGAGCATCGCATCGTCTCCGCCGGCTCGGTGACGGCGAACTGCGCGGCGCCGGTGCTCGCCACGCTCGACGCGGCCTCCGGGCTGGAGCGGGTCTTCCTCACCGCGGTGCACGCCTATTCGAATCAGCTGCGCCTGGCCGACGTGCCCGCCGACGACATGCGCACCGGCCGGGCCGCGGCCGAGAACATCATCCCGCAGCCGACGGGCGCGGGTGAGCTCATCGGCGAGCTGATCCCCTCCCTCGCCGGACGAGTTTCGGCGCTCTCGATGAACGTCCCGGTGCCGAACGGCTCGGTGGTCGACCTGGTCTGCTGGCACCGCGAGCCGGTGACGATCGACGGCATCAACGCGGCGGTGAGCCGGGCTGCCGAAGGGGACCTCTACGGCATCCTCGACTACGAGACGGAACCCATCGTCTCTTCCGACGTGATCCGGACCACCGGCTCCGGGACGTTCGATTCGCTCTCCACCATGGTGCTCGACGGCCATGTCTCCAAGACCTTGACCTTTTACGACAACGGCTGGGGTTACAGTCACCGCGTGGTCGACCTGATGCGGCGTCTGGCGACCTTCGCCGGCGAGGAGGAGCGGCGATGACTCTGCGCGTCGGCATCAACGGTTTCGGCCGGATCGGCCGCTCGGTGTTCCGTATCCTGGACGCGCGACGCGACGTCGAAGTGGTCTGCATCAACGACCTGTTCGACAACGATGTTCTCTCCTACCTGCTGCAGTTCGACACCGTGATGGGTCCTCTCGGCAAGCCGGTCGCGTTCGACGCCGACCACCTCTACGTCGAGGATCGCAAGATCCGGATGACCGCGGAGAAAGACCCGTCGCGCATTCCCTGGGCCGAGCTGGGAGCCGACCTCGTGGTGGAGTCGACCGGCGTGTTTCGGTCGCGCGAGAAGCTCGAACGGCACCTGACCGGTGGCGCCAAGAAAGTCGTGCTCACCGTGCCGGCGAAGGACGAGATCGACGCGATGATCGTGATCGGGGTGAACGACGAGAAGCTCAAGGCCGAGCACCGCCTCGTCTCCAACGCCTCGTGCACCACCAACTGCCTCGCGCCGGTGGTGAAGATCCTGCATCAGAGCTTCGGCGTCGAGGCGGGGTTCGTCTCGACGGTCCACGCCTACACCAACGACCAGCGTCTCGCCGACGTGCCGCACAAGGACCTGCGGCGCAGCCGCGCCGCGGCGGCCAACATCATTCCGACCTCGACCGGCGCCGCGCGAGCGGTGGGAAAGGTGATGCCGGAGCTCAAGGGCAAGCTCGACGGCATCGCCCTGCGCGTGCCGGTGCCCGACGGCTCGATCGTCGACTTCAGCTGTCGTTTGCGCTCTCGGCCACGCCGCGACGAGATCAACGAGGCGGTACGCGCGGCGGCCGCCGGGCCGATGGCGAAGATCGTCGAGTACAGCGAGGTACCGCTGGTGTCGACCGACATCATCGGCAACCCGCACTCCTCGATCTTCGATGCCCTCTCGACGCAGGCCGAGGGGGACGGGTATGCTCGCGTGGTCGCCTGGTACGACAACGAATGGGGGTACTCGCAGCGGGTCGTCGACCTGCTGGACCGCATGGCCGCGCTCGGTTGACAGGAGGAGCGGTGACGCGAATCGGGGTCTTCGGTTGGGGGATCGTTGCGCCCAAGGCGCCGAACGTCGACGCCTTCGCCCGCCAGCTCGAGCATCCCGAGAGCTGGCTCACCCAATTCAACGGCTTCGGTCCGGACTGCTTCCTGGTCGGCAAGCCCGAGTTCTCGTTCGCCGAGTACAAGTGCTGGATCGAGCAGCGATTCCCGCCCAATCGTTTTGCCCAGCTGGTCGAGAAGATGGACCTTCCGACGCAGTACGCCATCGGGGCGTTCGTCCAGGCCCTCGGCCAGAACCCGGGAATCGAGCAGGAGCTGCAACGCCTGGGTCCGGCGGCGCACGTCTACGTGGGCACCGGCCTCGGCGCGCTCGACACCATCGGCCGGGTCTCTCTCGACCTCTACCGCGCGCAGCGTCGCTGGAACCGTTTCTGGGCGCAGCCGGAGCGCAACTCCGCGCTCGCCGAGTACCTGGCGCACCCCGAGAGCGTCGATCCGACGCTCGACGTGCCGAAGACGCCGGAGGAGTCCGCGGCGGGCGAGATCGAGGACGCGGAGGACCGCTTCTGGGGCTTCTGGGCAGAGCGTTCGCCGGAGCTCGGCGACTACCTGGCCGAGCTGCGCGACATCGAGTCGCTCACCGTGAGCGGGCCGGTCGCGACCGGGAAGATCGCCTTGATCAAGGAGAAACAGCGCCGTCGTCAGCGCCTGCAGCGCAAGTGGGGCGCGCCCAATCCGCCTTGGCACGAGGTGTCGCCCAACCTGCTGTGGAACATCCACAACACGCCGGCGGCGCAAGTCTCGATGATGGGCCGGATCACCGGCTTCACGTTCGCCCCGGTCGGGGCCTGCGCCACCTTCGGCGTCGGCCTGAAGCTCGCCATCGACGCCATCCGGCGCGGCGAGGCGAAAGCGGTGGTGATCGGAGCCGCCGACCCGCCGCCGCTCGCGGTGACCGTGGGCGCCTTCTATGCGGCGCGCGTCATCTCGGCGGACGGCAACGTCTCGAAGCCCCTGACCACGCTGCGCGGCACGCACGTCGCGGGAGGCTCGGCGGTCTGGATCGTCGGCGATCTCGAGCACATGACCGGACTGGGATTCCGGCCGCTCGGTCTCGAGCCCCTCGCGGTGGGAGTCTCGTCGGACGCCGATCACCTGATCACGCCCTCGAAGGAGGGGCCGCTCGGCGCCATCCGGCAAGCGGTGGCTCAGGCCGGCGCCCGGCCGGAGGAGATCGGTACCTGGGACCTGCACGCCACCGCGACCCCCGGCGACTTCCTGGAGATCGAGAATCTGCGCGACATCCTGCCCGAGAGCGTCCTGGTCACGGCGCGCAAGGGGACTTTCGGTCACGGCATGGGGGCGAGCGGCGGCTGGGAGCTCACCGCGCAGTACCTGGGCTACGAGCGTGGCGCCCTCTTCCCGACACCGCTCGAGTCCGAGGAGCTCAACGCCGAGATCTCCAACCTCCACACCCGATTCGTCTTCGACACGCACTGTCCGGCCCCCTCAGGCCTCGCCGGCAAGCTCTCGATGGGGGTGGGAGGGGTCAACGCGTGCGTCATCTCCCGTCCACTGCGTCCCTGACCGCGCGGTGAGAGCGTTGCGCGTCGCCGCCGCGGCGTCGCCAGCCGATCGCACGAGGTGGTTGCTCGTCGCGAGCGGCCTGGCGCTCTCGTTGGCGCTCGCTTGGCGCTGCCAGGTGGGCGGCGATCAGCTCAATCTGCTGGCGCGGGGCTGGCTCTTCGCCGCCCGCGGCGAGCTCGTGCCGTACGGCAACCCGCTCTCCTCGGGCGGCGTCGGAGTGGGCCCGGCGACCTCGTGGTTGGTCGGCCTACCGCTCGCCCTCGTGCCGCATCACCGCGCCCCGGTGGCGCTCATCTGGCTGACCCACCTGGTGGCCTACGCGTTGCTCGACCGGCGGCTGCGGGCTGCCGTCTCGCCCTGGCAGCGGACGGCATTCGCGCTGGTCTACTGGTTGAACCCCTGGCGCCTGGTCGCCTCCGCCTACCTGTGGAACCCCAATTTTCTGCTGCTCGTCGGAGCGTTGCACTTGGCGACCCTGTTCGACCAGCGCGAGCGCGCCTCCTTCGGCGCCAGCTTCGCGCACGTCCTGGCGCTCGGCATCGGTCTGCAGCTCCATCCGGCGGTGCTGCTGCTGGTCGGTGCATCGTTGGCGCTCTGGCATCGAGGCTTCGTGCGCGTTCACTTGGGAGGTGCCACGGCCGGCGCTCTGGCGACCCTGGCGACGCTCGTCCCTTGGCTCGCCGCGGTGCGCGCCGACCCTGCGCTGCTCGCCCAGGGAGAGGGCTTCCTCTTCCGCAGCCTGCTGCTTGTCCAGCCCTGGCTCAAGGGGGTCGCGCTCTGGCTGCGCTATCCCTCGCTCCTGCTGAGCCGCGATCAGGTGCCCTTCGACTTCACCGCGCTGCTCGGCGGCCCGATCGACCGCTGGGCCGCGCCGCTCGCCGAGGGATTGCGCCTGGTGGCCGGCAGCGGGACGTTCGCCCTCGTTCTGCTCGCCAACGCGGTCTGGCTGCGCGAGCGGTTCTCGCCGGGTGCGGCGGCAGCCCTGGCACGCTACGCCCCGCCCGACCTGCGGCGCTGGGTCGACGGTTACGCCTTCTGGTCGCTCGCCGCGGCGCTGGTCGTCTTCGCCATGTCGCCGACCACGCCACAGAGCTGGCAGGGCCTGCCGATCCACCACGCCGCGGCGATCCCGGTCGCGCTCTGGCTCGGCGGGCGCTGCGACGCGCCCGCGACGGCGGCGGGCGGTCGGCGGCTGCTGCGCGCGCTCGCTGTCCTCAGCCTGGCGGTGGGCCTGGCGCTGGCCGGCGGAGGACGCAACTTCCGCTGCGGCGGGCGGGCGGGCGTCGGCTTGCCGCTGCGCGCCTCGTCGCCGATGTTCGAAGAGCTCGGATTGCAGCGCACCTGTGCCTGGTCGTTCGACGTGCCCGGCGGGTGGTGGCCCGACGTGCTGCCCGCGGAGTAGGTCACCAGAGGTCGACGACCAGAATCCGCAGCTCGAGCTTGCCGTTCCAAGCCGGGATACGTCGCGTCGGCTTGAGCCCGAGCTCCTTGCCGAGCGAGGCTCCGCCCGCGACCAGGACGGCCTTCCAGCCGCCGTACCGGCGCTTCAGCAGATCCCCCAGCTGGCGCCAGAGGGCCGGGCTGTCGAGCATCCGCGTGCCGTGCGGCGGATTGACCAGGAAGAGCCCCGGTCCCGCCGGCGGATCGAAGGCGAAAGCGTCGCCTGCGATCAACGTCGTGCGACCCGCGAGGCCGGCGGCTTCGAGGTTGCGCCGCGAGGCGGTCATCGCCTCGGCCGAGTGGTCGACGCCATAGAGCCGGCAGTCGGGCCCCGGCACCGAAAGCGGCTCGTCCCGGATGCGCCGCCAGAGGCCGGCGTCGAAGCCGGGCAGGCGCTCGAAGCCCCAGCGCTGGCGCAGGCGGTTGGGCGCCAGACCGAGCGCCAGCGCCCCGGCCTCCGCCAGGAGCGTGCCCGAGCCGCACATCGGATCGACCACCGGACCGGTGCCGTTCCATCCCGCCGCGAGCACGGCGGCCGCCGCGAGCTGCTCGCGCAGCGGCGCCGCGGTCGACATCACCCGGTAGCCGCGGTGATCGAGCGGCTCGCCCGAGGTGTCGACGAGCAGCGTCGCCCGGTCGCGATGCAGGCGCACGCGCAGCTGCAGATCTGGCTCGGCGCGGTCGATCGTGGCGCGGCGGCCCCAGCGCTCGCGTTGAGCGTCGACGATGGCGTCCTTCACCTTGAGCGCGATCCAGCGCGCGTCGCGAATCGTCGAGGCACTGCTGGTGGCGGCGATTGCGAACGTCCGGTCGGGCGAGAAGAGCTCGTCGAGCGGCGGCGGCAGCTCCGCCGAGGCGACCATCTGGCGCGCTCCCCGATAGAGCGCCTCGTCGTCGGGAGAGGACCAGCTCGCGACCTCGAGCAGCACGCGGTTGGCGGTGCGCAGCCGCCAGTTGGCACGCAGGCCCGCCTCCCAGCCGCCCTCGAACGCCACCCCACCGGTGTCGCGCGTGGTGGGGGGGAGCGCCAGCGCCGAGAGCTCCGCGGCGGTGATCCCCTCGAGGCCGCGAGCCGAAGTGGCGATCCAGCGCAACGCCGTCAGTCGAGGCGCAGGGCGCGGTAAGCGCGGTTCCAGTAGATCAGTGGCGCGGCCTCGGGCCGCGGCACGCCGCTCGCCTGGACCTCCCCGATATAGAGCGAGTGGCTGCCGGCGGCGTGGCGACCGAAGATCGTGCAGTCGAGCCAGGCGATGGCGTCGGCGAGGATGGGCGCCCCGGTGACCGCGGTCTCCCACCGACCGGCGGCAAAGCGCTCGCCGTCCGCCTTCCAGGCGAAGCGCTCGGAGAGGTCGGCCTGTTCCTCGCCGAGGATGTTCACCGCGAAGACCGCGCCTGCGCGCTCGAGCAGGTGGTGGGCCCGGTGCTGGTGGTCGATCATCACCGCGATCAGCGGCGGGTCGGGGGAGACCGAGACGAACGCCGACACGGTCAGGCCATGGATCTCGTCGCCCGACTTCAGCGTGACGAGGGTCACTCCGGCCGGGAAGTTCCGGAGCGCGTTGCGGAAATCCTCGGCGGAGATGGCCATGGCGGTTGCGCCTCTTGGGGCGGGAGTCTATCCTCGCCAGGGGCCGGCGGGCATCGCGGCCCGAGCGAGGGCGAATGAGCGACACGACGACCCGCGGCGTCCGCGTGGAGGTGGCCAGCGAGTATCTTCCCGAGCGCAGCGCGCCGGGCGAGAGCTCCTACTTCTTCAGCTATCACGTCCGCATCAGCAACGAAGGCGAGGCGACGGTGCAGCTCTTGTCACGCATCTGGATCATCACCGACTCGGAGGGAGACGTGAAGCGGGTCGAGGGGCCGGGTGTGGTCGGCGAGACTCCGGTGCTCGCCCCCGGGGACGAGTTCCGCTACACCAGCTACTGCCCGTTGCGCACCACCGTCGGCACGATGCAGGGCACGTACCGCATGACCGTGCTCCCGTCGGGCGAGGAGTTCGACGCCGAGATCGCCCCCTTCACTCTCGCCGTGCCGCACGCGGTCAATTGACCGACCCGGCGCGACCGCAAGCTCTCCTGCGCGCGCTGGCGCGCCGTCTGTTGACCGGGCGGGCGCGGGCGAGGCTGCGACGCTTGGCGGCCGATCTGCCCCATCGGCGCCGCGATTTCTTCGCCGACCTCGGCGACGCGCTGCGCTCCGGACCGGGGCTTCGGCTGCCGCCCGCCCGCCTGCGCCACCGGGTGGGGCCCAACAGCTCGCGCGAGGAGTTCCTGCGAATCGGTGAGGTCTGCGCGCGGGACCTCCTCGCCGCTTACCGCACGGTGCCCCGGGATCCGGCGCGCGACCGGCGCTGGCTCGACTTCGGGGCGGGCTGCGGCCGGGTGGCGCGCCACCTGATCGGCCATCCGCCGATCGGGGACTACACCGGGGCGGACGTCGATCGTGCGCAGATCGCCTGGGCGCAGCGGCACCTGAAGGGGCGCTTCGTGGTGCTCGCGCCGGCGCCGCCGACGCCCTTCGCCGACGCGGCATTCGACGTCGTGTTCACGATCTCCGTCTTCACCCATCTCGACGCGCCCGCCGAGCATGCCTGGCTGGAGGAGCTACGGCGCGTGCTGCGCCCCGGCGGCCTGCTGCTCGCGACCACGCACTCGCCGGAGATCGCTCGCGCCACGCCCGGGCCCACCAGCGCCGAGCTGGAGCGCCTGGCGGCGACCGGGTTCCTCTTCCGCGCCAGCCCTGGCCCGTTCAACGAACAGGCGGCGTTCCATGCCGAGAGCTATCTCGCGCGCGTCTGGGGGAAGCGCTTCGTGGCGCGTGGCTGGCTGCCCCGCGCGCTGGGGAACTTCCAGGACATCTCGCTCTGGGAGCGGCCGGAGCGCTGAGCTCCGCTCAGCGCCCGGTCAACCGCCACCCGAGGCTGCGCCGGTTTCCGGCGCGGTCGGCAACCTCGGCACCGAGCTGCATCGCGCCGGCGGTGTAGGGCGACGGCGAGATCGCCAGGGCGATCTCGGCCGGACCGCAGCCGACGTCCCAGGCCGCGAGGCGGAGCGCCTCACCGGCCGACACCTTCATGCCGCCGAGCTCGAGCGCCCGGCCGGTGGTGCGCAGCTCGACCGCCGGCTGCTCGGGCGTGACCGCGATCCGTGCCGCTACCGGGACGGCGCTCGTGGCGCAAGGAACGGGGATCCAGCCGGTCGCGGGATCGCGCACCTCGAGCCCCGAGTCGCAGGCCGGGACCGGAGCTTCACGTGACTTCGCGCGCGACTTCTTGTCGGTCGCTTCCGGTGGCACGGCGCCCGCGGCGGTCAGGTCGAGCCACGGCGCAGACGGATCGAGCGCGAACGCCACCGGCTGCGAGCTCACGCTCCGGCCGCGCGGATCGACCGCCCGCGCGCTCACCTCGTGATTCCCCGGCCACATCGCCGTCCACTTCTCGGGCGCGAGCTCCTGGCCGTCGAGCAGCGGCGTCCAACGGAGCGCGTTGCCCTTCGCGTCGAGCGCCGTCACCGCCAGATCGGGTGGCGCCGCGAAGCAGCCCGTGGCGGATGGCGTCGAGCTCCCCGGAGCGGCGAGCCGCACGACGGGGGGCGGAAGCGGCAGCGCCGCCACCGCCTGCAGGGGTTGGATCGGGCTGGGGAAGCCGTCGAGGCCGCTCGCGGCGACGGCGGTCACGCGCCAGTAGAGCGCGCCGAGCTCGGGCGAGGCGAGGCGGGTCGAGGTGACGGTGAGCTCCGCTTGGCGCTCCTGGACGGCGCCGCAGGCCGCGTCGCGGCAGCTCTCGACCAGGTAGTGCGCGGCGCCCGGGACGGCATCCCAGGACAGGGCAGGATCGTCGACTTCGATCTTCTGGCCGGCAGCCGGCGAGAGTCCGGTGGGCGCCGGCAGCAACGGCTCCGCCGGTCCCGGCGCCGCCTGCGGCGGCACGGTCGTTCCGCTGCCGGCCGCCAGCTCCACCGCGCTGCCGGCCGCCGAGACGGTGCTCGTCCCTTCGTAGACCATGAACTGCGCCGCCGCGTCGCCCGTCTTGCGCGCGCGCGTCCGCAGAGGCTTGCCCGGCTCGGCGCGGCCGCTGCCCCGCGCGCCGCCGACCACGACTTCGATCTCGCCTCCCAGCGGGGCCGCCGGGGCGGAGGCGACGTCGGCCTGCCCGAGCTCGATCTCGATCTCCTTGCGCCCCTGGCCGGCCGGCGTCGGCGGCGACTGGCGGCGGATGAAGACCAGCGAGTCCGCGTTCAGGGTGAGCGCCGCGCCGTCGTCGAAGCGCAGCCCGGCGGAGGCGTTGGCGTAGGTGCGCAGGCTGTCGCGCTCGAGCAGCACGTCGCCTTCGCCGGCGGTGCGCCAGGGGACGGGCTGCGGGCGCTCTTCGACGCGGCGCGAGAGCGCGACGATCTGGGCCGAGGGCTGCGGCGTGGGGCGATCGAGGAAGATGCGTACCCGCTGACCGGGCAAGATGAAATGCGGGTTGGCGACGTCGGGATTGATCTTGGCGAGCTCACGCCAGTGGTCCTCGGACCCGAGGAACCGGTGGGCCAGCCCCTCGAGGGTGTCGCCCGGGCGCACCACGTGCCAGCCGGTCTCCCAGGCCGACCGGTCGACCTCCGGAGGTGGCGTCTGGGCGGCGGCGGCAGCGGCGAGCAGCAGGCTCGCCAGGCAGCAGCTCAGGCTCGATCGGCGAAGCGTCGTCGCGCAGGTGGGGGGGTGGAACATGGCGGACTCCTCCTCGTTTCCAAGAGATGGCGACCGGGTGCCGAGGGAGATTGTAGCGCTCGTCGGGGCGGCTGGCGCCCCCCTGATGCAGCGAGAATCAGCCGCGTTCGGGGTACTTCGCCGCGACGTAGTCGTCGATCAGCGCGATGAACCGCTCGGCGAGCTCGTCGTAGGTTCCCTGGAGCGTGGTGAACCGGCGGCCGTCGACGAAGACTGGACAGGTCGGCGCCTCGCCGGTGCCGGGCAAGCTGATGCCGAGGTTGGCGGACTTGGACTCTCCGGGGCCATTGACCACGCAGCCCATCACCGCCAGCTTGAGCTCCTCGACGCCGAGCCGGCTCGCTTTCCACTCCGGCATCCGGGCGCGCACGTGCTCCTGCACCCGCTCGGCGAGCTCCTGGAAGGTCGTGGAGGTGGTCCGGCCGCAGCCCGGGCAGGCGGTCACCGAGGGCGCGAAGGAACGCAGCCCGAGCGACTGCAGGATCTCGCAGGCCGCGTAGACCTCCTCGCGGCGGTCGCCGCCGGGGCGGGGGGTGAGCGACACCCGGATCGTGTCGCCGATCCCCTCGGCGAGCAGCACGCCCATCGCGGTCGCGGACCAGACCAGCCCCTTGGTGCCCATTCCGGCCTCGGTCAGTCCGAGGTGCAGCGGCTGGCGGGTGCGGCCCGCGAGCTCCCGGTAGACGGCGATCAGGTCGCGCGGCCGCGACACCTTGCAGGAGACGATGATCCGGTCCTCGCCCAGTCCCTGCTCGAGAGCGAGCTCGGTCGACTGCAGGGCCGAGAGCACCATGCACTCGTTGAGGATCTCCTCGGAGGCGAGGCCGAGCTCGCGATCGGTGTTCTCCTGCATCTTCGCCATCACCAGTTCCTGGTCGAGCGAGCCGCCGTTGACGCCGATGCGTACCGGTTTGCCGTGGTCGCGCGCGATCCCGACGATGGTCGCGAACTGCTCGTCCCGCTTGCGGCCGAAGCCCACGTTGCCCGGATTGATGCGGTACTTGTCGAGCGCTCGGGCGCACTCTGGATGGGCGGTGAGCAGCAGGTGCCCGTTGTAGTGGAAGTCGCCGATGAGCGGCGCCGTGCAGCCGGCGTCGAGCAGCCGGCGCTTGATCTCCGGAACGGCGGCGGCGGCTTCGGCGACGTTGACCGTCACCCGCACCATCTCGGAGCCCGCTCGGGCGAGCTCCAGGCACTGCCGCGCGGTGCCGGCGGCGTCGGCGGTGTCGGTGTTGGCCATCGACTGGACGACGATCGGTGCGCCGCCGCCTACAGTCAGGTCGCCGACACGAACCGGATGCGTGGCGTGGCGCTGGGCAGGTTCCATGGCTTCGGGATGCCGAGACGGAGCCGTCGCCTCGGGAGTCGAGAGGATAGCACCGTGGGCTCAGCCCACCTCGAGCTCGATCCGGTGCCACGCGTTGTTCATGTACCCCTTGAAATTCCAGACCTGATCCACCGTCGACGGTTGGGTCTGCGCCGCGGAGTCCCAGGCGCGTACGACGAGCTCCTGGCGGCCGCCCGCGAGCTCCAGGTCGGCGGACCAGAGCCGCCAGCTCCAGGCCGAGGGCGCCGGCTCGAGGCGGGCCTGGAGCCAGCTTCGCCCGCCGTCGTGCGACAGCTCGACCCGCTCGACCTGGCGGCCGCCGCCAGCGACCGCCACCCCTTCACAGTGGACCCGTCCCGCCGGCCGCCGGGCGCCCGGCTCGGGGGCGGTGAAGCAGGCGTTGACCGACTGCTCGCCGAGCATGGCTCCGTCGCTCCAGACCACGTTCTCTGGGCCGGCCGTGGCCGGAAAGAGCCGGTAGGCGACGGCCTGGAAGTAGTTGTCCGTGGGCTCGGCCTGCAGGACGATGCGGTGCAGCCACTTCACGCTGCGCGCGCCGATCCAGCCCGGGACCACGAGACGCAGGGGGAAGCCGTGGACGGCGGGCAGCGGCACGCCGTTCATCTCATAGGCGACCAGCACCTCGGGAGCGGCCGCCTTGGCGAGGGGAATGGAGCCGCCGAAGGAGATCCGGCGCCCCTGACGCTCGGTCTGGTCGCGCCCTTCGCAGGCGGCGTGGAGCGCCACCGGGGTGGGGCGAGCGGCGGCCAGCAGGTCGGCGAGGCGGACCCCCGTCCAGACCGCGGTGCTCACCGCCTCGGCCCCCCACGGCAGCTCGTGCGGAATCGGCTGCCGCCGGGCGAGCTCCTGCCGGCGGTGGCCGGCGCACTGCAGGGTCGCGATGACGTTCGTCTTCGGAAATGCGGCGAGGTCTGCCAGGGAGAGCTCGAGCGGGCGCTCGACCGCTCCCTCGACGATCAGGCGGTGGCGCCTGGCGTCGAGCGCCGGCACGTCCCCGTGGTTGCGCACGAAGAAGAGGCCGTTCGGGGTGATCGGCGAATGCCGGAGGAGGTCGGGCGGCGGTCCGCCGTTGAACGGCTCGGCCTGGCGCACCAGGAAGCGCGGGTGCTTGTCGAATCGCGCGGCGTCAGGCATGGAAGGCGAGCGCGCGCTCGGATCTGCGGTACGTTCCGTCGCTCTGGGGCTCGAAGATCGAGCAACGCTCCATGTCGCCGCCGTAGACGTGCAGGGTGACGCTCGGCCGATCGGACAGCGCGTTGCGCAGCAGGTGATACTCGAAAGGTGGGATGAGCGCGCCAGACGATCCGGCGAGCGCCCGCACGCGGCCGCGTGGGGCGAATCGGAAGCGCTCGCCGCCCTCTGCCGCGGTGAGCTCGTACTGCAGGATCTCCATCTCGCCGCGCACCACCCCTTCGACGCACCAGATCCCGGCGTGGTCGTGGAGCATCGTTCCCTGTCCGGGACCCCAGGTCATGACCACCGCACTGTAACCGCGCAGCGGATCGCGGTGGAGCAGCCGGCGCGCGTAGGTGTCGGCGCGCGGCGCGCAGATCTCCTCGCTGAGGCGCAGGCGTCCGCCGCGGATCTGGTCCGAGAGGATCCGCTTGACGGCCGCGGTGACCCGGGTCGCATCGCCCGCCCCCACCGCTTGGTCGAGCGCTGCGACGAGCTCCGCGGCTCCGGGTTGGTTCGGCTCTTCCATGGTCTCGATGGCGCTGGCTTTCGCGAGGCGCGAGCGTATCAAAGCCACTTCGAATACAGCTCCCTTTCGGTTTGACCCTGCTGCGCGGCGCGGCATATCGTCATCCGCGGGAGCGCCGGGGCGGCGAGGAGGGCTGCGATGCACTGCGGGCGAACGATGGCGGCGGCGGTGGCCGGCCTGCTGGCGGCGAGTGCGCTCGCCGCGGGGGAATTCGACGATCTGAAGTTCCGCTCGATCGGTCCGGCGGTCGCCGGCCGGGCGACGCGCGTCGCCGGCGTGCCGGGCGACCCGACGACCTTCTACATCGCCTTCGCGCAGAGCGGCGTCTGGAAGTCGACCGACGGCGGGCACGCCTGGAAGCCGGTCTTCGACGACCAGGGGATCCAGAGCGTCGGGTCGATCGCGGTCGCCGCGAGCGATCCGAACGTGGTCTACGTCGGCACCGGCGAGGCGAATATCCGCGGCAACGTCCAGCCGGGCGACGGGATCTACAAGTCGACCGACGCCGGTCTCACCTGGACCCAGGTCTGGCGGCAACGTGGCCAGATCGGCACTCTGCTCGTCCATCCGACCGATCCCGACGTCGCCTACGCCGCCGTGCTCGGGAGCGCCTTCGGTCCGAATCCCGAGCGCGGCATCTACCGCACCCGCGACGGCGGCAAGAGCTGGCAGCAGGTGTTGGCGAAGGACGCCGAGACCGGGGCTTCGGACGTGGCGATGGATCCCGGGAATCCGCGCCTCCTCTTTGCCGGACTCTGGCAGGCGCGACGGCACCCCTGGGGGATGACCAGCGGCGGTCCGGGCAGCGGCCTCTATCGTTCGCGGGACGGCGGCGACAGCTGGAAGCAGCTCTCCGGGAAGGGTCTGCCTCCCGGCCCGTGGGGAAAGGTCGGCGTGGCGGTGGCGCGGAGCACCGGACCGCGCGTCTATGCGCTGATCGAAGCCGAGGCGGGCGGGCTCTTCCGCTCCGACGACGGCGGCGAGAGTTGGCAACAGGTCAACGACCACCACGCCCTGACGCAGCGCGCCTGGTACTACTCGACGATCACCGTCGATCCCGCGAATCCCGACCTGGTCTGGTTCCCGCAGGTGCCGCTGCTGCGCAGCAAGGATGGCGGCAAGAGCATCCACTCGGTCGAAGGGCCGCACCACGGGGACTATCACGACCTGTGGATCGACCCGGTCGATTCCCGGCGGATGATCGTCGGCCACGACGGTGGTGCCGACCTCACGGTCGACGGCGGCAAGAGCTGGTACCGGCCGGCGCTCGCCACCGGCCAGTTCTACAATCTCGACGTCGACGATCGGATCCCCTACTGGGTCGGCGGGACGATGCAGGACGAAGGGACGGCGCTCGGGCCGAGCAACAGCCTGCGCAGCGAGGGGATCACGCTCGGCGACTGGATCACCGCGGGCGGCGGGGAGGCGGGAGACTTCGCCTTCGATCGCGCGACGCCCGGCGTGGTCTATGCCGGCGAGTACGGCGGCATCTTCACCCGCTTCGACCAGGCCAGCGGCAACGCGCCCAACGTCTCCTACTACCCGACCAACCCCTCCGGCCACGGCGCCGAGGATCTCCGGGTGCGCTTCCAGTGGACCGCGCCGATCCTCACCTCGCGTCACCATCCTGGCGTTGTCTATCACGCGGCCAACCTCCTCTACCGCTCCGCGGACGGGGGGAGGAGCTGGAAGGCGGTGAGCCCCGACCTGACGCGCGACGACAAGACGAAGCAGCGCTGGTCGGGGGGCCCGATCACAGGCGACAACACCGGTGTCGAGATCTACGACACGATCTTCTCGCTCGCCGAATCGCCACACGACCCGGCCGAGCTCTGGGCGGGGACCGACGACGGGCTGCTGCACCGCACGCGCGACGGCGGCGCGACCTGGCAGAACGTGACGCCGCCCGGGATGCCCGAGTGGGCCACCGTGGAGTCGATCGCGCTCTCCTCCCACGAGCCGCTCACCGCCTGGATCGCGGTCGATGCCCATCGCCTGGACGACGACCGGCCCTATCTCTTCCGCACCCGGGACGGGGGCGTGACCTGGCAGAGCGCGGTGGCGGGCATCGCGGAGGAGGCCTACGTCCTGGCGGTGCGCGAGGACCCCACGGTGGCCGGCCTGCTCTTCGCGGGCACGCGCGTCGGCGTCTACCTGTCGCGCGACGGCGGCGATCGCTGGGAGCCGCTGAAGGCCGGCCTGCCCCCGGTCGTGGTGGTCGATCTCGAGGTGCACCAGGGGGACCTGGTGATCGCGACGGCAGGGCGTTCGCTCTGGATTCTCGACGATCTCACGGCGATCCGGCAGTGGAGCGCCGAGATCACCGACCGCCCGCTGCATCTCTTCGCACCGCGCCCCTCCCGGCGCTGGACCTACGGCGGCGGCTGGAGCTCCGAGGGCGCGGCGGAGAACCCGCCGCGCGGCGCGACGATCCACTACTACCTCAAGGCGGCGGCGCAGGGCGAGGTGCGGCTCGAGATCCGCGACGCCGGCGGCCGGCTGGTGCGTGAGCTGTCGAGCGTCGCCACGCCCCAGTACTACCCCGAGGACGACCCGGACGAGCCGATGAAGAAGCCGCAGCCGGCGCTCTCGCGCGAGGCGGGGCTGCATCGCGCGGTCTGGGATCTGCGCTGGAAGGGCGCCGAGCGACTGAGCGACGCCAAGGTGGACTTAGGAGAACCCCAGAACGGGCCGCGCGCCATACCGGGCGAGTACCTCCTGCGCCTCACGGTCGACGGCGCTACGGCGGAATCGACGTTGACCGTTCTTCCCGATCCCCGCTCCACGGTCGCGGCCGAGGACCTGGCCGAGCAGCTGGCGTTCGCGCTCGAGCTGCGCGCCGAGCTCGACCGGGTGGTCGCCGACATCGACCAGGCGCGGGCGATCCGCCGCCAGGCCGCCGATCTCGTCGACCGCCTGGCCACCGATCCGCGGGCCGGCGAGCTGCTGGACGCGGCGCGACGCGCGGTGGCGACGGCCGACGACCTGCTGGACGAGCTCTTCAATCCGCGCGCCGAGGTGGTCTACGACATCCTGGCGCAGGAGGGCGGGACCCAGCTCCACTCCAACCTCGCCTTCCTCTTCGAGACCGCGAAGTGGGACGACGGCGCGCCCACCCAGGGGATGCGCGAGGTGCATGCGGAGCTGCAGGCGCGGCTCGCGGCGCTCGAGGAGCGGCTCGCGGCGTTGCGCTCCGGAGAGCTCGCCGAGCTGGAGAGCCTGGCGCGCGCTCTCGACCTGCCGCGCATCCTGCTCCGGCAACCGATCGAGGCCGAGGAGCTGCATTGACACCGACCACCCTGGTGGCGCCGAGCGCGCTCGATCGCCTGCGCGAAGTCGAGTTCGCCCGGCTCGATCGCGAGCATCACGTCTATCTCGACTACACCGGGGGTGGCCTCTACGCCGACTCCCAGGTGCGCCGGCACGCCGAGATGCTGCTCGCCAACGTGCTCGGCAATCCGCACTCCTCGAATCCGACCTCGCACGCGGCGAGCGTCCTGGTCGAGCGCTGCCGGGAGCACGTGCTGCGTTTCTTCGCCGCCGATCCGGCGGAGTACACGGTGATCTTCACCGCCAACGCCAGCCAGGCGCTCAAGCTGGTGGGCGAGGCCTATCCCTTCGAGCCCGGCGACCGCTTCCTGCTCACCTTCGACAACCACAACTCGGTCAACGGCATCCGCGAGTTCGACCGGGCGCGCGGCGCGGAGACGCTCTACGTTCCGGTGGATCCACCGGAGATGCGGGTCGACGAGGGGCGCCTCGAGCGCTTCCTCGCCATGGCGCGGCCGGGGCGGCGCAACCTCTTCGCCTATCCGGCGCAGTCCAACTTCTCCGGCGTCCAGCATCCGCTGGATTGGATCGAGCGCGCCAAGGCGACGGGCTGGGACGTGCTGCTCGATGCCGCAGCCTTCGTGCCGACCAACCGGCTCGACCTGGGGCAGCACCATCCGGACTACGTCGCGTTGTCCTTCTACAAGATGTTCGGCTACCCGACCGGCGTCGGCGCCCTGGTGGCGCGCCGCGCCGCGCTCGCCAAGCTGCATCGCCCGTGGTTCGCCGGCGGCACGATCGAGGTCGCCTCGGTGCAGGCGGACCGCTTCACCTTCGCGCAGGGCGAAGCCGCCTTCGAAGACGGCACGATCAACTACGCCATCCTGCCCGCCGTCGAGTACGGCCTCGAGATGCTCGAGCGCATCGGCATCGACGTGGTCCACCGGCGGGTGCGCGAGCTCACCGGCTACCTGCTCGAGCGGTTCCTGCCGCTCCGGCACGCCAACGGCACGCCGCTGGTGGGGCTCTACGGACCGTCCACGATGGAGCGACGGGGCGGCACCGTGACGGTCAACTTCTTCGACGCGCGCGGCCGGGTGATCGACCACGCGATCGTCGAGGCCCTGGCCAACCGGCGGAGGATCTCGCTGCGCACCGGCTGTTTCTGCAACCCCGGCGCGGGGGAGATGGCCCTCGGTCTCTCCAAGGGCGAGCTCGAGACCTGCTTCCGGCGCAGCGGCGACCGGATGAGCTACGAGGACTTCCGGCACTGCATCGACGGCAAGAGCACCGGGGCGGTGCGCGTCTCGCTCGGCTGGGTCACCAACCTCGCCGACCTCGACGCCTTCCTCGCCTTCGCCGGATCGCTGCTCGATCGCGACAGTGCGGCGCTCGCCGCGGAGTCCGCGGTCGCGAGTTGAGACGCGGCGGTTGGGGGCGAGCCGCATGGCGAGACCGGACCGCTCGGAGTTCACGCGCCGCGAGCGCGCCGTCGTCGACGCCTGCCGCACGCCCCGCGCGGTCGAGCGTTGGCTGCGCGGTCTCAACTACAACTCCGAGAGCACGGGCGAGACGCTGCGCTCCTTCCGCGGCGTGGTGCGCCACGGCGTGGTCCACTGCCTGGAAGCCGCGCTCGCCGCGGCGACGATTCTCGAGCAGCACGGCTATCCCGCGCTGCTGCTCTCCTTCCAGTCGGTGGACCTGCTGGATCACGTCATCTACCCGTTCCAGGGTCGAGACGGCCGCTGGGGGGCGGTGGCCCGCTCGCGGGATCCCGGCCTGCACGGCAGGAAACCGGTGTTCCGCAGCCCGCGGGCCCTGGCGGCGAGCTACATGGAGCCCTACGTGGACTTCAGCGGCCGGATCCGGGGATTCGTGGTGGTCGATCTGGCCGAGCTGGGTGGCTACGATTGGCGGCTCTCGGAGCGCAACGTCTGGAAGGTGGAGCGCTGGCTGCTCGAGACGCCGCACCACCGCCTGCCGATGGCCGAAGGGCGCTATCGCCGAGCGTACCGCCGCTACCTGCGCTTCCGCGAGCGCTATCCCGGCCGCAAGCCGCTCTACTACGACCGCAGCACCTGGCTGTGAACGACGGCCCGCTCAGGGCTTGGGACGGCGCAGGCGGTCTTGGGCCCGCAGCACGACGGTGGCGAGACGGCGAATGCCCTCGTCGATCACCTCGGGGCTGCAGTAGGAGAAGTTGAGCCGCATCGTCCGCTCGCCGCCGCCGTTGGGGTGGAAGGCCTGACCCGGCACGAAGGCCACCTTCTCGACCAGCGCGTCCTTGAGCAGCGCCGCCGAGTCGAGGCCCTCGGGCAGCGTGAGCCAGAGGAAGAGGCCCCCCTCGGGACGCGTCCAGCGCGAGCCCGGCGGGAAGTGACGGTCGAGCGCCGCGAGCATCGCCTCCAGGCGCACGCGATAGACCTCGCGGATGGTGTGCACGTGGCGATCGAGGAAGCCGCCGTGCGCCGTTTCGTAGGCCACCATCTGGGCGAATGTCGAGGAGTGGAGGTCGGCGCCCTGCTTCATCTGCACCAGGCGCGCCATCACCTCTTCGGGCGCCACGATCCAACCGATGCGCAGTCCCGGGGCGAGCGTCTTGGAGAGCGTGCCGAGGTAGATCACGTCCCCGCGGAACGACTTCTCGCCGTTGGCCGCGCCGTGATGCTCGGCGTCGAGCTTGACCAGCGGCGGCAGGTGCTTGCCCTTGTAGCGCAGCTGCCCGTAGGGATCGTCCTCGATGATCGGCACGCCGTAGTGGCTGGCGAGCTCGACCAGCTTCTGCCGGCGCTCGAGCGAAAGGGTGAAGCCGCCGGGGTTCTGGAAGTTGGGCAGGATGTACATGAACTTCGGCCCGGCGCGCAGCGTCTCCTCGAGCTCGTCGAGGAGCACGCCGTCGTCGTCGGTCGCCACGGTCAGGTACTGCGCCTGGTACGCGGTGAACGCTTGAATCGCGCCGAGGTAGGTCGGCTCTTCGGTGAGGATCCGGTCGCCCGAGTTGACGAAGAGCTTGCCCAGGAGATCGAGCCCCTGCTGCGAACCGGTGGTCACCAGCACGTTGCGCGGCTCGACCGCGATGCCGTAACGCGACATGTGCCGGCAGAGCATCTCGCGCAGCGGCATGTAGCCCTCGGTCGGACCGTATTGCAGCGCCGTTCTCCCCTGATTCGTCAGCACCCGTTCGGTCGCTGCGCGGACCTCGGCGAGCGGAAAGACCTCCGGCGCCGGCAGTCCGCCGGCGAAAGAGATGATCTCGGGATCGGCAGTGAGCTTGAGCAGCTCGCGGATCACCGAGCTGGTCATGGCGCGCGTCCGCAGGGCATAGCGGTCACGCCACGGAGTCTCGAAGAGGGAAGGTGTGACGCCGTTGACCGGCGGATTGGAGATCGGGCTCATGGCTCAAGCTTAGGCCCCGCACCGGGGTCGAAAAGCCACCCCGCAGGGTGGCGCCCCGAGACCTCGAATCCGGCCCGGTGGAGTGGCTCCAGCGCGGCCGGACGGCAGGCGAGCAGCGGCCGGTTCAGGGACGAAGGACCGCCGCGCCGCGGAGCTCGCCGGCGCGCAGTCGCGCCAGGGCGTCGTTGGCCGCGTCGAGCGGGAAGATCGTCACCGCGGAGACGATCGGCACACGCGGCGCGAGCGCCAGGAACTCCTCGCCGTCGGCGCGCGTCAGGTTGGCGACCGAGCGCACCACCCGCTCGCCCCAGAGCAGCCGGTAGGGGAAGGCCGGGATGTCGCTCATATGGATCCCGGCGCAGACCACGACCCCTCCCCGGCGCACCGCGGCGAGCGCCGCCGGCACGAGCTCTCCGGCCGGAGCGAAGAGGATCGCGGCGTCGAGCGGCTCGGGCGGCGGCTCGTCCGACCAGCCGGCCCACTCGGCGCCCAGCTCGCCGGCGAAGCGCCGCGCCGCTTCGTCGCCGCGACGCACGAAGGCGAAGAGGCGCTGGCCGTGCCAACGCACCACCTGGGCGAGCAGGTGCGCGGCGGCTCCGAAGCCGTAGAAACCGATCCGCTCCGCCCGCCCGGCGAGGCGCAGGGCCCGGTACCCGATGAGCCCGGCGCACAGGAGCGGCGCCGCCTGCTCGTCGGGAAAGCCCTCGGGAATCGGAAAGCAGAAACGCTCGTCGGCGAGACAGCGCTCGGCGTAGCCGCCGTCGAGCTGGTAGCCGGTGAAGCGCGCCCGCTCGCAGAGGTTCTCCTGGCCGGAGCGGCAGAAGGCGCACTCGCCGCAGGTCCAACCCAGCCAGGGGACCCCGACCCGGTCGCCCACCTGGAAGCGGGTCACAGCGGCGCCAGTCCGGTCGACGATCCCGACGATCTGGTGCCCGGGGACGAGCGGCAGCTTGGGATCGGGAAGCTCGCCGTCGATGACGTGCAGGTCGGTCCGGCAGACCGCGCAGGCGCCGACCGCGAGCCGCAGTTGCGAGGCCCCCGGCTCCGGCGTCGCCAGCTCGCGCAACGCGAGCGGCGAACCCGCCCTCTCGAGCACCATGGCGCGCATGCGGCGATTGTAGTTCGCCTCCGCGCGTCGTGGCTCGACCCTGAGCACGCAGCCCATCAGCCCCTGTGCCGACGGAGCGATCAGTGCTCCGTCATGGCCCGTGGTAGCTGCGCGAAAGCAACGCAGCTAGTGCACCAGCTTGCGGTACTTGATGCGGTGCGGCTGGTCGGCGTCGGTGCCCAGGCGGCGGTGGCGGTCGACTTCGTAGTCCTGATAGTTGCCGGCGAACCAGACGACCTTGGAGTCCCCCTCGAAAGCGA
The DNA here is from genome assembly GCA_964591165.1 of uncultured Thermoanaerobaculia bacterium. GTDB lineage: Bacteria > Acidobacteriota > Thermoanaerobaculia > Multivoradales > JAGPDF01 > JAGPDF01. The sequence continues at coordinate 52 of CAZPZW010000002.1, read as the reverse complement.
GAATGTGGGTCGCGATCCGGTCGAGGAACCAGCGGTCGTGGCTGATCACCAC
>CAZPZW010000001.1:123171-125130 GCA_964591165.1 uncultured Thermoanaerobaculia bacterium | reverse complement strand
GCTGGCCGGGCGAGTTCCCGTACACGCGCGGCGTCCAGCCGACGATGTACCGCGGCAAGCCCTGGACGATCCGCCAGTTCGCCGGCTTCGGCACGGCCCGCCAGACGAACGAGCGCTTCAAGGTCCTCCTCGCGCACGGCCAGACCGGCCTCTCGGTCGCCTTCCACCTGCCGACCCTCTACGGTTACGACTCCGACCACGAGATGTCTTCGGGCGAGGTCGGCAAGTGCGGCGTCGCGATCGACACCCTGGCCGACATGGAGACGCTGTTCGAAGGCATCCCGCTCGGCGAGGTCACCACCTCGATGACCATCAACTCGACCGCGCCGATCCTCTTCGCGATGTACCTGGCGGTGGCCGAGCAGCAGGGCGTCGACATCGCGCGCCGGGTTTCCGGCACGCTGCAGAACGACATCCTCAAGGAGTACATCGCGCAGAAGGAGTACATCTTCCCGCCCCGCCCCTCGATGCGCCTGATCACCGATCAGTTCGCGTTCGCCGCCGAGCGGGTGCCGAAGTGGAACACGATCTCGATCTCCGGGTACCACATCCGCGAGGCGGGGTCGACCGCGCTCCAAGAGCTCGCCTTCACGCTGCGCGACGGCATGGAATACGTCGAGTATGGCGTGCGCGCCGGGCTCGACGTCGACGAGTTCGCGCCCAGGCTCTCCTTCTTCTTCAACAGTCACAACGACTTCTTCGAGGAGATCGCCAAGTTCCGCGCGGCGCGGCGGGTCTGGGCGACGGTGATGCGCGAGCGCTACGGCGCCCGGAACCCACGCTCATGGATGCTGCGCTTCCACACCCAGACCGCAGGATGCTCGCTGACCGCTCAGCAGCCGATCAACAACGTCGTCCGCACGACGGTGCAGGCGCTCGCCGCGGTGCTGGGAGGAACCCAGTCCCTGCACACCAATGCGCTCGACGAGACGCTGGCTCTTCCCACCGAAGAGAACGCGCGGATCGCGCTGCGTACCCAGCAGATCCTCGCCCACGAGGCGGGGGTGGTCAACACGATCGACCCGCTGGGCGGGAGCTGGTTCGTCGAGGAGCTCACCCAGCGCATGGTGGAGGGTGCCTTCGAGTACTTCCGGCAGATCGACCGCTTCGGCGGCATGGTCGAGGCGATCGAGGCAGGTTATCCGCAGCGCGAGATCATGGATGCCGCTTTCGCCTACCAGCGCTCGGTGGAGAACGGCAGCAAGACGATCGTCGGAGTGAATGCCTTCCAGCTGGAGAACGAGCCGCCGGTCGACACGCTCTACATCGACGATGCCATGGGCGAGGTGCAGGTGGCCGGGCTCGCGCGGCTCAGGAAGTCGCGCGACCGCGGCGCGGTGGAGCGCACCTTGGACGCGCTGCGCCACGGCGCGCAAGGGGACGCGAACACCATGCCGCTGATCCTCGATTGCGTGAAGACCTATTGCACGGTGGGGGAGATCTCGGACGCCCTGCGCGACGCGTTCGGCACCTACGAGGAGCCGGCGGTCTTCTGAGCGGGACGATGTCCGAGCTCCTGCCGACGGTCCGCGGACTGCTCGCCTACACGGTGTGGGCCGACCGCACCGTGCTCGGTGCCCTGCGCGAGACGCGCCCCGAGGACTTGGTGCGCGACACCGGGTCGAGCTTCGGGTCGGTCCTCGGGACCATGGCGCACGTGCTGGGGGCGGAGCAGCTCTGGCTCTCCAGGCTACTCGGGGTGCCGTTGCCGAAGCTGCCGGGCGGCGAGGACTTCCCGGCCCTCGATGTGCTGGCCGCGAGCTTCGAGGACTTCTGGCCGCAGCTCGAGTTCTTCCTCGCCACGCTCACCGCCGAGCAACTGGCGAGCTCGTTCACCTGGACCAACAGCCGCGGCGAGACCCACACCGCCCCGCTGCGCCAGGTCCTGCTGCACTTCGTCAATCACTCGACCTACCACCGGGGCCAGGTCGTCAGTCAGCTCCGCCAGCTCGGTTACGC
>CAZPZW010000001.1:0-123071 GCA_964591165.1 uncultured Thermoanaerobaculia bacterium | reverse complement strand
GAGCGCGACGACCCGGGGTCTGGCGCGCCGGCGGCTCCCCGACGGCGAAGGCTACGATCAACGGGTCTCGCTCGCGGCCCCGGCGGGGAGCCGCTACGAATTCACCGCGCGGGTTCCGCGGCGGGGTCGCTTGCGTCTGGCCTGGGCGGCCGGGGCAGCGGCGCCGGCCGCCGCAGGCGAGGCGGAGTGGCGGCTCGGCTTCCGGGCGCTGGTCGGGAGCCCGCACGGCGCCGGGACGCCGGCTCGCCTCCTCGACGAGACCGTTCGGCCGGGCGACCCGGAGGGGTGGCGGGAGGCCACGCTGGACCTCGCACGGTGGGGCGGGCGGACGATCCGCCTGAGCCTGGAGACCGACGGCATCGGCCCGGCCTGGGGCGCGTGGGCGAATCCGATCCTCGACGCGGGTCCGGCGGCGCGTCGTCCCAATCTCATCCTGATCAGCCTGGACACGGTGCGCGCCGATCGCCTCGGGGCCTACGGCTACCGGCGCCACCCCACCACCCCGCGGCTCGATCGCTTCGCGGAACAGGGAATCCGCTTCGCCTGGGCGATCGCGCAGGCCCCCTGGACGCAGCCTTCGCATCTCTCGCTCCTGTCGGGACTCCATCCCGCGTCGCGCGGCGCCTTGCCGCGCGTCCCGCTGGCCGCCGCGCTCTGGCGCGCCGGTTATCGGACGCTCGCGGTCACCGGCGGCGGCCAGATCGACGCGCGCTACGGCTTCGACGCGGGGTTCGAGGTCTATCGCGTCACCGATTGGATCCAGCGGCCCGAGCTGGTGGTCGATTGGGTCGAAGGCCGCACGGCGGGCCCCTTCTTCCTCTTCCTCCACACCTACGAGGTGCACGAGCCCTACACGGACGAGCGGTTCGCCAGGGCACTGCCCGCGGGCAGGATCTCGGGCGCCTTCGGCAAGCGCCGTTGGCGCGGCCTGAGCAGGCAACTCACCGCCGAGGAGAAGGCGCGCGTCGAGGCGCTCTACGACGGCGACCTGAGTCATGCCGACGATCAGCTGGGGCGCTGGCTGGCGGCGGCGGAGCACGCCGGCTGGCTGGAGAACTCGATCGTCGTGGTGACCAGCGATCATGGCGAGCAGTTCTGGGAGCACGGCACCTGGGGGCACGGCCAGACGCTGCACGACCATCAACTGCACGTTCCGCTGCTCCTCCATCTGCCGCCGCGCCTGGCGCGCGAGCGGCTCGGTCGACGGGCGCTCGCGCCCGGTTCGGTGGTCGCCGACCAGGTGCAGCTCATGGATCTCTATCCGAGCCTTCTCGAGCTGGCCGGCGTAGCGCTGGAGAGCCCGGTCCAGGGCGTGTCGCTGGTCCCGCTGCTCGCCGGCGACGCGATGCCGCCGCGCGAGGCCTTCGCGGAGCGCACCAATCTCCGCGCTTTCGAATCCAAGGCGCTGCGCACCCTGCGCTTCAAGTTCGTCTACACGTTTCCGCGCGATGCCGCGGCTTCCCAGCCGCCGGTGCTCGAGCTGTTCGACCTGCGCCGCGATCCGGCGGAGCGGGAGAATCTCGCCGAGAGCCAACCGGAGGTCGTCGCCGGGTTGCGCGACCGCGTGCTGGCGATCGCCGAGACAGGCGATCGCGTGGCAGATCCGGAGCGGGGGATGCCCTTGGACGACGACCTCGCCGCGAAGCTGCGTGCCCTGGGCTATCTGGACAACGGGCGCTGAGGCGCGCGTTGTGCGGCGTCAACTGCTAGAATCCGCGGCATGAGCGGCACGGGAATCCGAGTCTTGATCGCCAAGCCCGGGCTCGACGGGCACGATCGCGGCGCGAAGGTGGTGGCGCGGGCCCTGCGCGACGCCGGTTACGAGGTGATCTACAGCGGACTGCGCCAGACGCCCGAGCAGATCGCCGCGGCTGCCGTCCAGGAGGACGTGGACGCGGTGGGCCTGTCGATCCTCTCGGGGGCGCACAACCGGTTGCTGCCCGAGGTGACCCGGCTGCTCAAGCAGGCCGGCGCCGAGGACGTCCTGGTGTTCGCCGGCGGGATCATCCCGGACCGCGACATCGCCGGCCTCAGGACGGCGGGTATCGACGCCGTCTTCCTGCCCGGGACGCCGACGGGCGAGATCATCAAGTATCTCGAGACCCGGCTGGCGAGCTGAGGAACGGAGCGGCGCGCCGCGGGGCGCGCGGTTCGCGGAGGAGGGGATGGGGACATGACGAAGACGATCCTGTTGGCCGACGACAGCGTGACCATTCAGAAGGTCGTCGAGCTGACCTTCCTGGACGAGGACTTCCGGGTCACCGCGGTGGGCAACGGCGCCGAGGCGATCGCACGCCTGGGCGAGACGACGCCCGATATCGTGATCGCCGACGTGCACATGCCGGGAGCCGACGGGTACGAGGTCTGCCGGCGGTCCAAGGAGCTCCACCCGAGCGTTCCCGTCCTGCTGCTCGCCGGGACCTTCGAGGCGTTCGATGCGGAGGAAGCGACCCGGTGTGGCGCCGACGGGCACCTCAAGAAGCCATTCGATTCGCAGGAGCTGCTGCGCCGCGTGCGCGATCTGGCCCAGAGCACGATGGTCGCGCAACCTCAACCACGCGAGGCCGAGGTGAGCGAGTCGGAGCCCTGGGCGCCACTGCCCGAGGAGTCCGCCCCGGACGAGACGCTCGCGGCGACCGCGTTCGAGCCGACCATGGCGGTCCACGAACGGGAAGCAGCGGAGTCCTACGAGAGCGTGGCGGAGATCGGTTTCGCCGCGACGCCGCAGGTCGAGATCGCGGCTAGTCCCGCGGCCACGCCCGCGGCCCGGGCCGGAAACGGAGCCCTCTCCGACGCCGATGTCGAGCGCATCGCCCGGCGGGTGATCGAGCTCGCGGGCGAGCGGGTGCTGCGCGACGTCGCCTGGGAGGTCGTCCCGGATCTGGCCGAGGTGATTCTCAAGGCGAGAATTCGCGAGCTGGAAGCCTCGGTAGAGTAGTCGCGCTCGCGGGCACGCCCGCGCGAGCTGGCCGCCGCTCGGGCGGCAGCGCCGCGGGTGCGCCTTCGCCCTTGAATCCTGGAACCGATGATGGACAAGAGATTCGAACCCAAGAGCTACGAAGGCCGCTGGCAGCGGGCCTGGGCCGAGCGGGGCTACTTCGTCTGCGCGGCGCCCTCCGACCGACCCAGCTATTGCATCATGATCCCGCCGCCCAACGTCACCGGGAAGCTGCACATGGGGCACGCCCTGCAGTCGACGCTGCAGGATCTGCTGACCCGCTGGCGGCGGATGCAGGGCGCCAACGCACTCTGGCTCCCGGGTACCGACCACGCCGGAATCGCCACCCAGCTGATGGTCGAGCGCGAGCTCGCCAAAGAGGGGACGGACCGCCATCAGCTCGGCCGCGAGGCGTTCCTGGCGCGCATGTGGGCCTGGAAGGAGCAGTACCACGGCAACATCCGGCGGCAGCTCGATCAGCTCGGCGCTTCCTGCGATTGGACCCGGGAGCGTTTCACCCTCGACGAAGGTCTGTCGCGGGCCGTACGGGAGGCTTTCGTCCGCCTCTATCGGGAGGGGTTGATCACGCGCGGGGAGTACATCGTCAACTGGTCGACCGGCCTCGACACGGCGATCTCGGACCTCGAAGTGGAGATGCGCGAGGTCAAGGACAAGCTCTGGCGGATCTCCTATCCGGTCGCGGACAGCGACGAGAGCGTGGTGGTCGCGACGACGCGTCCCGAGACGATGCTCGGCGACACCGCCCTCGCGGTGCATCCCGAGGACGAGCGCTATCGGCACCTGCTCGGCCGCTCGGCCGTGGTGCCGGTGGCGGGGCGACGGATTCCGTTCGTCGCCGATCCCGCCGTGGAGCGGGAGTTCGGCACCGGCGTGGTCAAGGTCACCCCTTTCCACGACCCGGCGGATTTCGAGATCGGCCGGCGGCACGGGCTACCGGGCATCCAGGTGATCGACCGCCGAGGGCACATGACCGCCGAGGCCGGCCCGGAATTCGCCGGCCTCGCGGCGGAGGAGGCGCGCGACAAGCTGCTCGCGCGGCTGCGCGCCGACGGCTCGGTGGTGCGCGAGGAGGACTACGTCCACAACGTGGGTCACTGCCAGCGCAGCGGAACGCGCGTCCAGCCTTTGGTCTCCACGCAGTGGTTCTGCGACGTCTCCGGAATGGCCCGCGAGGCGCTCGCGGCGCTCCACGACGGGCGCCTGGAGCTCGTTCCGGGATCGTGGGGGAAGACCTGGGAGCACTGGCTCGACAACATCCGCCCGTGGTGCATCTCGCGCCAGCTCTGGTGGGGACATCAGATTCCGGCTTGGTACGACGAAGCCGGACGCTGTTTCGTCGCGCACTCGCCCGCGGAGGCCGCGGCGCTCGCCGGCACCGACCGGCTGACTCAGGATTCCGACGTCCTCGATACCTGGTTCTCTTCCGCGCTCTGGCCCTTCTCGACGCTCGGCTGGCCGGAGGAGACGGCGGATTTCAAGACCTTCTACCCGACCTCCGTCCTGGTCACCGGATTCGACATCCTCTTCTTCTGGGTGGCGCGCATGGTGATGACCGGCCTGCACTTCACCGGCGCGAGCCCCTTCGCGCGCGTCCACCTGACCGGTCTGGTGCGCGACGCCGAGGGCGTGAAGATGTCGAAGACCAAGGGCAACGTGCTCGATCCGGAGGAGTTGATCGAGGAGTACGGCGCCGATGCGGTGCGCTTCACCCTCGCCCAGCTCGACGCCCCGGGCCGCGACATCCCGCTGGATCCGGAGCGCATGGCCGGCTACCGCGCCTTCGGCAACAAGATCTGGAACGCCACCCGCTTCGCGCTCGGCAAGGTCGGCGAGGCGCGCATTCTCACGGCGATCGACTCGGCCGGCCTCAGCCTGCCCGAGCGGTGGATCCTGTCGCGGCTCTCCGAGACGGCACGCTCCGTCGGCGAGCACCTCGAGGCCTTTCGCTTCGACCTCGCCTGCTTCGATCTCTATCAGTTCTTCTGGAGCGACTTCTGCGACTGGTACATCGAAGCGGCGAAGCCGGCGCTGAGCGGTGAAGCGCCACGTCCGCTCGTCGGCGAGGTGCTCCTGACCGTGCTCGAACGGGCACTTCGCCTGCTCCATCCGGTGATGCCATTCCTGACCGAGGAACTCTGGCAGAAGCTCCCGGGGCACCAGGCGATCCACCCGGAGACGATCTGCCTCGCGCCCTTCCCCTTGCCGGAGCCGGGCTGGACGCTGTCGCCCTCCGAAGGCGAGAAGATGCGGCTGCTGCAGGAGATCGTCGGACGAGTCCGCAACGACCGGGCGGAGAGGGGGCTGCCGCCGCGAGCCGCGGCCGCGGTCTGCGTCGAGGGTCACGTCGACGGCGAGCAAACCGCGCGCGAAGTGACCAGCTGGCTCGCGGATCGGTCGCTGCACAGCCTCTTGCGGAACCTCGCGGGGGTCACTGGGATCGACGGGCGGAGCGCCTCCCCGGCTGCCGCGCGCCACCTCGTGCGAGGCGTGAGGATCGGGATCACCTTCGAGACCGACTCCAGCCGAGCCGTTCTCGACGTCGCGGCGAAGCGGACCGAGCTAGCGAGCCTGGAGGTCGAGCTCGAGCGGCGCCGGGCCCGGCTTGCCGATGCCGAATTCGCCCGCAAGGCGCCGCCGAAGATCGTCGAAGGAGCCGAGCGCCTGGTGCGCGAGCTCGAGGAGCGGCGGGAGCGCCTGCTGGCGGCGTTGAGCGCGGCGGGCGGCAGCTCGTGACCCACGCGGGGAGCGACGGAGGCGTTTCCGTCGCGGCCCTGGCCGCGACCTGGGGCGCTTTCCGCGCCGAGATTCCGGCCTGGGATCTCAACCTGGCGCTGCTCTCCGCCACCGATTCGACGCAGCGCGTGGCGCGCACCCTGCTCGACCAGTTCCTGCGCGAGGACGACGAGCCTTTTCCCTTCGTGGTCGCCGCGCTCCGTCAGTCGGCCGGACGCGGACGCCAGGGGCGCGAGTGGTGGAGCCCTCCCGGCGGCGGGATCTATGCCAGCCTGGTGCTGCCGGCGAGCGGCCCCGAGGAGCTCGCGGCCGTGCCGTTGCGGGCGGCGGTGAGCCTGGCCGAGTACGTCGGCTCGCTGCTCGCGGGGGGCTGCCGGATCAAGTGGCCGAACGACCTGGTCGTGGAGCGGCGCAAGATCGGCGGCCTTCTGGTGGACGCGGTCTTCGCCAGCGATGCGCCGGGTCGCTCGTGGGCCGTGGTCGGTTTCGGACTCAACCTGAAACCTCCGAAGGCCAACGGTCGCCCGCCGGGATCGACGTCGGTGGCCGAGGAGACGGGCAGCGCGGTGCCGGGCCTGGCGGAGTTCGCGGCGCAGGCGCTGGCTGCCGTCTGGCGAGGGACCGCCTTGTCGCGCGAGGAGGCGGTGGCGCGTTTCGCCCGACTTACCGCGCACCAGGAGGGCGAGATGTTGCGCTGCCGGGTCGGGGACGAAGAGTTCGGCGGCGTCTTCCGTGGCTTCGACGAGCGTGGATTCCTGCGCTTGGATACCGAACGAGGGGAGCGGATCGTGCGTTCCGGGGAGGTCTTCGCGTGGTGACGGCGGATACGAGGGAGGACATCCTGGTCGTGGTCGATGTCGGCAACACCAACACGGTCTTCGGCGTCTACCGGGGTGACGATCTGGTCACCGACTTCCGGCTCTCGACCGACACCGAGCGAACCGCCGACGAGTACGGAGCGATGCTGCTGCCGCTCTTCGCGCGCGCCGGACTGGATCCCGAGGCGGCGGCGGCCGTCGTGGTGTCGTCGGTCGTGCCGCCGCTCAACTCGACGCTCAATCACTTGGCGCGGGAGTTCTTCGGCCGCCAGCCGCTCTACGTCGAGCCGGGAATCAAGACGGGAATGCCGATCCGCTACGACAACCCGTCCGAGGTCGGCGCCGACCGGATCGTCAATGCGGTCGCGGCTCGCGAGCTCTACGGCGCGCCGGTCATCGTGGTGGACTTCGGAACCGCCACCACTTTCGACATCGTCAACGCGGCGGGGGAATACGCCGGCGGGATCATCTCGCCCGGCATCCTGATCTCCGCGGAAGCGCTCTTCGCGCACGCCTCGCGGCTCTATCGCGTCGACGTGAAACGCCCCTCCGATCTGGTCGGCCGCAACACCGCCGCTGCGATGCAGGCCGGGATCTACTTCGGGTACATCGGGTTGGTCGACGGCATTCTCGAGCGCTTGATACGCGAGGTGGACGGGGTACGCGACGTGGTCGCGACCGGCGGGCAGGCCGAGTTGATCGCCTCCGGCTCGAGGTACCTGCGGCGGACCGAGCCGCTCCTCACGCTGATCGGGCTGAAGCTCATCTATGAGCGCAACCGCGGCTGATCCCGAGCCCTCGGCGGAGGATCAGGCCTACTTTCTGGCGCTCGAGCAGAGCTTCCTCCGGCTGCGTGGGCGGGCGACGCTGCTGGCGGCGGCGGACTGGCAGACGGCAGCGGTCTGGCGGCGCCAGGGGATTTCGACCGATCTGGTGGTGCGCGTGATGGAGGAGCTCTTCTCCCGGCAGCGCCAGCGGCGCGGGCGCAGCATCTCCAGCCTGCGCTACTTCGCGGCGGCGGTGGAAGCGGCTTGGGAGGAGGTCCTCGAGCTCCAGGCCGGTGGGCGCCAGCTCGCGCCGGAGCCGCTGCGCATCGACCAGCGCCTGGCGCGCCTCGCGGCGGCGCTGCCGGACGACCTTCCGGAGCACGCGCGCTGGGCCGAGCGGATCGCGCGGCTCTGCGGGGGGCCGGAGGAGGTCGAGTCCGCGCTGATGGCGCTCGACCAGGAGCTGCTCGACAGCGTCGCCGCGCGGATGTCCGCGGCCGCAAGTGCCGAACTCGAGCAGGACCTCGAGCGGGCCCTCGTCACCCTCCGCGGACGGCTGGAACCGGGGGAGCTCGCCGTGGCCGGGGAGCGTCTCCGTCGCCAGCTGGTGCGCCGTCGCCACCGCCTGCCGGTGCTCTCGCTGTTCGCCCCGGAGGCCGCCGAAGCCGGCGGCGCGAACGGCTCACCGGAGGAGCCCGGCTGACGCCAGCTAGCGCGGAGCGGCACCGTCCTAGGGGTGGATGGCCGCTTCTCCCGCTCCAGCAGCGCTTCCCGCGCTGCTCTTCGTGCTGGCGGTGCTGGCGGCACCGAACCTCGACTTCCTGCCGATCGGCGGACTGTCCTGTGGCTGCGCTCTGGGGGTGGCGCTCGGTGGACGGCGAGCCGCAGCCCTCGGCGCCGTCTTTCTCGGCCTACTGATCGGCGGACTGGAGCAGGCGTCCGACGTGGCGCTGGCGCGGTTGGATTCCAGCCGCCCCGTGGCAGCTCGCGGCCAGGTCGCCAGCAGCTGGCGGCGCACGTCCACCGGCTGGTCGGGCCGGATGCGTCTGGCGACGATCGCCGCGGGAGGCGGGGTCCAGGCCGTGCGCTCCGTCGTCGGGCTCGATCTTCCCGCGACGGCCACGCCACCGCCTCCCGGCGCCGAGATCCGGGTGCGCGGCTACCTCACGCGTTCGCCTGGCTTCGCGAACCAGGACCCGGCGCCACCCGGCCGCTACCGACTGCGCTGCAAGTCGTCCGCATTGCTCGATCTCGAGCGTCCTCCACCGCACCACGCCCTGGTGCTCGAGGGTCTGCGCCGGAGAGTGCGAGAGCCGTTCGCCGCAATGTCCCCGCACCACCCTGGAGTGGCTCTCGGTCGGTCCCTCCTGCTCGGCGAAGTGGAAGCGCTGGAGCCCGGCCAACTCGGCGCTTTCCGCCGACTCGGGTTGGCCCATCTCCTGGCGGTCTCGGGGATGAACGTTGCCCTGATCGCTGGCTTGGCGTTGACTCTGGGCTCGTACGCCGGGCGTGGCGCACGGCTCGTCCTCGTGGCGGCCGGCGTGCTGCTGCACCTGGCGCTGGTAGGTTCGGTGCCCTCCCTCGCCCGGGCGAGCGGAATGGCGCTGCTCCTGCTCGGCGGGCGCGCCGTGCGGCGACCGATCGGGCCCGCCCAAGGCCTCGCGCTCGCGGCCGCGAGCCTGGTCGCCTGGCAGCCGGGACTGGCGCGCGAGCTGGGCTTCCAGCTCTCCTGCGCGGCGACGGCGGGGCTCATCGGTGGGACGCCCTGGCTGCTCGAACGTTGGGGCCGCCGCACTCTGCTGGCCAACGCCCTGGCGGTCTCGTTCGCGGCGCAGGCCGCGACGCTGCCGATCGTCCTGGCGGTCTTCTCGCACGTCGCGCCGCTCGCCCCGGTGTTCAATCTCTTCGCGGTGCCCCTCGCTTCACTTCTGGTGGTCGGTGCGCTCTGCTGGGCCGCCATCGCAATTTCGATCCCCCCGCTCGCCGAGATCGGCGCACGGCTCCTCGATCTGATCGCCTTGCCGCTCGCTGCCGTCGAGCGGCTGCCGCCTGGCGGCTGGTTCGCCCTCCCGTTGCCGCCTTCGTGGCTGCTCGGCGTGATCCTCTCGTCGCTCCTCCTTGCTGCCGTGAGCCGGCCGGAGTGGGGTCGCTGGAGCGTTCTGGCGCTGCTTTGCTGCGTCGCCTCGCCGTCGGCCGGGAGCGGTTCGGTGGGCGAACTGGTCGAGCTGGTGGCGCCGGACGTCGGGCAAGGACAGGGGCTCCTCCTGCGCCAAGGACGGCAGGCGGTGCTGATCGACGGTGGCGGAGTGCGCGGGCGGGACCTGGCGACACAGGTCTGGCTTCCCTTGCTCGCGCGCCGCGGGATCGGCGAACTCGCGGCGGTGGCGGTGACCCATCCCGATTCCGACCACTGCGGCGGGCTGGTCGACGTCGCCGCATTCCTGCCGATCGGCGAGATCTGGGCTGCGGAGTCGGCGGCGGCCTCGGACTGTGTTCGCCGATTGCGCGCGCTGTCCGACGCAGCGCTGCGCCAGTTGACGGCGGGCGACAGGCTCCAGGTCGCCGGGTTGCGCTTCTCGGTACTGAGCCCGGAGCGCGGCCGCCAACTCGCCGACAACGACCTCTCGCTGGTGCTCTCCGTCGAAGCGGAAGGGCGTCGGCTGCTGCTCACCGGCGACATCGAGCGGACGGCCGAAGCGCTCCTGGTGGGCACCCAGGGGAGGCAATTGCGCTGCGATCTCCTGCAGGTGCCTCACCATGGGGGTGCTCGATCGAGCTCTCCCGAGCTCCTGGCGGCGGCCGCGCCGCGGATCGCTTGGATCGCCGCTGGTGCCGGGAACCGATTCGGCCATCCGGCGCGGTCGGTGCTCGAACGCTTGCGTCGCCCGGGATGTCTGGTGCTCAGGACCGATCGGCACGGGCAGCTGGTGGCGCGCTGGAAGCGGGATTCCCCCCTGCGAGTCGAGCTGGCGGGCACCCGCTTCGCCGTCGGCGGCCGCTGAGCCGGCCGCGTCGGGAGGGGCCGGGCTAGACTGGACTCGATGGAAACGCGCTGCATAGCGATCGTCGGACCGACGGCGGTGGGGAAGAGCGACCTGGCGCTGCGGCTGGCCGAGGCGCTGGGTGGCGAGATCGTGAGCGCGGACGCTCTGCAGGTCTATCGCGGATTCGACGTCGGCACCGCTAAACCGTCGTTGGACGAGCGGCAGCGGATTCCGCACCATCTCGTCGACATCCTCGAACCGAGCGAGGCCTATTCGGCCGGCGAGTTCGTGCGCCGGGCCGAGGCCGCGATCGAGCAGATTCACCGGCGCGGTCGCCCGGCCGTCGTCGTAGGCGGAAGCGGTCTCTACTTCCGCGCGCTCGGCGCGGGAATCGCCGCCCTGCCGCCCGTCGATCCCGCGATACGGCGGGAGCTCGAGCACAGGCGACGCAGCGAAGGTCTCGAGCCGCTGCGCCGGGAGCTCGAGCAAGTGGACCCGGCCACCGCGTCTCGACTCGCGGCGCGGGACGCACAGCGCATCCTGCGCGCGCTGGAGGTCTTCTGCTCGAGCGGCGTTCCCCTGTCGACCTGGATCTCGCGCCAGCCGTTCGGTCGCACGGGTCGTCGCATGATCAAGATCGGATTGACGCTTCCACGCGCCCTTCTGTACGATCGCATCGCGACGCGAGCGCACGTCATGCTCGAGTCGGGTTGGCTGAACGAGGTCCGTGGCCTGCTCGACCGCGGTGTCGAGCGCAGCGCTCCAGCGTTCCAGGCGATCGGATATCGACACCTCGGCGACGTGGTGGCCGGGCTCGTGGCCCTGGAGGAGGCGATTCCGATTCTGATTCGCGCAACACAGCAGTTCGCGAAGCGGCAAGAGACCTGGTTCCGCCGCGAGCCAGGCATCGAATGGCGCGACGCGGGCTCGGTCGATCGCGAGTTCCGATCCATCGTGGAGAAGATCGGCGCAACAGCAGCGGGAGGGTAGGATGAACAAGCCGAGCATCAACATCCAGGATGGATTCCTCTTCCAGAGCCTCAAGGATGGTCGTCCCATGGCGCTGGAGCTGATCACCGGGAAACGCCTCGAGGGCAAGATCCGACGATTCGACCGATTCGCCGTGGTCGTCGAGACGTCCGGGCGCGAGGTCCTCGTCTACAAGCACGCCATCGCGACGATCGCCCACGCCGAGGGGTGATCGAGCGCCGAGTGATGCCCTCCACGCGCCGCGCGGCCCTCGTCGCCTTGGCGCCTCTCGCGTTGCTCGTCCTGGTCACCGGCTGCGGACCGCGGCAGGAAGCCCGCCCGCGGGCGGAGCCGCTCGCGGAAGATCTGCGGTCGCTGCTGCTCGACCCCACCCAGGACTGCCGGCTGCCGGCGGCGAGCGAGCAGGTCGAGGCGCTCGCCGCGGCGCATCGCGCCCTGCTCGCCGGTGGCGACCCCGCGGCGAGCCTGGCAGCCGCGGACGGTGTCCTCGGCGCAGAGCCCGAGGCCACCGCGGCGGCAATTCTGCGGGCGCAAGCCCTCCTGGTCGGCGGTCGGGGAGCCACCGCGGCGCAGGAGCTCGGCGCCAGGCGTGGGCGCGAGCCGGGTTGCCTCGCGCTCGACAGCACGCTCGCCCGGGCTCTGGAGGCTGCGGGCGACCTTCCCGCGGCCTACGCCAGCTACCGGGACGCCGCCACCCGGCTCCCGGCGGCGGCGAAGCGCGCCGCCGAGCTCTCCAGCCGGGCGCAGGAGGTGGCGCGGTCCCGTTTCGACGAAGCCATGCGGCAGCGTCGCCTGGAAGCGGCCGACGCGGCGCTGGCCGAGCTCGAGCGCTGGTGGCCGCGGACCTCTTCGACCCTCGAGGCGAGACGGGCGCTGGCGGCGGCGCAGGGCGACGCTGAAGGCGAGCTCGAGGCGGTTCGTGGCCTGCTCGGCTTCGCGCCGGGAGACCGCGGGCTGACGCTGCGCCGGGGACAACTCGAGTTGGCCGTGGGGGACGCTCGGGAGGGCCTCGAGCTGATCGAAGGGCTTGCCGCCGCGGCCCCGGGGGACCCGGAGCTCGCCGAGGAGCTCGAGCGAGCGAAGTTCCGTTGGCGCCTGGTCAATGCGCCGGAGACGGTGCGGAGAATCGCCGCCAAACCGGCCTTGAATCGTGCCGACCTCGCCGTTCTGCTCTACTGGATGGTGCCGCGCATCCGGTCCGCCAAGCCGGGGACGGTGAGAATCGCTTCGGATATCCTGGAGCATCCGGCGCAGAGCGAGATCGCGCGAGTGGTGAACCTGGGTCTGATGACGATCGACGAGACACTGCATCACTTCGCCCCCGACGCGCCGTTGCGTTCGAGCGAGGCGGTGGCCGCGCTGCTCCGGCTGATGGACGAGTCGGGCCAGTCGTCGGCGAGCTGTTGGGGCGGGACCATGCGGGGACGAGAGGCGCTGTGTCAGGCGGGAGTCGATTGCGGCATTCTCGCCAGCGGGGATTCGTGCCGCGCCGCGCTCACTCCCTCTGGAGACGAGACCGTCGAGATGCTCCGCCGGGCGCTCGCCCGCATGGAGAGCCGATGAACCTGACCGTTCCCAACCTGCTCTCGCTGCTGCGCATGGGGTTGATCCCCTGGTTCGTCGTCGCGGTCCTCGACGGCGACAGCACGCAAGCGCTCTGGGTGTTCGCGGTCGCCGGCGTTACCGACGCCCTGGACGGCTTCATCGCGCGTTTCTGGAAGCAGCAGTCGGCTCTCGGCGCCTACCTCGATCCGATGGCCGACAAGCTCCTGCTCGTTACGGCCTACGTGGTGCTATCGATTCCGGGGCTGCGCGAGGGGCTGGTGATCCCCGCCTGGGTGACGGCTCTGGTCATCACCCGCGACGTGGTCATCGTGGTCGTCGCGCTGATCCTCTACTTGGCGCAGGGAATCTCGCAGTTCCCGCCGACGCCGCTCTCCAAGCTCAACACAGGCACGCAGGTCGGGACCGTGATCCTGGTGCTGCTGTCCAGCCGCGGCCCGCAGCTCGAGATCGTCGCCACGGTCGCCGTCTACCTCGTCGCGCTGTTCACGCTCGGCTCCGGCATCGAGTACATCTATCGCGCAAACCACATGACCGAGCGCAGCTGATTCGTACGACCGCGATGTCGGACTTCGTCCACCTGCATCTGCACAGTCAGTACAGCCTGCTCGACGGGGCGAACCGCCTCGACGACGTCGTGCAGGCGGCCGCCGAGGCGGGAATGCCCGCGCTGGCGCTGACCGATCACGGAAACCTCTTCGGGGCGATCGAGTTCTACGACAGTGCGAGGCGAGCGGGCATCAAGCCGATCCTCGGCATCGAGGCCTACGTAGCCCAAGGGAGCATGACGGAGCGTAATCCGGCCCGCGGCGGGAGCAACCATCTGGTGCTGTTGGCGCGCAACGAGACGGGCTACCGCAATCTCATCAAGCTGACCACCCGCTCCTACCTCGACGGCTTCTACTACAAGCCACGGATCGACCACGAGCTGCTGCGCCGGCATTCCGACGGGCTGATCGCGCTCTCCGCATGCCTCAAGGGCGAGATCAACGAGCGGATTCTGGCCAACCGCGAGGCGGAGGCCGAGACCACCGCGCGCATGTATCTCGAGACGTTCGGCCGCGAGAACTTCTTCCTCGAGCTCCAGGACCACGGCATCCCCGAGCAGCGGGCGGCGAACGAGGTCCTGCGGCGGCTGTCGCGCAAACTCGGCCTCGAGACCGTGATCACCAACGATTGCCACTACCTCAAGCAGGACGACGCCTTCGCGCACGACGTGCTGCTGTGCATCGGCACCCAGCGCATGCTGGCGGACGAAGATCGCCTGCGCTATGCCACGGACCAGTTCTATCTCAAGGGGGCGGACGAGATCTCGCGGCTCTTTCCCCAGGATCGCCGGGCGATGGAGAACACTCTGGCGGTCGCCGAGCGCTGCTCGGTGGAGATCCTCTCCGACAAGTTCCACCTGCCCGAATTCCCGGTACCGCCCGGCGAGTCCTTGGAGACCTACTTCGCGCGCATGGCGAGCGACGGACTCGACCAGCGGCTGGCGGAGATCGCCCGGCGAGGGGGAGACCGAGCGGGGCTCTCCCCTGAGATCTACCGCGAGCGCCTGCGCTTCGAGATCGACGTCATCCGGCGCATGGGGTTCGCCGGCTACTTCCTCATCGTCTGGGACTTCATCCGCTTCGCGCGCGAGCACGAAATCCCGGTGGGTCCGGGGCGCGGCTCGGCGGCGGGATCACTGGTGTCCTACGCGTTGCGAATCACCGACATCGATCCGTTGCGCTACGACCTGCTGTTCGAGCGTTTCCTGAATCCGGAGCGGATCAGCCTGCCGGACATCGACATCGATTTCTGCATGCGCCGTCGCGGCGAGGTGATCCAGTACGTCAACGAGAAATACGGACGGGACCGGGTCGCCCAGATCATCACCTTCGGGACTCTCGCCGCGAAGGGTGTGCTGCGCGACGTCGGGCGGGTGATGGGCCTGCCGTTCGCCAAGATGGACCGGGTCGCGAAACTGCTTCCGGACATGACGCGGTCGCTCTCGGAGGCGGCGAAGACGGTGGACAGTCTGGTGACCGAGGCGGCGCGTGATCCGGAGATCAAGCGGGTGGTCGAGGTGGGAAGCCGCCTCGAGGGGCTCACCCGTCACGCCTCGGTGCACGCCGCCGGCGTGGTGATCGCTCCTTGTCCGATCGACGAGCTGGTCCCGCTCTACAAGACGAACCGGGACGAGGTCACGACGCAGTGGGACATGAAGGCCGTGGAGCGTTTGGGTCTCCTCAAGATGGACTTCCTGGGCCTGAAGACGGTCACCGTGGTCGACGACACGCTGCGCACCCTCAAGATGCAGGGCAAGGAGCTCGACCTCGACGCCGTCCCGCTCGACGATCCGGCGGTCTTCAAGCTGTTCTGCGACGGCCGCACGAACGGGATCTTCCAGTTCGAGTCGAGCGGGATGAAGGACATGCTGCGCCGCGCCCAGCCCTCCAGGTTCGAGGAGCTCGCGGCCTTCAATGCGCTCTATCGCCCGGGAGCGCTCTCGGTCGGCATGGTCGACGAGTTCATCCAGCGCAAGCTCGGGCGCCGGAAGGTGCAATACATCCTCGCGGAGACCCGTCCGATCCTCGAGGAGACCTACGGCGTCATCGCCTATCAGGAACAGGTCATGCAGATCGCCGTCGCCGTCGGCGGCTTCACGATGGGAGAGGCGGACGTCCTGCGCAAGGCGATGGGCAAGAAGAAGCCCGAGGTGATGGCCGAGCAGAAGGAGAAGTTCGTCGCCGGAGCGGCGGCCCGCGGCGTCGCGCCGAAGAAGGCCCAGGAGCTCTGGGAGTACATCGAGCCGTTCGCCGGTTACGGTTTCAACAAGAGCCACAGCGTGGCCTACGCCATGCTCGCCTACAAGACGGCCTATCTGAAGACGCACCATCCGGTCGCCTTCATGGCGGCGATGCTCTCCTGCGAGATGGGGGCCACCGACGAGATCGTGAAGTACGTGTCGGAAGCCCGCGAGATGGGCATTCGCGTCCTGCCGCCGGACGTCAACGCGAGCGAGTGGACGTTCACGGTCGTAGGGGATTCGATCCGCTACGGCCTCGGCGCCATCAAGGGGCTCGGCGAAGCGGCCGGCGCGGCGATCCTCGCGGCGCGCCGACGCCTCGGCAGGTTCGCCGACCTGGGACAGCTGATCGCCGAGGTCGATCCGCACGCGGTGAATCAGAAGGTCTTCGAGGCGCTGGTCAAGTCCGGCGCCTGTGACGCCTTCGGGGGCCACCGGGCAGCACATTTCACCGCCCTCGGTTCGCTGGGTGAGCACGCGCAGCGCCGCCGTCGTGAGATGGAAGAGGGGCAGGGCAATCTCTTCGGTTCGGCCCTGGCGCGTGCCACGCCCAGTCTCCCCGCTGCGGAGCCCTGGAGCGAGTCGGACCGGCTCCGCCAGGAGAAGGAAGCTCTGGGTTTCTATCTGTCCGGAAACCCGCTGGTGGAGTACGAAGGCCGCTTGCGGCGGTTGGTGTCGCACACCGCCGCCCAGCTGCGCGCCGGCTACCAGGGGGCGGCGACGATCGGCGGCTTGGTGACCAGGATCTCGCGGAGCAAGATCAAGTCCGGGCCCAACGCGGGGCGGGTGATGGGCCGCTTCGTGCTCGAGGATCTGACCGGCGGTATCGCCGTGACCCTGTTCGCAGATCAGCTGCAGAAGTACGACCCGCTCCTGCGGGAGGATGCCGCCCTGCTGGTGAAGGGACAGGTCCGGGAGCGCGGCGCCGAGGTCGAGATGAGCGCCGAAGAGCTCGCCCCGCTGGCGGCGGCAGCCGATCGGATCGCTCCGGCATTGCGCGTCGCGCTCGATCGCGCCCTGCCCATCTCAGAAATGCTGCGCCTGCGCGATCTCCTCACCGAGCACCCGGGAGACTCCGCGGTCGAGTTCGAGATCCGGCTCGACGAGTCGGCGGTGCGGGTGGCCCCGCAGGAGCGCTTCAAGGTCGAGTTCACGCCGGCGCTCGTCCGCGAGATCGAGGCGATCGTCGGTGCGGGTCGGGTGCGTCGGCTCGATGCCTGATCCGGCAGTACAATCCGGCGCATGAGCGGGGGCGCCGGCCGTGCCGACCTGAGTCCCGGACCACTCCTCTCCGCGGTCCCACCCCATCGGCTCCACATCCTCGGCGCGGCCCGCGACGTGGCCCTTGAGCTCGGGACGAAGCTCTACTGGGTCGGCGGCGGGATCCGCGACCTGCTGCGCGGCGAGCTCGATCTCGACCTCGATCTGGTGACCGACGGCGACCCTGGAATCGAGCGTTTCGGCCGGGATCTCGCGCGACGGCTCGGAGCGACGCCGACCTTCCATCCTCGATTCCTCACTTGCGAGCTGCGGGCGCCGCATCTCGGCCGGCTCGACGTGGCGCGCGCGCGACGCGAGACCTATGCGCGCCCGGGGATCCTGCCCGAAGTCTCCGCGGCATCGCTCGCCGAGGACCTCGCGCGACGCGATTTCACGGTCAACGCACTGGCGCTGCCGCTCGTGCCGGTGTTCGGGGGAGCCCTGGTCGATCTCCACGGCGGCCGGGCGGACCTCGAGGCCGGGCGATTGCGCGTCCTGCACGCCAGGTCCTTCCTGGACGATCCGACGCGCCTCGTGCGCGGTGCTGGATTCGAGGCGCGTTTCGGATTTCGTTTCGATCCCGGCACCGAGACGCTGGCGCGGGAGGCGACCGGTTCGGGCGTGGTGGAACTGGTCTCGGGAGAGCGCCTTGCGGATGCCCTGGCCAAGGCGGCAGCGCATCCGGAGGCCATCGCCGCGGCTCTGCAGCGGCTCGACGAGCTGGCCTTCCTGCCGCGACTCGTGCCTGGCCTGGGATTCGGGCGGGCCCAGGCCGAGCGGTTCGAAGCGGCGCGCGGCGAGATGGCCAGGTTGCCGGGGTCCTCCCGCGCTGCGGCGGCATGGGGACTGCGACTGGCGCTCCTCGAGCTCGGTTGGGAGCTCGCTCCCGGAGACCGGCGGCGGCTCGGTGAGCGGCTCATGCTGCGGGCGGAGCTGCGAGAGTCGGTACAGGCGGGGCCGGAACGGATCGCTCACGCAGCGAGGGTCCTGGGCGCCGCGCCCTCGCCGAGCGCCGCGCACGGCGCGATGGCGAGCCTCGATCGCGTGGAGCTCGCCAGGCTGGCTTGCGGCTCGCCGCTGCTGCGGGAGTGGGTCTGGCGCGAGCTCGCGGAGTTCCGGCAGCTCGCCTTGCGGATCAATGGCGACGATCTGATGCGGCATGGCGTCGCGCCCGGCCCCGCGATGGGCCGCGCCCTCGCGCGGACCCTGGAGGCGCGGCTGGACGGCGCGCTGGAGGAGGCGGGCGAGCTCGACTATGCGCTGCACGTGGCCCGCGAGGTCGAGCGGTGATCTGCCGACGTGCAGTGGTCGGCGGCTTGGCGCTGCTCGCGCTGGGGAGAGCCTCCTGGGCACTGCAGGTCGAGTCCAGTCCGCCTCCGGGCGACCCGCGAACCATCGAGGTGCTGCGCCGGGATTGCGCGAGCGGACTCGGCCGGAACGACACCACGCTCTTCGCCAACGGCACCGTGCGCTGGCGCGAGTGGCGAGGCGAGGAATCGGATCTGCGCCTGACCGAGATCGATCGCGACCGGGTCGCCGCCTTCGCGCGCCGCCTGGCGGCGATCGATCTCACGGACACACCGGCAGACCGGCGAGCCGTCGAAGGGGCGTGGGTGGAGTGGTGCGAGCTCTCGCTCCGCCTGCCGGACCGGCCGCCGCGCACCTTCCGCTACGGGCTCCTGGACACGCGGACCCTGGGGCTCAACGCCCTGGTCGGCATCGCCGACGAATTGGCGGCGCTGGCGGCCGCGGCGGGATCGGCGAGCGACATTCCCGCGGGCTATCAGCCGCGAGCCGGCGACCGGCTGGCGCGCGCCGATGGCACGGAGTTCGACGTCGTGGGATTCACCGCCGACGGACACGGCGTCGAGCTGCGCGGACGGATCGAGCCGCTGACGATCTATCTGCCGCGCACGGATCTGCCACGCCACTTCGTGCGGCTGGTGGCTCGGGCGGCCGCGCCATGAAGAGCGCTCCGGGATTGCGCATCAGCGGCGGTACCCTGCGCGGTCGTGTTCTCGCGGTGCCGCCCGCGTCCCGTCCCACCGAGGCCAAGGTCCGCCAGGCGTTGTTCTCGATCTGGCTGGACGTCCTCGACGGCGCGCGCGTGCTCGACCTCTTCGCGGGCAGTGGCGCCGTGGCGATCGAGGCGATCAGCCGCGGGGCGCTCGAGGCCGTGCTGGTGGAATCCGATCGCGCGGCGCAGGCGGTTCTTCGACGCAACCTGGCGCTGGTTGCGCCGGGGTCGGCACGGCTGCTGGTGCGACCGGCCGAAGTGGCGTTGGAGGAGCTCGCGGCGGCGGGGGAGCGGTTCGATCTCGTGTTCGCCGATCCGCCCTACCGGCTGCCGTTGGACGAAGAATTCCTGCAGCGCTGCGAAGCGATTCTCGCCGCGGATGGCCGCCTCGCGCTCGAGCACCGTTCGCGTGCCGCCCCGCCGCCGCTCGCCGGGCCACTGGTGCGCACCGCGACGCGTCGGTATGGCGAGTCGGCCCTGTCGTTCTACGGACGTTTCGAGTCGATCACCACTCCCAATGATGCCCCTGCTCGCCATTCTCGTAGAACTGGGTGAGCGCGGGGAACCACTTCTGGAGGATCACGCGGCCGGTGGCCGGCGTCTCGATCCGGACTTCGATCACGTTGTTGCGCCGGTCGCGCAGGCGGTAGGCGCCGACCCGCTGTGCGGAGCCGTCCGGATTGAAGATCGGGCCGGGATTGGCGCCGGCCCCGACGTCCCAGCCGTCGATCGCGTTGGTGTCGTCTGGTCCGGGGTCGGTGGGCCCCCACAGGGAGACGCCGCTCGCCAAGGGCAACTGGCCGGAGATCTGACGGTCGGCGGTGGGATCGAAGGCGCCGTCGAAGTCGAGGTCGACGAAGGCGAAGAACAGCCGATTCGTCAGGTCGTAGTTGACCTCGGCCGGAGCGTTCAGCTTGACGGCCTCGAGTCGCGCGACCTGCATGAGGGTGGCCACCTCGCGCGCGTTGCCGGTCAACTTCAGCCGGTTGAGGATGTTGAGGAGAGCAGGGATCCCGATGACCGCGAGGATCCCGAGCATGAGGAGCACGATGAGCATCTCGAGCAGTGTGAATCCCGCCTCGCGACGGCGGCAATCGATTCGCGCGGCCATGCCCACCCCCTTTCCCAGGCTACGGCCGGAATTATAGCCCGTCGCCCGGGGTGGACCGCTGCGGAGCGTTTCGCTGGACGCTTCGGGCTCAGCGGTGCGGCGGGTCAGCGCGCCGGGAGGTCGTAGAAGGCGAGCTCTTCGAGGTGGATTCGCAGGTCGACGTTCTTCACCCGGCAACTCGTGACCGCGGGCAGCACGACCGGCGCGAAGTTCACCACCGCGGTGATTCCGGCGCCGGCGAGGAGCTTCAGGCCGAGCGGCGCGGCTTCGGCAGGAACCGCGAGCACGCCCATCGTCGCGCGCGTCCGGCGCACCACGCGGGTCAGCTCGTCGGGCGCGAAGATCCGGATACCGTCGATGCTCGAACCGATCTTGGCGCGGTCGCTGTCGAATCCGGCCACGACGCGGAAGCTCCCCGAGTTGAAGGCCGGGAATCGCGCCAGCGCGGTACCGATGTTCCCCATGCCGAAGATCACCACGCCGTGCACGCGGTCCAGCCGGAGGACGCCGCGCAGCTGGAGCTCGAGGCGCGCCACGTCGTAGCCCACGCCGCGCACGCCGAACTCGCCGAACTGGGCCAGGTCCTTGCGCACCTGGGCGGCGGAGAGTTGGCAGATCTTGGCTAGCGAGTCGGAGGAGACGCGCTCGACCTGGTCGGCCAGCAGCTGGCGCAGCGAGCGCAGGTAGAGCGAGAGACGGTTGACGGTGAGATGCGAGACCGTGCCGCGCGAAGCGTCGGGAACGCGGAACGGTCGCGACTTCGACGGCGACGGGCGAGGCGGGTGGCTCGGCGGGGCCACGCGGTTCGGTGAGCTCAGAGGCTGGCGACGGCCTGTTGGACCCAGCTCAGGAAGGGGCCGGGAAGGACACCGAGGAGCAGCGTGGCGGCGGCCGCGAGGACGGCGGCGAGCCGGCCGGAGAAGTCGAGCGCCAGGCCGGACGGCGCGCTGATCTCGTCGCGCATGTAGAGCATGTAGACGACGCGGAGGTAGAACACGATGCCGATCAGACTGGCGACCACGCCGACCAGCGCCAGCGCCAGATTACCGTGCTGAATGGCGTGCAGGAAGACCAGGTACTTGGCGAGGAATCCCGCGGTCGGCGGGATCCCGCCCAGAGAGAGCATGCAGACCGTCAAGCAGGCGGCGGCGACGGGGAAGCGGTAGCCCCAGCCGGAGAGCGTGACGATCTGGTGCTGTTCGCCCGGTTTGGCGTAGAGCATCGAGACGAGAACGAAGGCGCCGCCGTTCATCAGGGCGTACGACACCAGGTAGACCAGGATCGGTTGCCAGGCTTCGGCACCGGGCGACGCCAGGGGAATGAGCAGGTAGCCCATGTGGGCGATGCCCGAGTAGGCCAGCATGCGCTTGATGTCGCGCTGCACCAGGGCGAAGAGGTTACCGACCAGCATCGACGCGACGGCCAGCCCCGAAACGAGCGCCGACCAGTCGCCGGCGGTCGGCGCCTCGGCGGCCAGGGTGACGAGGCGCGCCAGCACCACGGCGCTCGCCGCCTTCGGAGCGACCGACAGGAAGGCAACGAAGGGCGACGGCGCTCCCTGGTAGACGTCGGGCGCCCAGGCGTGGAAGGGCACGAGACCGAGCTTGAAACCGAAGCCGCAGATCAGGAGCAGGAAGCCGAGGAGAACGAGCCCTGGCGAGCCACTGCCGCGACCGAGCGCCTCGGCGATGCCGGAGATCCGGGTGGACCCGGTCTCGCCGTAGACCAACGCCGTTCCGTAGAGGATGAACGAGCTCACCAGGGCACCCATCAGGAAGTACTTGATGGCTGCCTCGGCCGACAGGGCCTCGCGACGGTGGTAGGCGGCGAGACCGTAGAGTGCGACCGAGAGGAGCTCGAGCGCCACGAAGATCGAGAGCAGCTCGATGCCGCGCACCAGGAGCAGCAGGCCGGCGGCGCACCAGAGCAGCAGCGCGGGATACTCTCCGGTGAGCAGGTGCTCGCGACGCAGGTAACCTTGCGCCGCGAGCAGCCCGAGGACGGTTGCGAGCAGGATCGCCTGAGAGAAGGCGCCGGTGAGAGGTGTCGCCTCGATCAGGCCACCGAAGTAGAGGCCCGGCGTCTGGCTGACCACCTGCAGGGACGCCAGGCCCACTGCGGCGACCGAGATCCAGAGGAAGGCACGTCGCAAGCGCGGCGCAAACGCCTCGAGCAGGAGGATCAGCGAGCCCGCGGCGGTGAGCGTGATCTCGGGCCGCAGCGCCGCCCAGCTGGCGGCAGAGCTGGTGATGAGCTCGTTCATGGCGTGGTCCGAGGGGCGATCGCGCCGCCGCCCGCGACGAAGGTGGTCGCGCTGGCGGGGCTCGGCGGGTTGAGCCGAAGGTGGTCGGGTGGAGATTCCGAGAGCCGGGCGCGGTAGTTCTCCAGCACGGTCGTGAGCGCCGGTCGGCTGGGCTCGAGGAAGCTCTTCGGCGCGACGCCGATCCAGAGCATGAAGACGCAGAGCGGGAGGAGGGCGAGGACTTCGCGGAGGTTCAAGTCCTTGAGCCCGCGGTTCTCGTCCTTGGTGAGCGGACCCCAGATCGTCTCCTGGAGCATCTTCAGGAGATAGACGGCAGCCCAGATCACGCCGAACGCGCCCACTGCGGCCTGCCAGTGCAAGCCGCCGCGGTAGGTGCCGAGCAGGACGAGGAACTCGCCGACGAAACCGTTGAGCGCCGGAAGCCCGACCGACGCGAGGGTCGAGAAGACGAGGAAGAAGGCGAACCAGGGGACGACCTTCGCGAGCCCGCCGAATTCCTCGAACTTCTTGGTGTGGCGCCGGTCGTAGAGCATCCCGACGAGCAAGAACAGGGCGCCCGTCGACAGCCCGTGATTGACCATCTGGATCAGCGCTCCCTGCCAGGCGAGCAGGTCGAAGGCGAACAGTCCGAGCATGACGAAGCCGAGGTGGGCGATCGAGGAATAGGCCACCAGCTTCTTCATGTCGACCTGGGCCCAGGCGACCAGGGCGCCGTAGATGATGCCCACCAGCGCGAGCCCGATCAGCCAGGGCGCGAGCTCGCGGCTGGCCTGGGGGAAGAAGGGGAGCGCGAAGCGCAGGAAGCCGTAGGTACCGAGCTTGAGCAGGATCCCGGCGAGGATGACCGAGCCACCGGTGGGCGCCTCGACGTGGGCGTCCGGCAGCCAGGTGTGCAGCGGGAACATCGGGACCTTGATGGCGAAGGCGAGCGCGAACGCCGCGAACAGCCAGACCTGCTGGTGCATAGGGAAGTCGAGGCGCAGCAGATCCTCGTAGCGGAAGCTCCAGATCCCGGCGACCTGCGCGTGCGCCCAGGCCATCCACAGGATCGCGATCAGCATGAAGAGGCTCCCGGCCATGGTGAAGAGGAAGAACTTCACCGCGGCGTAGATCCGGCGCTCGCCGCCCCAGATCCCGATGATCAGGTACATCGGGATGAGCATCAGCTCCCAGAAGACGTAGAAGACGAACAAGTCGAGCGCGACGAGCGCGCCCAGAATGCCGGTGGTGAGCAGGAAGAGGGAAGCGGCGAAGCCGATCCAGTGCTTGTCGATCCCCTTCCACGAGCCGAGCAGGACGACGGGCAGGAGGAGGCCGGTCAGCAGGACGAGCGGCAACGCGATGCCGTCCATGCCGACCTCGTAGACGATGCGCAGCGCCGGCAGCTCGATCCAGGAGAGCACCGGGTCGCGTACCAGCATCGCCGAGGCCTGGCCATGAGTGAGCAGGAACTGACCCATCAGTGCGAGCTCGACGAGCGAGGCGACGAGGGCGTAGATCTTGATCGTCGCCTGGCTGGCGCGGGTAAGGAGGAGGAGTCCGAGCGCGGCGACGGTCGGGAAGAACACCAGGCGCGTGACGGTGTCGCCGACGAGCAGGTCGAGGAATCCGGGCTGCATCAGAGGATCATCCACCAGAAGAGAATCAGCACACCGGCGAAGAAGTAGAGCGCGTACTGCCGGACGTTGCCGGTGGTCGTGAACCGGCCCAGATCGCCGATCAACTCGGTGACGAAGGCTCCCACGTGGAGGCCGCCGTCGATCAGGATCGAATCGACCACCTTCCAGCAGAACCGCGCCAGGCGGCGAGAGGGCTGGACGACGAAGCGGTCGTAGATCTCGTCGACGTAGTACTTGTTGGCGAGCAGCCGCTGGGCCGTCGGGGCAGTCCGCGCGAACGACTCATCCGCGGCCGTGCCCTGGCTCCCGCCATAGCGCTTCCAGGCGAGGAAGAGCCCCAGGCCGGCGGCGGCGATCGACGCGCCGACCAGTACGAGCTCGAGGTTCAGCGAGTGGTGCTCGGCATGTTTCTCGAGGCCGGGGATCTCGACGACGACTCGGGAAAGGAAGTGCCCGAACCAGTCGTAGTGGGTGAAGGGGATCTTCCCGGCGTAGCCCGCGAGGGCCGCGCCGACGGCCAGGACCACGAGCGGCAGAGTCATCACCCGTGGCGACTCGTGAAGGTGGTGCTCCTGCTCGTGGGTGCCGCGGAACTCGCCGTGGAAAGTCAGGCTCACGGCGCGCCACATGTAGAACGCGGTCAGACCTGCGGTCAGCAGACCGATTCCCCAGAGTACCGGCGAGGCGCCGAACGCCGAACCGAGGATCGCGTCTTTGCTGAAGAACCCGGCGAGGAGAGGTACGCCGGCGATCGCCAGCGTGCCGACGAGGAAGGTGCCGTAAGTCCACGGCAGCTTGGTCCGCAGGCCGCCCATCTTCTGCATATCCTGCTCGCCTCCCATGGCGTGGATCACCGAGCCCGAGCCGAGGAAGAGGAGCGCCTTGAAGAAGGCGTGGGTCACCAGGTGGAAGATCGCCGCGACGTAGGCGCCGACTCCCGCCGCCAGGAACATGTAGCCCAGCTGGGAGACCGTGGAGTAGGCGAGGACCTTCTTGATGTCGTTCTGCGCCAAGCCGATCGAAGCGGCGAAGATCGCGGTGGCCGCGCCGATCACGGCGACGAAAGTGGAGATGTCGGGAGCGAGCTGATAGACCAGGTTCGTGCGCGCCACCATGTACACACCGGCGGTCACCATGGTGGCAGCATGGATCAGGGCCGACACCGGTGTCGGGCCCGCCATGGCGTCGGGCAACCAGACATAGAGCGGAATCTGAGCGCTCTTGCCCATCGCGCCGACGAAGAGGCAGAGGGCGACGAAACCGGCGAGCGACAGACCGAGCGCATAGGGCGCGCGGGCGAGGTCGAGGTTGGCGAGGATGGCCTGTTCGAGCTCGCGGAAGTTGAGCGTGCCGAAGGAGGCGAACAGAGCGAACAACCCGACCAGGAATGCGAAGTCGCCGATCCGATTGACGATGAACGCCTTTCGACCGGCGAACGGGGGGAAATCCTGGTCGTAGTAGAAGCCGATCAGCAGGTAGGAGCAGAGGCCGACGCCCTCCCAGCCGACGAACATCACCAGGTAGTTGTTGCCGAGCACCAGCAGGAGCATGGCGCCCATGAAGAGATTGAGATAGGCGAAATAGCGGCGATAACCCTCTTCGTGGCCCATGTAGCCGACCGAGTAGACGTGGATCCAGAAGCCCACGAAGGTGACCACGAAGAGCATCGCCGCGGAGAGCGGATCGAGAAGGAAGGCGACGTCGAGTTGAAGGTCGCCCACCGTCCAGGCGTAGAGCACCTGCTCGTAGGCTTCGTGACCGGAGTGCGCGACGAACTCCCAGAGGCAGGCGAGCGCGATGGCGAGGGAGATCCCGGGGATGCCGACGCCGATCGCCGTGACCAAGGACTTCTGCCGGTCGCGCACCGCAATGCCGTTGAGCGCCGCGCCGAGGAAGGGCAGCAGGGGAACCAGCCAGAGGTAGTCGAGGGCTCTCATCGGGCTACCAGCGCATCAGGTTGAGGCGGTTGACGTCGATCGTCCGGCGCAGCCGGAAGATGGCGATGAAGAGCGCCAGGCCGACCGCGGCCTCGGCGGCGGCGACGGCCAGCGCGAAGAACACCACCATCTGGCCGGCAAGGTCGCCGAGAATGCGGGAATAGGCGACCAGCGTGAGGTTGGCGGCGTTCAACATCAGCTCGATCGACAGGAAGATGGCGATGCCACTGCGCCGGGTGAGCGCGCCGAAGGCTCCGATCGCGAACAGCGCGGCGGCGAGCAGGAGGTACCAGACGACGGGAATCGACGACATCAGCCCTCCTCCGACGGACCGGATTCGGGCCGTTTGGCGACCCAGCTGGCAGCGACCACCGCGACCAGCAGCAGGAGCCCGATGATCTCGAAGGGCAGGAGGTAGGAGCCGAAGAGCTCGCGCGCCACCGCGACGATGCCGAAGCGCTCGGGATCGATCGGCGCGGGCGTGGTGTCGGCGTGGGCCGCCCAGAACAACCGCATCACCGCGCCGGCGAGCACCACCGCGCAGATCGCCGCACCGGCAGCGAGGCCGCTGATCCGGGTGCTCGCGGCGCGCTCCCGCTGGACGTTGAGCAGCATGATGACGAAGAGGAAGAGAACCAGGATGGCGCCCGTGTAGAGCAGGATCTGGAGCGCCGCCAGGAACGGCGACCCGAGCATGACGAAGAGTCCGGCGGTCGCCACCAGGGTGACCACCAGGCTCATGGTGGAGTAGACCGGATTGCGATGGAACACCACCACGACGGCCGAGATCAGGGTGGCCGCCGCGAGCAGGATGAAGAAGGCGAGCTCCATCCTCAGACCCTCCCGGCGATCGCCGCGGCGGCGACCGCGATCAAGTTGACCAGCGAGAGCGGCAGCAGGACCTTCCAGCCGAGCCGCATGAGCTGGTCGTAGCGGAACCGCGGGAAGGTCCAACGCACCCAGATGTAGAAGAACATCATCAGCGCGGACTTGCCGACCAGGGTGGCGAAGCCGAGGATGCCCGTCCAGACTCCGGCGCTCATGAATCCGGGCGAGACGCCGAGGTCGGCGAGCCAGGCACCCGCCGCGGCGAGGTCGATCCCTGGAATCGACCAGCCGCCGAAGTAGAGCGTCGCGCAGAGCACCGAGAGCACCGCCATCGACTGGTACTCGCCCATGTAGAAGAGCGCCAGACGGAGGCCGCCGTACTCGGTGTGGTAGCCGGCGACGAGCTCCGACTCGGCCTCAGGCAGATCGAAGGGTGTGCGGTTGGTCTCCGCGAAGGCGGCGACCATGAACACCAGGAATCCGAGCGGCTGCAGGAAGACGTTCCAGGCGGGCAGGAAGTCCCAGAGGTGGCGCGAGACCTGGTGATCGACCACCTGCGACAGGTTGAGCGAAGCGGCCGGGATGAGCGTCGCGACGACCGAAAGGGTGAGCGCCAGCTCGTAGCTGATCATCTGCGCCGAAGCGCGGATCGCACCGATCAGGGACCACTTGTTGTTCGAGCTGTATCCGGCGAGCACCAGGCCGTAGACGCCCAGGCTGGCGAGGGCGAGAAAGAGCAGCATGCCGCTGTCGGAATCGACGACCGCGAGCGAGATCCGCTGCCCGGCGATCTCGATCGGGGGACCGACCGGGATGACCACGTAGGTGATCATCGAGGCCACGAAGCCCACGGTCGGTGCTAGGAGATAGAGCCCCTTGTCGGCCGCCGACGGGTTGAGGTCCTCCTTGAAGATGAACTTGAGAACATCGGCGATCGCTTGGAAGAGCCCCTGCGGGCCGAGGCGATTCGGCCCCAGGCGATCCTGCATGAACGCCGGGGCCCGGCGCTCGAGCCAGAGCATGACCACCGTGACGGTGATCAGGGCGATGGTCCAGGTCCCCATGAGGACCGCCGTGGCGAGTGCCTGCGTCGTCATGCCACGCTCCCCTCAGGCTCCCGCACCCGAAGTCGCGGCACGGGCTCGCGCGACGGTCTGTCCGGTGGCCGGAATGTCCTGGTAGCGCAGTCCGGAGAATTCGGCGACTTCCTCGGCCAGCAGGTCGAAGACCGCCGCCGGGGTCACCGTCGACCACTTGGCGTCGAAGCGTGACAGCAGGTCGGCGAGGATCTCGAGCGCGGGGCGGACCTGGGCCGGCGGCGGGTAGGCGCGCTCGAAGCGTTGCACGCGCCACTCGACGTTGACGAACGTCCCCTCGCGCTCGGCGTGCGTGGCCGCTGGAAGGACGACATCGGCGACGCGCGCGAGCGGCGTGTCGGCCCAGCCCATGACCACCAAGAGGGCCGCCTCACGCAGCCGCTCGACCACTTTCGGGTCGTGCGCGGCCTTGCCGAAGTCGCTATCGGCGACGAGCAGCACGGCGCAGCGCGCCGCGGCGCCTTCGAGCAGCAGGGCCTCGGCGTCGATCCCCTCTGCGCCGGGGACGAGCCCCGCGAGCTCGGCGCCGCGCCGGTTCGGCGAGGCGTCGCGCCCGGTCACTCCACCGGCGAGGTTGGGGATCGAGCGGGCCGGGCCGCTGTCGACCCAGATGGAGCGATGCGGAGCATCCATGACGGCGGAGAGCTTGGCGAGCAGGAACGCCTCCTCGGTCGAGAGGAAGCCGGATCCGAGAACCGCGACCACTCCGTCGTCACGCCGCGCCCGCAGCGCGGATGCTACGGTGTCCAGGGCCTCCCTCCAGCTCGCCGGCTGTCGCGTACCGGAGCGCTGCACCTGAGGGAAGGTGAGCCGGGACTGTCCCTGGAAACGCTCGTAGGAGCCGCGCCCGAAGTCGCAGATCCAATAGTCGTTGACCTCGGGATTGAAGCGTGGCTTGTACCGCTTGATCGATCCGCGGCGGTGCTCGATGGTGATGTTGCAGCCCGCGTCGCAGCCGGTGCAGATCGAGGGCCTGCGATCGAGATTCCAGACCCGCTCGGTGAACCGGAAGCGGGTGGAGGTGAGCGCTCCGACCGGACAGATGTCGACCACGTTCGCGGCCAGCGGGTTGTCCAGCGGTTTGCCGGGGAAGGTCCCGATCTCGGCGTGCGATCCGCGCTCGAAGAAGGCGAGCTCGCCGGTCTTGGAGATCTCCTGGGTGAAGCGGATGCACCGCGTGCACTGGATGCAGCGGTTCATGTTGAGCAGGACCGACGGTCCGAGCGGGATGCGCTCCTTCTCCGGATAGGTCCTTTTCTCCTCGAAGCGGAACCGGGAGAAGGCCTGGCCATGCTTGAAGGAGTAGTCCTGCAGACCGCATTCGCCGGCCTGATCGCAGATCGGGCAGTCGAGGGGGTGGTTGATCAGCAGGAACTCCATGATCGCCCGCTGGGCCTCCGCCGCGTTGGGAGACGCGGTCTTGACCACCATCCCGTCCTTCATCACCTGCGTGGAGCAGGCGGCCTGGAGCTTCGGCATGCCCTCGATCTCGACCATGCACATCCGGCACTGGCCGACGACCGAGAGCCGCGGGTGGTAGCAGTAGTGCGGAATCTGCACGCCGACCTGGAGGCCCGCTTCGATGAGGTTGGTGCCGGCGGGAACCTCGACGGTTCGGCCATCGATGACGACTTTGGGCATCAGGCAGCGGCTCCGAGGTCGAAGAAACGGACGCGGGGCAGAGGATAGCGATGGGCCCGCAGGTTCTCGCGGATCTCCTCGGAGAACTTGGCGACCAGCGAGCGTACGGGCCCTTGTGCCGCGTCGCCCAGGGCGCAGAGCGAGATGCCGCCGACGTTGGGCACCACTCGGCCGAGCAGGTCGAGGTCGGCCTCCGAGCCGTGGCCGCTCTCGATGCGCTCGAGCAGAATGCGCATCCAGTTGGTGCCTTCGCGGCAGGGGGTGCACTGGCCGCAGGACTCGTGCGCGAAGAACTCGGCTAGCCGCAGCGTCGCGCGGACGATGCAGGTGGTCTCGTCCATGACGATGACCGCCGCCGATCCGAGCATGCTCCCGGCCTTGGCGAGCGTGTCGAAGTCCATCTTGAGGCCGGCCTCGTCGGCCGTCATCATCGGCGCCGAGGCGCCGCCCGGGATCCACGCCTTGAGTCGACGGCGCTTGTACATCCCGCCACAGCCGTCGAGCACCTCCTGGAAGGTGATGCCGATCGGGTGCTCGTAGGTTCCCGGTCGCTCGACGTGACCGGACACGGCATAGAGCTTCGGGCCGGTATTCCGCTCGTCGGTGCCGATTCCCTTGAACCACTCGGAGCCGCGCGCCAGGATGTGGGTGACGCAGCACAGCGTCTCGACGTTGTTGATCACCGTCGGGCACCCGAAGGCACCCACCACCGCGGGGAAGGGGGGTTTGACGCGGGGCTGTCCGCGCTTGCCCTCGAGGGACTCGAGCAGCCCGGTCTCCTCGCCGCAGATGTAGGCCCCGGCGCCGCTGTGCACGTAGACGTCGTGCCGGAAGCCGCTGCCGAGCACGCTCGCTCCCAGCACCCCGCGGTCGTAGGCGTCGCGGATGGCGTCCTCGAGGATGCGCGCCGACTTGGTGTACTCGCCTCGGATGTAGATGTAGGTGGTGTTGGCCCCGACAGCCCAGCCGGCGATGATGCAGCCCTCGATCAGCTGGTGCGGATCGTGCTCCATGAGCAGACGGTCCTTGAAAGTCCCCGGCTCGGACTCGTCGGCGTTGCAGACGATGTACTTCGGCCGGTCGCTCGCGCGCGGCACGAAGCTCCACTTCATGCCGCAAGGGAAGCCCGCACCGCCGCGTCCGCGCAAGCCGGAGCGCTTGACCTCTTCGATGACCTCCTCGGGCTGCATCTTGAGCGCCTTGGCGAGAGCATCGTAGCCGCCGCTCTCGCGGTAGCCGCGCACGGTGAGGGCTTCGGGTCGGCCGACGTTGCGGGTCAGGACGCGCTCGAAGGACATGCTCACTCCAGGTCGCGGACGATGCGCCGCGCGCGTTCCGGGGTCAGATTCTCGTGATAGTCGTCGTCCACCATCATCATCGGCGCGGTGTCGCACGAGCCGAGGCACTCGAAGTGGACGTAAGAGCAGCGCCCGTCGGGGGTGATTTCGCCCTCGCCGACGCTCAGCTCGTCGCCGATCGCGGCGAGGATCTCCTCGCCGCCGCGCAGCTGACAGGAGAGATTGGTGCACACCCGGATCCGATGCCGGCCGACCGGGCGCTCGTGGTACATGTCGTAGAACGAGACGACGCCAGCCACCTTCGCCACCGGGACCTCGAGCAGCTCGGCCACCGCCTCGATGGCGGCCTCGGGGAGCCAGCCGCCCGAGACGCGCTGGGCGATGTGCAACGCCGGCAGCATCAGAGCCTCGAGCGTGGGATAGCGGGGCCGCAGGGCCAGAATCTCCTCGATGGCGCGCTCGGGAAGCGCGGCCATGGCCGTCGCCCGCCTCTCGCTCATGACCTTCCGACCTCCTTGGCGAGGCGCCCCGGACGGGTGACGATCTCGAGGCCGCCCTTCTTCCAGACGTAGGCGTATCCGACCAGGATCAGGCCGATGAAGGCCATCACCGCCCAGAACAAGGGCCATCCGCCTTCGCGCAGCACGACCACCCACGGATAGAGGAACGCGGCCTCGACGTCGAAGACCACGAAGTCGATGGCGATCAGGAAGAACGCGACCGAGAGGCGCTTACGGGAGCGGTCGAGGAGCGGCAGTCCCGACTCGTAGGTGGACTGCTTGATTCGTCCCGGCGTGCGCTTGCCCGCGAACCAGGAGATGGCGAGCAGGACGGTCGCCAGCGCGAAGGCGATCAGGATGGCGAAGAGAACTGGCGCGTACGTTTGCGGCACCTGTGAAGACTCTCACATGGCCCCGTTCCAGGACAAGAGGGTCACCCTCTTTTTGCCTGTGTTATAAGGCGCTGTCCCGTGGCCCGCTCCGACCTTGCCGCCGTCATCCCGGCCTACGACTGTGAACCGACCATCGCCGGGGTGGTGACGGGTGTCAGCCGCTGGCTGAGCGACGTGATCGTGGTCGACGACGGCAGCAGCGACGGTACCGCCGAGCTCGCCGCCGCGGCGGGCGCCCGCGTGATCTCGCTGGCGCAGAATCGCGGCAAGGGGGCGGCGCTGCGGATCGGCATCGAGCACGCGCTCGCGCTCGGCGTCGCGGCCGTCGTCCTGCTCGACGGCGACGGGCAGCACGATCCCGCGGATCTCCCGCGTCTGATCGACGCCTGGGACGCGGGGCACTACGACCTGCTCGTCGGCACGCGATTGCAGGATACGCGCCGGATCCCCAGGGCGCGCTACTGGACGAACTACATCGGAACCCGGATCCTCTCCTGGATGACCGGCTACGAGCTCCAAGATTCGCAGTCGGGCTATCGGATGCTCGCTTCGACGCTCCTGCGCCGGCTCCGATTGTGCGCCGACGACTACGCCATCGAGTCGGAGATGCTCATCAAGGCGGGGCGCTGCGCGGCCCGCCTCGGTCACGTGCCGGTGAGGACGATCTACGAGGGGCAGCCGAGTCACTTCCGGCCGTTCGCGGACACGGTGCGCATTGCGCTGGCCTCGATCCGTCACAAGGTCGATGACGCGCCCTGAGAGCACGCGGCTCGCCGGCCGGTTCCTCCCGGCGCTCACCGTGGACGTGGAGGAGTGGTACCACACCTGCTGGATCCCGGAGTACAACGATCCGGACCGTCGCCCGGGTTTTCGCGACGAGCTCGACCGCCTACTGCCCGAGCTCGCCGGGGAGCTCGAACGCACCGGCGCCCGCGCCACGTTCTTCGTCCTGGGCGAGCTCGCCGCGCGAATCGCGCCGCGCCTGCGCGAGCTGGCCGCGGCAGGCCACGAGATTGCCTGTCACGGGTTCCACCACCGGCGTGCCGGGGAGCTTTCGCTGGCGCAGTTCTCGGAGGAGATCTCGGACGCCAAGCGACTGCTCGAGGACCTGATCGGGACCGGAATCGCCGGCTACCGAGCGCCCGAGTGGTCGCTGCGGACGCCGGACAACCCGCGCCTGCGACGGGTCGCCGAAGCCGGGTTCGCCTACGACAGCTCGCTCATGCCGGCGGCCGGGGCCGGTGCGCGAGCCAATCCGACGTTGCCGGTGCGCTGGCGCTGGTCGGACGGTCTCGAGCTCGCCGAGGCGCCGCCCTTGACCTGGGGTGGCGCGCTGCGCTTGCCCGCCGGGGGATGGTGCGGACGGGCCGCTGCGCCGCGCTGGATTCTCGCTGCGGCGCGAGGCAGACTTCGTGCCGGCGGTCTGCCCCTGTTGGTGGTTCACCCGTGGGAGCTGGTGGATCGGCCGGTTCCCGGTCTGATGACCGGGTTCGCGCGGTTCTTCCACGACGCGTCCCGTCAGGGCTACCGTGAGCGGTTCCGTTGGACTCTTGCGGGGTTGCCCTGGCGCACGGTGCGCGAAGCGCTGGCCGAGGGGCGGGCTCTGTGAGGCTCGCGGGAGGAGCTGAAGATGCTCGAATCAGAAGTGGAGAAGCGGCCGTGAGCGAAGCGCAAGCCGCGGAGCGGCCGGTCGCGCTGATCACCGGCGCCAGCGCCGGCATCGGCGCAGCCACCGCGCGCGCCCTGGCGCGCTCCGGCTGCCGCGTCGCGCTGACCTACCTGCGCCAGGAGGAGGGGGCTCTGCGGCTCGCAGAGGAGCTCGGCGGCCGCGCCTATCGGCTGGACCTGCTCGAACGCGCCGCCATCCCGGCGCTCGCCGCCGCGGTACGCGACGATCTCGGCGAGGTCCAGATCCTGGTGCTCAACGCGGGCGCGACGCGTGACGCACTGCTGCCCTTCGTCAGCGAGCAGGATTGGGACGAGCTGCTGGAGATCAACTTGAGCTCGAGCTTTCGCCTCACCAGGTCGGTGATCAAAGGGATGTTGGCGAGACGGTGGGGAAGGGTGATCGCGGTGGCGAGCGCGAGCGGGGTCGCCGGGCAGCGAGGGCAGACGCACTACAGCGCGGCGAAGGGGGGATTGATCGCCTTCGTCAAGTCGCTCGCCCGCGAAGTCGCCACCTTCGGGGTGACCGTCAATGCGGTGGCTCCGGGCTACGTCGCGACCGATCTGCTGGCGTTGATGCCGGCGGAGAAGCTGAAGGAGGCTCTCGAGGACGTTCCGATGGGGCGCACGGGCCGGCCCGAAGAGGTGGCGGCAGCCATCGCGTTCCTCGCCTCGCGCGAGGCCTCCTACATCACCGGTCAGACGCTGCGCGTCGACGGAGGGCTGCTCACCGCCTGAACCGAGCCGGTGCCGTGCTAGCATTCCCGCGGAAGGCATCTTCTGCGGGTATCCGATGAAAGATCGCATCAAGTCCCTGATCGTGGAGCGCCTCAAGCTGGAGCGGGATCCCTCGAGCATCGGTGACACCGAACCGCTGTTCGGACCGGAGGGGCTGGGCCTCGACTCGATCGACGCTCTCGAGCTCGTCCTCGGGTTGGAACAGGAATTCGGTGTGACCGTCGACGACCAGCAGGTCGGGTCGCAGGTCCTGGCGACCGTCGACCAGATCGCCGAGTTCATCGCGAGCAAGCGCGCCCCGGCGGTCTCGACCTAGCTCGTGTCGCTGCCGCACCGGTTCCCCTTTCGCTGGCTCGAAGGCTGCGAGGGCGGTGTGGCCCGGGCGACCATCACGGCGAACTCGACCTGGCTGCGCGGCGCCGGCGGCCTGCCGGTGCCGTTCTGCGCCGAGCTCCTCGCCCAAGGCGCAGCGCTGCTGCTAGCGAAGCCCCCCGGCCAGGAGGATCGACCGCGGCGCTTGGCGGCCATCGAGCGCCTCGAAGCCTCCAGCCTGCCGCAGCCCGGGGACCTCGTCGAAGTGAGGGTCGAGGCGGCCGGGGGATTCGGCGGGCTGACTCGCATCGAAGGCACGCTGTCGCGCGACGGCGAACCGTTCGCTCGCGGCGTCCTGGTGCTCTCCTGAATCGAAGGAAGGTGGTGCGAAAGGGGGGACTCGAACCCCCACGGCCTTGCGACCACAAGCTCCTGAGGCTTGCGCGTCTACCAATTCCGCCACTTTCGCGCCGCCGGGATTGTATGGACCGGCGCGCGAGACTGTCAACCGAACGGGCGCCCCGTCCACGCCTTTGGTAGTGTGAATGGCAATGCAACGCCCCGGGCTCGCGATCTGCTGCTTCGGTCTCCTCCTGGCGTGCGGCGGCGCCGAACGGCGCGCGGCCGACCGCAAGGCCGTCGAGGAGCTCCTTGCCGCCTATCCGGCGGCACTCTCCGCGGCCTATTCCCAGGGCTCGAGCGAACCGCTCCGCGCGCTGGTCACCCCGCGGGAGCTCACCCGGGTCGAGGCCCGGATCGCCGAGCTGAGCGACCAGGGAAGGGGACTGCGCGCCCGGCTCTTGCACCGTCGAGTCGCGGCCATCGACCTGCACAGCGCCACCAGCGGCACGGCGAACGTCATCGAGACGTGGAATCTCCGCGTCGTCGCGCTGGGGAGCGAGCAGATGGTCTCCGAGTCGCCGAGCCAGGAGAACGAGCTGGTCTACAGCCTGGTGCGCGATCAGGGCCGGTGGTGGATCCTCTCCCGCCAGCTCAAGCACAGCAGCGAACCCGAATCCTGAGCATGGCCGGTACCCCGACGGTCGCCATCGTCGGCCGGCCCAACGTGGGCAAGTCGACGCTCTTCAACCGTCTGGTGGGGCGGCGTCAGGCGATCGTGCACGATCAGCCCGGCGTGACTCGGGACCGGCTGGTCGGCACCGCCGACCTCGAGTCGGGCCGCCCCGTGCATTGGGTCGACACCGGAGGCCTGATGTTCGAGGACGACCGGCTCGGACTCAACGCCCAGGTGCGCCTCGCGGTCGAGCAGAGCGACGCCGTGCTGCTCGTGGTCGACGGCCGCGAGGGGCTGATGCCGGGCGACCAGCGCGCCGCCGAGGAGCTCCGCCCGCTCGGCAAGCCGGTGCTGGTGGTGGTCAACAAGGGCGAGAGCCGTATTGGGGCCGACGCGGTCGGCGAGTTCTACCGCCTGGGCTTTCCGCCGCCGCTGGTGGTCTCGGCGGAGCACGGGCTCGGGCTCGGTGAGCTGCGCGAGCGCCTGAGAGCCGTTCTGCCGCCGGCGGCGCTCACCGAAGAGGCGCCGCGCGAAGCGCCGGCGATCGCCATCGTCGGCCGGCCGAACGTGGGCAAGTCGTCGCTGCTCAACCGCATCGTGGGGGAGGACCGGGTGTTGGTCTCGCCGCAGGCGGGGACCACTCGCGACCCGATCGACACCTTGCTGCGACGTGGCGGGAAGAGCTACCTGCTGGTCGACACCGCCGGGATCCGGCGGCGCGCCAAGGTCTCGGGCACTCCCGAAGACCTCGCGGTGCTGATGGCTCGGCGTCAGGTCGAACGCTCCGACGTCGCCCTGCTGGTGATCGAAGCGCCGCAGGGAGTGACCGCGGGCGACCTGGCGATCGCCGGGGCGATCTGGGAGAGCGGCCGGGCGGCGGTCGTGGCGATCAACAAGTGGGACCTCCTCGACGAGCCGTCGCGCGAGCGTCTGGACACCACCTGGCCCCGCCTCGCAGAGGTCCTCGCCGACCCCCCACGGGTCAACATCTCGGCGGTGAGCGGTCGCGGCGTCGACAAGATCTTCGGCGTGCTCGACCGCGCGCTTGCCGCGTTTCGTCTTCAGGTCACGACGGGCGAGCTCAACCGTTTGATCGAGGGGGCTATCCAGGCGCACCAGGCGCCGGCCTTCGCGGATCATCGGCCCTGGAAGTTCTACTACGCGGCCCAGGTCTCGACCGGTCCGCCGACCTTCATGCTGTTCGCCAACCGGACGCTCCCCATCCGGCACTCGTACCGGCGGTATCTCGAGAACCGCCTGCGTTCCCTCCTCGGTCTGGCGGGCGTTCCGATCCGCTTGGTCGTCCGCTCGCGACTGCCGCGCGCCTAGCGGTTCTCGACTTGCCCGGTCGCGTGCCGTAGGATCGGCGGCCAGCGATGAGCGCCAAGAAAGGGCACAAGATCGGCGAAGTCTGCAAGCTGCTCGACCTCCAGCCGTATGTCTTGCGGTACTGGGAGACCGAGTTCCGCGCCCTGCAATCCCCGGCGGGATCGACCGGGCCGCGCGTCTACCGTGCGGCCGAGGTGGCGCTGATCCGGCGGATCAAGCAACTCCTCTACGAGGAGGGATACACCATCGCCGGGGCGCGCAAGAAGCTGGAATCGGAGCCGGCGCCCGACGGAGAGGGCCCGCTCCTCGCCAATCCGCGGCTCGCGGAGCCTCCGGCTCCGGCGGAATCCGAACCACCGCCGCTTGACACTCCTCAGCCGGAGCGGATAGAAACTCTGCGTCGAGACCTCGAAGCGGTGCTCGCCGAAGCCAAGGCCGCGATCGCGATGCTCGACAAGTACCCCGGTTGACTCTTTACTCCCTCGGTCGGGACGTGGCGCAGCCTGGTAGCGTACCTGAATGGGGTTCAGGGGGTCCCGGGTTCAAATCCCGGCGTCCCGACCACTTCCTCCCAGTCCACCCAGAATGAGCCCGCGCGATCAGCGGCCAGCGGTCGTGAGCGGCGCGGGCTCGGGCATTGGACGCGAGATCGCGCTCGAGCTGGCGCGTCGCGGCCACCCGCTCCTGCTCTTGGGAAGGACCTCTGCGACGCTCGCGGCGACGCTCGCGGCGGCAGGTGGCCAGGGGATGGCATTGGCCTGCGACGTGCGCTCGGCCACCGCGGTGGACACTGCGCTGGCGCGGGCCGCGGCGAGCGGCATGGCGCCCGAGATCGTAGTCCCTGCAGCCGGCGTGGCACGGGTCGGCCGGCTCGAGATCCTCCCGGAGTCGGACCTCCGCGAGAGCCTCGAGACCAACCTCTTCGGCGCGCTCCATCTCTTTCGTGCCTGTTTGCCTCGCCTCCGGGCCGGCGGGAGCGGGCACCTCTTCGTGCTGCTCTCGGTCGCTGCGCTGCGCGGTTTCGACGGTTGGAGCGCTTACTGCGCGTCGAAGTGGGGGCTGCGCGGCGCGGTCGAGGCGCTCCGCGAGGAGCTCGCCGGCACCGCCATCCGCCTCACGGCGATCATCCCCGGGGCGACCGACAGTCCACTCTGGAACGGAGTGCCGGGAACCTGGAATCGGTCGGCGATGCTGCCCGCGCGGCGGATCGCGGAGGCGGTCGGTTGGGCGCTCGAGGCGAGTGCCGATGCAGCGGTCGACGAGATCCGGCTGCAGCCTCCTGGAGGCAACCTCTGACGCTAGGTCCTGGCGCCGTCGAGACCGCGTGGCTCCTCGCGACGCCGCTGATCGCGCTCGCCGCGCTGCTGCCCGGCGGCGGCTGGGTTCTCGCTCTGGCTGCGCCCCTGTTCGTCTACCGCGGCTTCATCCGCCGGATCGAGGCGGGCGACCTGGCGTCGGCCATGACGCGCGGCGTCGCTTGGGCGGTGTTGCTCAGCGCCGGGGTCGTCGTCGTTTCGCGGGCGGCACCCGAGGCGGCCGGCGCCCACATCGTCCACGCTGCCGCCTATCGGGACGAGATGTTCTCCTGGATCGAGACCGGCATCGGGCGCGAGGGAGAATGGCGGAGCTTCGTGCCCCAGCACGCTCTACATCTCGGGGCCTTCGTCGCGCTGGTCCTGGTCAGCCGCGGATACCTCGGACTGGTGCTCGGTGCGCTGTTGCTCGCCTACATGAACTTCTTCGTCGCCTCGTTCGCCGCTGCGAGCGGGCATCCCTGGCTCGGCGTCGTGCAGGCCTGGTTTCCCTGGTCGGTCGCGCGGGTGCTCGCTTTCATCGCCCTCGGCGTCGTGCTCAGTGTGCGGCCGTGGGCGACCGCGGCGACGCCGGCCGGCCGGCGCCTGCTCGCTCTCGCGGCCCTCGGCCTGCTGATCGATCTCCTGCTCAAGGCGTGGCTCGCTCCGCAATGGGGACTCGAGCTGCGCTCGCTCGCGGCCGCCGGCGGAGCGCGTTGACAGTCCTTGCCGGCACATCTAGGCTCAGCATTCAAAAGGAGTTACGAGTGAGCAGGGAGGTTCCACCACAGGGTGATTGGGCGGGTCGAGGACGGCGCATCGGGATCGTCGCGGCGCGCTTCAACGAAGCGGTGGTCGATCGCCTGGTCGCCGGTGCACGCCGTGCGCTGGAGGCGCACGGGGTCGCCCCGGAAGACATCCGGATCGAGCGCGTCCCCGGCGCCTGGGAGATTCCGCAGGGGCTCGCCGCGCTCGCCCGGTCGGGGCGCTTCGATGCGCTAGTGGCGCTGGGCGCGGTGGTCCGTGGAGAGACCGCCCACTTCGAGGTCATCTCCGCCGAGTGCTCGCGGGGAGTCGCCGAGGTCGCCCGTTCGACCGGACTTCCGGTGACGTTCGGAGTGCTGACCTGTGAGACGATGGAACAGGCGCTGGAACGTGCCGGTGGGGTCCACGGTAACAAGGGAGAAGAGGCAGCGTTGGCGGCGCTCGAAATGGCCGAATTGACCGCCCGGCTCGGCAGGTGAAGTTCGGGCGAAGGGCTCTTTGACGCAAGGATGGTCCGGTGGGCAAGCGGCGCATGGCTCGGGAGATGGCGATGCAGATGCTCTTCCAGGGGGATCTGGGAGACAGTCCACTGCCCGAGGTGATCGGGGCCTTCGATCCCGAGGAGTATCTGCGGCAGCTCTCCTCGGAGGACCCCGAAGCGTCCATGCCGTGCCCCGCGGCCGAGGAGTTGCACGACGCCTTCGCCTACTCGCGCCGGCTAGCCGAAGGAGTTCACGCGCACTTGTCGGAGATCGACGCGCTGATCCGCACCCAAGCGGAGCACTGGCGATTGGAGCGCATGCCCTCGGTCGATCGCAACATCCTGCGCCTTTCGGTCTACGAGATGCTCTACGAGGCCGACGTCCCGAAGCTCGTGGTGGTCGACGAAGCGGTCGAGCTCGCCAAGCGGTTCGGCTCGGAGCAGTCGGGGCGCTTCGTCAACGGTCTACTGGACGGTTTGATGCGCAGCCATCCTCTGCCCGGGAGCCGCGAATGAGGCGTGCGGGCCGACTGGCCCTCGCGGCGTTGATCTGGGGGGGAAGCGCCGCTTCGGCGGCGACGACGCTCACCTCTGGAACGGACGTGGCCACCTTGCTGGTTCCGGCCGGAGTGCGGGTGGTCGACTATGCCAACGAGGGCTACCGGCTGAAGGTCGAGGACGGGGTGGCGCACGTGGAGGTGCGGCTGGACGGACTCGGAAGCCGGCAGGGATTCACCACACCGGCTCGGGCGCGTACCGGCAGCGTCGCATTCCTCGCCCGGTCGGTGACCGCGGGCGCGAAGACTCGCTACGAGGCGGTCAGCCGCCTCCTCGGCTGGGTCGCCGCGAACGTGCGCTACGACCTCGATCGCGGTGCGCCGCAGGACGCGGCTACCGTCCTCGCTCGCCGCAGCGGCTACTGCACCGGGATCGCCCGACTCGCCGTGGGGCTGCTGGCCTCGGTGGGGATCCCGGCGCGCGAGGTGGCGGGATACATCGTGGAGGACCAGCCGGGCGGGGCGCGATCGGGCTACCACCGCTGGATCGAAGTGCTCTACGAAGACCGTGGCTGGGTCTTCGCGGACCCGCTCGCCAGCCACCACTTCGTGCCGGCGACCTACTTGCGTCTCGCTGCGGACACCGTGGAGGGGGGCGAACCCGGGCACGCCCTGTTGCTCAGTCACGTCGATCGGCTCGAGGATCGGGAGGTCCTCGCCACGACCCCACTGTTCCGGGTCCGAGTGCGGTCGAATCTGGAGGATCGTCGGGCGTGGACCGCGCCCGGCGCAGGCCGTGGGGTGGGTGGAAGCGAGCGATGAACTCATACGACCACAAAGCCGTGGAAGCGAAGTGGCAGGACCGGTGGGAACGCCAACGCGTCGCCGAGGTGGACCTGCGCAACGCGCGCGAGAAGTTCTACATGCTGATGATGTTCCCCTATCCCTCGGGGGACCGCCTGCACGTTGGCCACGGCCGAAACTACATTCTGGGCGATGCCCTCTATCGCTACCTGCGGATGCGTGGCAAGCGGGCCCTCAACCCGATGGGCTGGGATGCCTTCGGCCTGCCGGCCGAGAATGCGGCGATCCAGCGCGGAGTCCATCCACGCGACTGGACGCTGGACAACATCAAGGTCATGAAGAAGCAGTTCCGCAGGTGGGGGATCCTCTACGACTGGTCGAAAGAGGTGACCTCCTGCCTGCCGGACTACTACCGCTGGAATCAGTGGCTCTTCCTGCGCATGCTCGAGAAGGGGCTGGCGTACAAGAAGCGGGCGCCGGTGAACTGGTGCCCGAGCTGCCGCACCGTGCTGGCGAACGAGCAGGTGGTCGACGGGGGCTGCGAGCGCTGCGGAACCGCCGTGGTGCAGAAGGACCTCGAGCAGTGGTTCTTTCGCATCACCGACTACGCGGATCGCCTGCTCGCCGGGCTGGACGAGCTGACGGGCTGGCCCGAGAAGGTGAAGACGATGCAGCGCAACTGGATCGGGCGGTCCGAGGGCGCGGAGATCGACTTCCCGGTGGTCGGCCAGGCGGAGCCTCTGACCGTGTTCACCACCCGCCCGGACACCGTGCACGGCGCGACCTTCATGGTGCTCGCGCCGGAGCACCCGCTGGTTCCAGCGTTGCTCGCCGGGCACCCCGATCGGCTGGCGCTCGAGAGCTGGGTCGAGCGCGTCCGCAACACGCCGCGCATCCAGCGCGAAGGGGAGGGCGCGCCGAAGGAGGGCCGCGCCCTGGGCGCGCATGCGGTCAACCCGGCGACCGGCGAGCAGATCCCCATCTGGATGGCGAACTATGTCCTCCCGGGGTACGGCACGGGCTCGGTCATGGGCGTTCCGGCGCACGACCAGCGGGATCTCGATTTCGCGCGTGCGCACGGGCTGCCGGTCCGCCTGGTCTACCATCCGGCCGAGCGGGAGGCGGATGCCGCGACCATGACCGAAGCAATCCCCGACCAGGGCCGGATCCGGGGTTGCGGAGAGTTCGACGGCCTGGCGGCGGAGCCCGAGACGGTGGCGCGCTTCATCGCCTGGCTGGAGAGCTCGGGTCACGGTCGGGCCAAGGTCTCGTACCGCCTGCGGGACTGGCTGATCTCGCGCCAGCGCTACTGGGGCACGCCGATTCCGGTGGTGTACTGCGCTGCCTGCGGCATCGTGCCGGTGCCCGACAGCGCACTGCCGGTCGAGCTGCCGTACGACGTCGAGTTCACCGGTCGGGAAGGCAATCCGCTGACCCGGGCGGGGGGTTTCGTCGACACGGTCTGTCCGCGCTGCGGTGCGCCGGCGCGCCGCGAGACGGACACCATGGACACTTTCGTCGACAGCTCT
Source organism: uncultured Thermoanaerobaculia bacterium (assembly GCA_964591165.1). Classification (GTDB taxonomy): domain Bacteria; phylum Acidobacteriota; class Thermoanaerobaculia; order Multivoradales; family JAGPDF01; genus JAGPDF01. The sequence goes on along the minus strand of CAZPZW010000001.1, from coordinate 81,079 downwards.
TGGTACTACCTGCGCTATCTCTCGGCGCGCGACGGGAGCCGGATCTTCGATTCCGAGGTCGCGGGACGATGGGCGCCGGTCGACCAGTACATCGGCGGCATCGAGCACGCGATCCTGCACCTGCTCTACGCGCGCTTCGTCTGTCGCGTGCTCCACGACTTCGGCTGGCTGGGCTTCGAGGAGCCGTTCGCGAACCTCTTCAATCAGGGAATGATCACTCGCTTCGCCGAGAAGACCGGGCGGATCGAGAAGATGTCGAAGTCGAAGGGGAACACGGTCTCGCCGGACGAGATCATCGAGCAGATGGGCGCCGACACCGAGCGCGTCTACACGCTCTTCCTGGGGCCGCCCGAGGACGAGGTGGAGTGGAGCGACGAGGCCGTGGCCGGCGCATACCGGTTCCTGCAACGCCTCTGGCGGATCGCCGAGCGGGTCGACGAGGCACCGCCGACGGCGCCCGCGGACGAGGAGCTGGAGCGCGCAAGGCACGTCACCATCCAACGCGTCACGCGCGACTTCGAGCGCTTCAAGTTCAACACCGCAGTGGCAGCTCTCATGGAGCTGCTCAACGCCCTGACGCGCGCTGTGGACGAGCAGACCGCTTCGAAAGTCCGCTGCCAGGCGACGCTCGAGACGCTCGTTCAGCTGCTGCATCCGATCGCGCCGCACCTCTCGGAAGAGATCTGGGAGATGCGCGGGCACACCGATTCGCTGCTCGACTCCGACTGGCCGGAAGCCGATGCCGCCAAGATCCGCAAGGACCGCCTGTTGCTGGTGGTGCAGGTGGACGGCAAGCTGCGCGACCGGGTCGAAGTCGACGCCGCCTGGGGAGAGCGGGAGGTGCGGGCCGCGGTGATGGAGAGCCCGAAGGTGCGCGAGCATCTCGCCGGAAGAGACGTGCAGAAGCTGGTCCTGGTTCCCGGACGACTGGTCAACCTGGTCACCCGCCGGGTCGCGGAGGCATGATGCGAGCGCTGAGTATGGCCACGGGAGCCTTGGCGCTCCTCGGACTCCTGGGCTGCGGCTACGCGCTGGTGGGCCGCGGCTCGACTCTTCCTCCCGAGGTCCAGAAGGTGTATCTGAGCCCGCTCGTGAACACCACGCAACGATCGCAGGTCGACCAGATTCTGACTCGTGCCCTCGCCAGCGAGCTGGTCACGCGTCACCGTTTCGAGGTGTTGAGCGCCGAGGCCGGGGCCGACGCCCGGCTGTCGGGTTCGGTGCTGACCTTCGCGCTCAACCCGGTGAGCTTCGACAGCGAAGGCCGGGCGACGGAGTACGAGATCTCCATCGTCGTCAAGGTGGAGCTCAAGCAGCTCTCGCCCGAGCGCGTGCTCTACGCCAACGAGGGATATCTCTTCCGGTCGAGCTACGAGGTGCAGCCTTCGGAGCTGGGCTATCAGGACCGCGAGACGCCGGCGATCGAGTCCACGGCGCGGGACTTTGCCGAGACGCTGGTCACCGACCTGTTGGAGGGATTCTGAGCTCCTACTGAGCCTTGCGCGCTGCCGCCGCGAGGCGAGACTTCGTCCGGGCGGCCGTGTTCTTGTGGATGATGCCCTTCTGGGCCGTCGAATCCACCACTTTTATGGCCGCGGGAAGCAGCGCGCTGACGGCTGCGCCGTCGCCCGCTTCGGCGGCCTTGCGCAGCTTCTTGACGGCGGTGCGCATCGCCGAACGTGCGGTGCGGTTCTTGGCGCGCTGGAGTTGCGATTTCGCGGCGCGCTTCTTGGCCGACTTGGTATTCGCCATGTGCAACGATCCTTTCTTCGGGAGCCGCCCTGGCAGGCGAAAAAATTAGTCTACTATTTTCGCCCGCTCGCATCAACGCCGAGGCTCTGCAGACGCTGCTTCGCCAGGTTCGCTTCGTCGGACGAGGGGTAGGTCTTGACCACCGCCTGGAGCTGAGCCACACCGTCCTTACGCTGCCCGAGCTCGAGGAGGGCGAAGCCCTTCTTGAGTTGCGCGCTCGCCGTCTTGTCGCTCCGCGCGTACTGCTTGAGCACCTTGTCGTACTCGCCGATCGCCTCGGAGAACTTCTGCTGGCGGTAGAAGCACTCGCCGATCCAGTAGGTCGCGTTGTCGGCGAGATCGGTCTCGGGAAACGTCTCCAGGTACTGGCGGAATCCCAGCATCGCCAGATCGTAGTTGCCGCGCAGATAGTCGCTGTAGGAAGTCTGGTAGAGCGCCTCCGGGTCGGACGCCGGGGCGGCTGGAGCAGCATCGGTTCCCGCCGGCGGCGCCACGCTGCGCGCCGCCTTGAGGTCCTGGTTGGTGGCAGCGATCTGCTGCGAGAGCTGCGACAGCCGGTAGTTGGTGTCCTCGAGCTTGTCCTGTAGCTCGCTGATCTGGCCGGAAAGGCTCCCGACGTCCAGCCGCATGTCCGCCTCGGCCTTGAGCAGGGAATCGGTCTGCCGCTTGATGGTCGCTTCGAGATTGGCGACCTCCTGCTTGCTCGATCCCTGTTGCTGCAGCTGGGCGACCTGACGCTGCAGCTCGGCGATCCGGTTGTGCAACGCGTCGATGTCGGTGCTCGAGACACAGCCGCCGGCCAGGAGGCCGGCGGCTGTGAGGCAGGATAGTGCGAGCGAGCGCGACGCCATCAGAAGGCTCAGCCGACGTTCAGGCGACCGCTCACCAGGAAGTGGGCGCGCCGGTTCTTCGCCCAGCAGCTCTCGTCGCTCGCGGTGCACTGCGGGCGCTCCTCGCCGTAGGTGATCGTGCGCAGGCGATTGGCCGGCACGCCGAGAGAGACGATGTAGTCGCGCGCCGCTGCGGCGCGGCGCTCGCCCAGCGCGAGGTTGTACTCGTTGGTTCCGCGCTCGTCACAATGGCCTTCGAGCGTGACCTCGAACTCGGGGTGCGAGCGCAGCCACTCGGCGTTGCGCGCCAGACGCTCGCGAGCGTCCTCGCGAAGTTCGCTCTTGTCGAAATCGAAGTAGACGTCGCCGAGCAGCCCGTTGTCCCAGACGTAGCGGTTGAGCTTCGCCAAGTCGGGATCCTTCAACGGGTCGTTGGCGAGCTGGTCGCTCACCGCGGGACGCGGGTTCGAGTTGACGTCGGTGGGAGGCGCGGGAGTGACGACGGGATTCGCGCTGACCTCCGGCTGCGTCTGCGGGGCCTTCTTCGCGCATCCGACGACGACCACCAGGGTGAGAGCCAGAACGGTCCACAAGCGAAGGCGGGGGTAACTCATCGCGCTCTCCTTATCCTCAAGAGTAATCTGGGTCAAACCTCACCCAGCGCAATCTAGCAAACTCGGTGCCGGGCAACAACCCGATTCCGCCGCTCAAGGCAGGTAGCCGGACCAGTCGGGCGCGAAGTTGTTGCCCTCGCGGGTCAGCTGCTGGGCGGTCGAGCCGTAGCGCGGCTCCATGGTGAAGATCTGGACGCCTCCCGAGCGGGTCGAGGTGAAGGCGAGACGCCGGCCGTCCGGCGAGAACGACGGGCTCTCGTTGCTGCCGCTGCTGTCGGTCAGACGCTGAGCGGCGAGGGTGACCAGGTCGAGCATGGCGAGGTCGAAGCGGTTCTGACCGACCCGCGTGGCGTAGGCGAGCCGGGTGCCGTCGGGGCTCCAGGAGGCGCCTTCGTTGTACTCCCCCTCGAAGGTCACGCGTCGGAGGTTGGCCCCTTCGGCGTCCACGATGTAGATCTGCGGCGACCCGGAACGGCTGGAAGTGAAGGCGATCTCGTTGCCGCTCGGGCTCCAGGCCGGATTGGTGTCGATGCCGGGGGAGTTGGTCAGCCGCTTGAGCTCGGTACCGTCCCGGCGGGCGGTGAAGATCTCGATGTTGGCGCCCAACCCGCGCGCGAAGACGATTCGCCGGCCGTCCGGGGAGAAGGAGGGCGAGCTGTTGAGCGAACCGCTGGTCACCACTGGCGACTTGCGGCCGCTGGCGATGTCCGCGAGATAGATCGCCGGCCCGCTGCCGGCGAAGAACGACACGTAGGCGACGGCATCCCCGGTGGAGCTCCAGACCGGGCTCATCGAGATCGACCGGTGGCCGGTGATTCTCCGCTGATCGTAGCCGTCGTAGTCCATCAGGTAGATCTCCTTCTCGCCGTCACGGTCCGAGTAGAAGGCGATCGAAGTGAGCGCCACGCCCCGCTTGGAGGTGAGGAAGAGCACGATCTCGTCCGAGAAGGTGTGGGCGATGCGCCGCGCCAGGTCGTAGGTCCCGCGATAGCGCTTGCCGACGATCGCCTCGCCGTTCGCGAGGTAGATCAAGCGGCCCTCGAGAACGATCCGCTCACCTTCCGACTTCACTTCGGAGGAAAGGAGCATCTCGGCTCCGACCGAGCGGTACTGCTCGTTGTCGTGGGTGGCGTCGCCGGTGAACGAGAGCACCGCGAGCTCCTCGGGCGCGAGGAAGCGGAAGATGCCGGCGTGCTCGAGGTCCCGGCGGAGCGTCTCCTCCATCTGGCGCGCGGCAGCCTGGGCCGGCGCCGGAAGGGTGGCGAGGCCGCCCGGCGGAGGGAACGCGAGCACGATCTGCGAACGGACCGACCCGTCCGGCATGTAGAGGACGATCTCCTGGGCCTGCGGCGTCGGTGTCGTGCCCGCGGGCGCCGCCGCCGGGACGGCGGGGGGGGCCTGCTGGGGCGGTGAAGCGTGCAGGGCGATCGCGACGAGGGCGGCGCTCGCGGCCAGGGCGGCGATCGATCTCCAGATTCGCATGGTTTCTCTTTCCTCTAGCGAAAGACCAAGGTCACCCCGAGATAGCTGTGGCGATAAGCCCGGGGAAGGGGCGGCAGCGGGGACGAAGACTGTACGGCGCGCAACGCCGCGAGGTCGAACGAGTTGATTCCCGACGACTTCGCGATCGCGAGATCAGTGATCCGTCCGTCGCGCTGAATCCGATAGTACACGGTCGCCTCGACTCCCGAGCCGATCAGAGGCCGCACCCAGTTGCGCTGGAGCAGCCCGAGCATCTGATCGACGTAGTAGCCGTAGGTGAAATCGGGGTTCTCGAGGCCGGCGACGGCCGCCCCGAGGGCGAGCCCGGCCGCGGCGCCGAGCGGCGAACCCTCGGCTTCGGGTTGCGCCGGGGCGGGCTCGGGCTTGGCGGAGGCAGGTTCGTTGCGCGGCTTGGCCGGCTCGGGCGCGGCCACCGGCTTGGTCTTCTTGGGGTCGGGGAGAACCGGTGCCTTCGGCGTCGGCTCGGGCGCCTTGACGGGCTCCTTCTCGGCTTGCGGCGGACGCGGTCGTTCGACGCCGAGCTTGGCGGCCGGGACGATCTGGATGGCGACGTACTGTACTGGGGGTTTCGAGTTGCGGCGGAGACTGGGCAGCCAAAGCGCCGCCGCGGCGAAGAGGAGGTGAGCGGTGAGGGCCACGGCGAGACAGCGGCCGAGGCGGGCCACCCGGGCGGTCTCCGCCAGCCGGCGTTCCAGGACGGCGGTGACGGGGTACCCCATCGTCAGCGGCGGGACGGCTCCGGACGCTCGGTGACCATGCCGACTTTCGCGATGCCGCCGCGATTCAGCGTGTCGAGGATCTCCATGATCTTCCCGTACGGCACGTCGCGGTCCCCCTTGAGGAAGACTGTCTCCTCGGCGCGACCGCGCAGCAACGGGGTCACGACCTCCACCAGCTTGGTGGGGTGGATCGGGCGGTCCTTGAGGTAGATCATGCCGGCGCGGTTGATCGAGAGCACGACCGGATCTTCGTTGCGGAAGGGGAGCGCGGGAGCGTCGGACTTGGGGAGAGCGACCTCGATGCCGTGATGCAGCATCGGGGCGGTGATCATGAAGATGATGAGCAGCACGAGCATGACGTCGACCAGCGGGGTGATGTTGATCTCGGCGAGGATCGGCTCGTCTTCCTCGATCTGCGCGGCGTGGAGCGCCATCAGGTGAAGTTCCGCTCGGTGAGATTCATGAACTCCAGGGCGAAGTCGTCCATCTGCTGGCGTAGGTGCTTGAATCGTCCGCCGAGGTAGTTGTATCCGATGAGCGCCGGGATGGCCGCGCCCAGGCCGGCCGCCGTGTTGATCAGCGCCTCGGCGATTCCCGGCGCGACCGCGACGAGCGAGGTCGATCCGGTTCGCCCGATGTCCTCGAAGGCGCGCATGATGCCCCAGACGGTGCCGAAGAGGCCGATGAACGGGGTGACCGCGGCGGTCGTGCCGAGGAACTGGGCGCCGCGGGTCAGGCCGCGCAGCTCGCCGGTCAGCGCCCGGCGCAGGGTCCGCTCGACCGCGGTGAGCGAACGGATGCGAAACTGCCCGCGTGGCGACGCCTCTTCCGGCTGAGCGCGGATCTGGTGGTCGATCTCGGCGTACCCGGCCTGGAAGATCCCGACCAGCGGCGACGCCGAGACCTTGGCGGTGGCCGCGCTCACCTCGCTGAATCGCTTGCTGCCGCGGAAGATTTCGAGGAACTTGTGGCTGTGCGCCGTCGCGCGCCGCAGGTGGAGCAGCTTCCAGACGAGAATCGCCCAGGAGCCGATCGAGAAGAGCAGGAGCAGACCGAGGACGGCCTGGGCCATCGGTCCGGAGCGCGAGAACGCCGCGAGGATTCCCTCGCCGCCGGCGGGAAGCGTCTGAGCCAAGAGGGCGGTCGGAGCGAGCGGTAAGGTGGTCATGAGGGGCCGATCGCGACAACCTAACATGCTGCGGCGAAAACTGTCCACGGCGCTGAGCCGGCGGCGGCGCCTAGTCCGGCCGCGGGAACGTTGGATCCGCGAGGCGCTGCGGATAAGCTTTCGCGGGCGCAACCACGCGCGAGGAGGAGCGAAGCATGAAGATCGCAGTCTGCATCAAGCAGGTCCCCGACACGGAAGCTCGCCTCAAGGTGGCGGGTGACGGGCGGTGGATCGAGGAGGACGACCTCCAGTTCGTGATCAACGAGAGCGACGAATACGCGCTCGAGGAGGCGCTGCGGATCGCCGAGACGACCGGCGGAGAGGTGGTGGCGATCAGCCTCGGGCCCGAGCGGGTCCGCGAGGCGCTGCGCAAGGCGCTGGCGCTCGGCGCCCAGCGCGCGGTACACCTGCGCCACGAGGCCTTCATGGGCGGCGATGCCTTGGCGACCGGCCGGGCGCTTGCCGCCGCGATCGCTCGCGAGCGGTGCGAGCTGGTGCTGACCGGCTCGCAGTCGGACGACTTGGGGTTCGGTGCGACCGGCACGGTGATCGCTGGGCACCTGGACTGGCCGCACGCGTGGTTGGTGATGGGCGTCGAGCTCGAGGCCGAGGGAACGCTCAAGGTCACCCGCGAGATGGAGAGCGGCATGAACGAAGTCTTCCGCCTGCGCCTGCCGGCGGTGCTCGAGATCCAGGCCGGCCTCAACCATCCGCGCTACGCCTCGCTCAAGGGCATCATGGCGGCGAAGAAAAAGGAGATCGAGGAGGTCGCGCCGGCCGATCTCGGGTTAGCCGAAGACGCGGTGGGAAGGGCCGCCTCCCGGCTCGAGACGATCTCGGTGGCGTTCCCGGAGGCCGCCGGGAGCGCGCAGATCCTCGGCGGTGACGCCGCGACTGCGGCCAAGGCGCTGATCGACAAGTTGCGCAACGAAGCGAGGGTGATCTGATGGCGAAGATCTGGGCGGTCCTGCAACACCGCGACGGCAAGCTGCATCGCGGTTCCTGGGAGTGCATCGCCGCGGCGCAGGAGCTCGCCGCGACGTTGGGGGGCGGAGCGGAAGCCGTGCTGCTGGGTCACGACGTCGCGACGCTGGCGAGCGAGGTGGCAGCTCACGACCTCGCCGCCGTTCGCCTGATCGACCACCGTGCGCTCGCGCAGTACACCCCAGGCGGCTACGCCACCGTGCTCGCCGCTGGGATGGCGGCCGAGGCTCCGGATTTCGTCCTGCTGCCCCATACCTATCAGTCCGTCGAGTACGGCGCGCGCCTCGCCCAGGCGACCGGCGCGGCGCTGCTGCCCGAGGCGATCTCCTTCGCAGCGGACGGGGCGGGAGGACTGGTCTGGAAGCGTCCCATCCTGGAGGGCAAGCTGCAAGCCAGCGTCCGCGTTCGTGGGAGCGGAGCGGTGATCGTCTCGCTGCAGGCCGGCGCGTTCTCGGCGGACGCTCGCCGCCCCGGCTCGGCGCCGGTGCGCCCGCTCGCGGTGGAGCTCGCCACGATCGCGACCGGGCGCGAGATCCTGGGGGTGGTTCAGGCGGGGGGCGGCGAGGTCGATCTCACCAAGGCGGACGTCATCGTGGCCGTGGGGCGGGGCGTCGGCGGCGCCGACAAGCTCGGTCCGGCGCAAGAGCTCGCCAAGGAGCTGCGCGCCGAGCTGGGGGCGAGCCGGCCGGTGATCGACAACGGCTGGCTGCCGCGCGAGCGCCAGATCGGTTCGAGCGGCCAGACCGTCGCGCCGAAGCTGTACCTCGCCCTGGGGATCTCGGGCGCCATCCAGCACCTGGTGGGGATGAAGGGTTCGACCTGCATCGCGGCGGTCAACAAAGACGCCGGCGCGCCCATCTTCAAGGTCGCCAGCTACGGCATCGTCGGCGACCTGCACGAAGTCGTTCCGGCGCTGCTCAAGGCGCTGCGCGAGAGCTGACCGGAGCGGGACCGCGGCGCTGGATCTCGTATAGAACGAGCGCCGCGGCCACCGCCACGTTCAACGACTCGAGCCGTCCGGCCAGCGGAATGGTCACCGCGACGTCGAGGCGGGCGCGCGTCTGCGGGGCGAGCCCCCCGCCCTCCGATCCCAGCGCGACGACGAGCGGCAGAGCCGCTACGAGGCTCTCCAGGGTGGGGCTTGCGCCGTGCGCCTCCAGTCCGACCCAGCAGAGGGAGCAGGGCCGTCCGAGAGCGCGGTCGACCTCCTCCGGCCGGGCCGAGACCGCCACCGGCAGGCGGAGGAGGCTCCCAGCCGAGGCGCGCAGGGCCCGCGGGTGATTGACGTCGGCGCAGCCGGGCGAGAGCAGCAGGCCGGTCGCTCCCAGACCCTCGGCGACGCGGGCGAGCGCCCCGACGTTGCCGGGATCCTGCACCGTGTCCAGATAGAGCCAGACCCCCGGGGCCGTTCCCGCGAGCGCTTCGACACCGGAGCGGGGAAGATCGGCGATCGCCAGGATGCCGCGCGGCGAATCGGCCTCGCTGAGCCCCTCGAGCACCTCGGCGGCGACCAGGAGCGGCGGCCGGTCGAGGCGCTCGGCGAGTGCCTGGCCCGGGGCGCGTGCCAGGAAGTCGGGGGTGACCAGGACTCTGTCGAGCGGCAGGCCGAGGGTGAGCGCCTCGCCGACCAGGTTCGGACCCTCGAGCAGGGCGTGCGAGCCTTTACTTCGCCGCAGGCGACGAATAGTCTTGATCGTCTCGTTGCGCGGGCTGACGATCATGGCGCAGCATCTTAGGCAGTTCCTCGGACAATTCCAACGCGGCATCGAAGTCTGCGTCGCCGGAGGGGGCGCGGAGACTCTGCTCGGCGTGCGGGAGGCCTTTCGCCGCTTCTTTCAGGACGGGCTCGGGCGGTCGATGCCGGTGGCGGTCGTGCCGCAGGAGGGCGAAGCGCGGGCCTGGGGGCTCTCGCTCTCCGACGAGGAGGCGATCGACCGCGCGCGGCGCGCGGCCCGCGAGCTCGAGGAGAAGCTCCCCGGCGTCTACCACTTCTACCTCGCGGCCGAGGGGGGCCTGCACTCGCTGGAGGTGGACGGCAAGATCCACTTCTTCGTGCGCAGCTGGGTGGTGTTGCGGGGCGTCGGGGGGGAGACCTTCGGCTCGAGCGGCTCGCTGCAACTGCCGTCGCACCTGGTCGACGGTCTGACGGCCGACCAGGTGCCGTCGTCGTTGCCGGGGACCCGACGTAGCGGCGGCATCCTGAACTCGCTCAGCGGTGGACTGGAGACGCGGCGCAGCGCGATCGCCGCAGCCACGGTCCACGCGCTCTCCACCAAGTTCTTCGGCATTCTCGAGAGCCACGGCGGCAGCAGGCGCTGACCGCGTCTGATAGCATGCGCGGATCAACCGGCCGGCTGGCCGTGACGAGGAACTCATGAGCTCTCGCGACGCCAATCTGTTCACCTCCGAGTCGGTCACCGAAGGCCATCCCGACAAGGTCTGCGATCAAATCTCCGATGCCGTACTGGACGCGGTCCTCAGCCAGGACCCGTACGGGCGGGTGGCTTGCGAAACCCTGGTCACCACCGGCCTGGTCATGCTCGCCGGGGAGATCACCACCACCGCGAGCATCGACTTCACCCGTATCGCCAGGGACACGGTGCGCGAGATCGGTTACACCCAACGCGGGCTCGGCTTCGACGCCGACGGCAGCGCGGTGATCACCGCCGTGGGCAAGCAGTCGCCTGACATCGCCATGGGCGTCGACACGGGGGGGGCGGGAGACCAGGGCCTGATGTTCGGGTTCGCCTGCCGCGAGACTCCGCAGCTCATGCCCCTGCCGATCATGCTGGCGCACGGGCTGACCCGCCGCCTGGCCGAGGCGCGCCGCGCCCAGGAGGTGGACTGGCTGCGACCGGACGGCAAGAGCCAAGTCACCGTCGAGTACGCGGAGGGCCGGCCGCTGCGCGTCCACACGGTGGTCCTCTCGACTCAGCATGCTCCGGACATGCAGCAGGCCGAGATCCGCCGCGAGGTCATCGAACGGATCATCCGCCCGGTGGTGAGCTCGGAGTGGATCGATTCGCGCACCATCTTCCACGTCAATCCGACCGGCAGCTTCGTCATCGGGGGCCCGCACGGGGACGCCGGGCTCACCGGGCGAAAGATCATCGTCGACACCTATGGCGGCTACGGCCGGCACGGCGGTGGCGCCTTCTCGGGCAAGGACCCGACGAAAGTCGATCGTTCGGCCTGCTACATGGCCCGTCACGTGGCCAAGGCGCTGGTCGCGGCCGGACTGGCCGAGCGCGCCGAAGTGCAGCTCGCCTACGCGATCGGTATCTCGGAGCCGGTTTCCGTGCGCGTCGACACCTTCGCTACCGGAGTGGTTCCCGAGGCGACCCTCGAGCGCCTGGTGCGTGACAGCTTCGGGCTGACGCCGCGCGAGATCATCGAGTACCTCGACCTGCGGCGGCCGATCTATCGTCAGACGGCCGCCTACGGACACTTCGGCCGCGAGGAGCCCGGCTTCACCTGGGAGACGGTCGAGCGCGCCGCCGAACTGCGCAGTGCCGCTGGCCTACGCGGCGAGATCCCGGCCCTGGCCGGCTGAGCTCCGGATCGTGACCTCGCCGGCGCCCGGCATCGACCGGTCGGCGATCGCCTCCTTGCTGCGCGAGACCGGCGACCTCCTCGAGCTGCAGGGCGAGAATCCGTTCCGCAGCCGGGCTTACAGCAACGGCGCTCGGGCGATCGAGGGCCTCGCCGAGGATCCCCAGGAGCTGCTGGAGCAGGGCCTTCTCGGTGAAGTGCGCGGGATCGGCCCCGGACTGGTGAGCGCCATCGCCGAGATCGTACAGACCGGCCGACTGAGCCTGCACGACTCCCTGAAAGCGATCTACGCCAAGGGAGTTCTCGATCTGTTGCGGGTGCCGGGCCTCGGCCCGAAGCGTCTGCGGCAGCTCATCGCGGCGTTCGGCGTCGACTCGCCGGCCGCGCTCGAGCGCGCCTGCCGGGACGGCCGCGTGGCGGGTTTGCCGGGCTTCGGCGAGAAGAGTGCCGAGAAGCTCCTCGCCGGCCTCGCCCGCCTCGAGAAATTCCGCGAGCGACACCTGTTCCCCGACGCGCGCGCCGTGGCGATGGAGCTCGCGGCCTACCTCTCGGCTCACCCCTCGGTGGCGCGAGTGGAGATCGCCGGGAGCCTGCGACGCGCGAGAGAGACGATCGGTGACATCGATCTGCTGGCCGAGATTCCGGAGGGCGACCGCACCGGCTTGGTGGCGCACTTCACCGCGGCTCCCGCCGTCGAGGAGGTGATCGAGCAGGGCGCGACCAAGGCGGCGGTGCGCCTGACCGATGGCTATCGCGCCGACCTGCGCATGGTCGAGGCGCAGGAGTTCGCCGCGGCGCTGCTGCATTTCACGGGCAGCAAGGAGCATAACGTCGAGCTGCGGGGGCGGGCCAAGGAGCGGGGCTGGACGCTCAATGAGTACGGCCTGTTCGCCGGCGAGAAGCGGCTCGGCAAGACCGACTCCGAGGCGGCCATCTACCGGCGCCTGGGGCTCTCCTACATCCCACCAGAGGCGCGCGAAGGGCTGGGCGAGATCGCGCTCGCCGCGGGTGCGGAGCTGCCGCGTCTGGTCGAGGCGCCGGATGTCCGGGGGGCGCTCCACGTCCACACCGACTGGAGCGACGGCATCGCTTCGCTCGAGGCCATGGCCGAGGCCGCGGCGGCTCTCGGCTGGGAGTACCTTGGCATCGCCGATCACTCGCGCAGCGCCGCCTATGCCGGCGGTCTCTCCGCGGAGCGGGTGCACGAGCAGTGGCAGGCTATCGACGCATGGAATGCGGCTGGACGGGCGCCTCGGTTGTTCAAGGGAACCGAGGTGGACATCCTGGCCGACGGATCGCTGGATTTCTCCGACGAGCTCCTGCTCGGCTTCGATTTCGTGGTCGCTTCGGTGCATAGCCGGTTCGGCCTGACCCAGGAGGCGATGACCGCGCGGATCGTCAGGGCGGTTCGCCACCCGTGCGTCACTTTCCTCGGACACCCGACGGGACGGCTCCTGCTGCTGCGCGAGCCTTACGCGCTCGATCTCGACAGCGTGCTCGACGCGGCGGCCGCCAACCAGGTCGTCGTCGAGCTGAATTCGAATCCTCTTCGCCTCGACCTCGACTGGCGGCCACTTCGTGGCTGGCTGTCGCGCGGCTGCCGGACGGCGCTCAATCCCGACGCTCACTCGCCCCAGGGCCTGGCCGACGTCGATTTCGGGGTCGGGATCGCGCGCAAGGCGCTGGCGACCCCCGACCACGTGATCAACTGCCTCTCCGTCGAGGCGGTCGGAGCCTTCTTCCACCGGCGACGGGAGCGGGCGAGGGCGCTGCTGCAGCAGGCGTGAATCGAGCGGTGGGGGAGCGCGCGGCTCGGGTCGTCAGCTACGCACGCCGAGGAAGAGATACGCCGAGAGCAGGCCGAAGATCACGCTGGGGCTCCAGACCGCGACGATGGCTGGAAAGGAACCGACCTCGCCCAGCGTGCGGAAGAAGGCGAAGACCGCCATGAAGACGATTCCCAGGGCGACGGCGACCCCCAGTCCGTAGAGCGCCCCGCGCCGCTCCAGCCGGAAAGCGAAGGGAAGCGCCACCAGCGACATGACCAGCGAGGCGAACGGGAAGGCGATCCGATTCTGCAATGCAACCTCGAGGCGCGGCGCAGGCTGTCCGCTGTCGCGTACCTCGCGAACGTAGTCGCGCAGTTCGACGAAGCCCATCTCGCTCGGCTTCCGCACCTCCGCCTCGAAGTAGCTCGGCGACTCGTCCAGGTCGATCGCGACCGGCGCGGCGAAAGCACGGAAGCTCGTCTCGGAGATGCCGGTGAAGCTCCGCGCCCATCCCTCGGCGACCTCCCACCCCCGGGCGCCGTACCGGGCCGACGCGGCATAGAGGCGCCCCGTGAGGTCGTGGCGGTCGTCGAAGGAGAACACCTGCAGGCGCTGGAACGAGCGGTTCCTGGGTTCGAAGCTGAGGTAGTTGTAGATGAACCGCCCCTCGCCGATCAGCCACTGCTGATCGGCGCGCCGCGCGGCGCGCGGCTTGGTACGCCCCTTGATCCGGTCGTTCGCCTCCTCGAGTTTCTGATTGGAGGCGGGCAGGACGCTGAGCTGGAGCATCGTGCAGAGCAGCGCGAGACCGGCCGCGCCGACGATCGCCGGCAGGGAGAGCCGGAAGAGGCTGATGCCGAGCGAGCGCAGGGCGGTGACCTCGTTGGTGCGGGAGAGCAGGCTGAAAGTGACCAGCGTCGTCACCAGGACGGCGATCGGCGCGATGTCGTAGCTCATCTGCAGAGCCAGGTACTTGTAGTACCGGGCGATCACCCCGGCCGGCGGGTTGTTCTTGAGAATGTCGTCGATATTGGCGGTGAGGTCGGCGATCACGCCGAGCGCCGTCGCCGAGAGCCAGACCAGGACCAGGATCGAGGTGAACTGCTTGAGCACGTAGCGGTCGACGAGGTTGGGAAAACGCAGACGCAATCGCGGAACGCGCAGGATGACCCGGCGCCGCCGTACCGGAGCGAGCTCCTTGCTCGACGTCGAGAGGGTCGCGGTCGGCGGGCCCTCGGAGGCCGCCGGTCGAGGGAGGCGGCGCCGCCGCAGGCTGGCGAGCCGGGCGGACAGCCAGCGGGCGGCCGGCCTGGGGAGGATCGAACGGTCCCGGTCCCGCAACACCATCAGAGTTCCGCCGATCGCGAGGAAGAGAAGGTTGGGCAGCCACATCGCCAGGGTGGGGTTCATGCGACCCAGTCTTGCGGCGTCCTCGCCTTGCGAGAGCAGCACGTAGTACGCGACGATGATCCCGATCGACAGCGCGAACCCGGAGGAGCGCCCCCCGTGGCGGTTGTTGAAGGCGAGCGGCAGCGAGAGCAGCCCGAGAACCAAGCAGGCGGCCGGAATGGCGAACATCTTCTGGATCCCGACCCGCGCCAGGCGGCGCTGCTCCGGGTCGGTGTCGACCGCGCGCGCCAGCGCGCGAAGCTCGCCGAGATCCAGCTCGCGCGGCCCCTTGCGCTGGACGAGCTTGGCCCGCTCGGTGCTGAGGAACCGGTCGCGCAAGACGATGCGCAGGGTCTGGTGGCGGCTGGTCTCGTAGCGCTTCGGGGCGCGAAAATCGAAAGTGTGCTTGATGGCGTCCTGGAGTTGCAGGACCACCCGTTCCCCGTCCGCCTCGACCTGGAGCCGGCCCGTCTTCGCGTTGATGACCTCCTGACGGTCGCTGGGCACGGCGTCGGCGAGGAAGACTCCCCGCCAATCCTCGCCCCGCTCGGAGGTGGCGAACACGTAGAGCACCTTGCCCTGCCATTCGTTGTAGAAGACGCGCGCCTCGACCTGCTGACCCACGGTCCGGGTCAGGATGTCGAGGTAGAGCCGCGAGACCGCGTGATTGCCCCGCGGCAGGAGGTAGAGCATCAGCGCCCCGTTGAAGAGCGTCAGAACAGCCGCCAAGGCGAGGACCGGCCGCGCCAGCCGGTAGATGCTCACGCCGCTGGCGCGCAGGGCGACGAGCTCGCTGTCCGATGCGAGGCGGCCGACCCCGACGAGCACCCCGAGCAGCAGGGCCATGGGAATGGTCAGCACCACGATGTTGGGTAAGGAGAAGAGGACGAGCTGACCAACCACCGGGACCGGCAGGCCCCGCCGGATGATCATCTCGGCGGAGCTGAAGAGGAACTGAAGGAGGAGGATGAAGGTGTAGACCAGGAATCCGAGAGCGAGTGGCCCGAGGATCTCCTTGACGACATAGCGGTCGATCCGGCCCATGGAGGGCGACGATTATACGGGCCCGGGCGGAACCGCCCCGGCACCGCCGGCGAAATGGTGGGGAAGTCGGCCTCGTCCGGGCGAGACGAGTTGCGTTTCCCCGTCGGAGCGTCTACGTTAGATGACGTCCACAGGAGGAGTCGCGCCATGCCGGTCTATCTCGAGAGGACTTACCAGTTCGCGGCCAGCCATCACTACTGGCGTCCCGACTGGGCCGAGGAGAAGAACCGCCGGGTGTTCGGCAAGTGCGCTCAGGGACCAGGACATGGTCACAACTACCGCGTGACGGTCACGGTCACCGGGGATCTCGATCCGGAGACCGGCTTCTGCATCGACCTGCCCGAGCTCGACCGGCTGGTCAAGGTGAGGATCCTGGACCGTCTCGACCATCGACACCTCAATGACGCCGTCGCGGAGTTCACGCCGGGGAAGAAAGTGCCGACCAGCGAGAACCTCGCGACCTGGATCGCCTCGCAGATCCAACCGGCTCTCCCGACCGGGGCGAGCCTGACCGAGGTGCGGGTGGCCGAGGACGACATGCTCGCCGCAATCTGGAGGACCCCGAGCTAGGCGAGGGTGGCGCCGTCGCCGTCGACCTTGGAGGAAAAAGGCGGAGCTAGGTGGGTGGACACGAGCGGTTCTGCTGACTTCCGGTATGTCCGATAAGATAGATTATGTCAACTTACCTCCACAAAGCAATGCGATCGCGCGACGCTCCGCCAACAGAACCATCACTCCAATTCCTTCCGTCGCTTAGTCTTCGCTGGAACGAATCTCGTCCAGAATCTGCTCGAGCGCCCGAATGAGGTCGCTTCGATCCACGGTGGGCTGGCGGAAGGCGAGCTGCACCTGGAAGGAGCGGTCCGGGGCGCGGAATTTGAACAGGTAGGGCTTCCGCCGCCCTGACGGGCCATGGCCCGCGGCGCCAGTCCGTCCCGCGGCCTGGCGAGCTTGTTCTCGCAGGTCGTCCCGGCTGAGGCGATTCCGGGCCGCGCGCTCCAGGACCTCCTCCATCCGCGCGGGATCCCGGAGTTTGGCGATCTCGAGCAGGGCCGACTTCGCCACGACGCCGAGGGCCAGCGCCCTGGCGCGGAGCTCGGGAGCGATCTCCAGCAGGGTCAGGGACTCGGCCACCGCGCTGCGCGAGCGCCCGACGGCCCGTGCGATTTCGTCCTGACGGTAGCCGTGCAGATCACCCAAAGCGCGAAAGCCCTCGGCTTCCTCGAAGGGATTCAGGTCCCGGCGCTGCAGGTTCTCGATCAAGGTGATCTCGAGAGCCTCCTGCTCGGTGACTTCGAGCTCGATCGCCGGAATCTCGAACAGGCCCGCCTCCAGTGCGGCCCGATAGCGTCGCTCGCCGGCGACGATCACGAAGCCCGATCCGGTCGACCCGGCAACGGGGGCACGGCGAACCAGAATCGGCTCGAGCACTCCCTTGTCGCGAATCGAACTGACCAGGTCGGTCAACTCCCCCACTTCGCTTCGGGGCTGCCCTGGGTTTGGCTGAATCGACGAGAGCGGCAGCAGACGACCGACCGGGGTCTCGTGACGGGACGTGAGCTCGTCGACAAAGTGGGCGCTGTGCCGCATCTTCACGCGCAACGGGAGCCCCTTCTTGCTTGAAGTGGCCTCAGGCACGGCTGAGCACCTCCTCGGAGAGCTTGTAGTACTCGTAGGCGCCGCTCGAGCGGGGTGCGAAAGTGAAGATCGATTCCTTGTAAGCGGGGCTCTCTTCGAGTCGCACGCTCTTCGTGATCATCGTCTCGAACAGTTTGTCGCCGAAGACCTTGTGGATCTGGTCGACGATGTCGCGGGACAACAGAGTCCGCTTGTCATGCAGGGTGATGACGGCTCCCAGGATCTGCAGTTCCGGATTGGCCCGCTGTTTGACCTTGTCGATCGTCTCGAGCAGGTCGTCGGTCCCCTCGAGGGCAAAGTAGCTCGACTGGATCGGGATCAGGACGTGCGTCGCCGCCACCAGCGCGTTGACGGTGATCAGGCCGAGAGTCGGTGGCGTATCCAGGACGATGTAATCGTAAGCCTCTCTTACCGGGGCCAGCGCATCCTTCAACCGGAAGTGGCTGTCCAGCTCGCCGAGGAGCTTCGAATCGATCTTCGCGAGAGCAATCGTCGACGGTGCGACGGCGAGCTGCGGCACCTTGTCGGCCGGCCGGATGATCTGCTCGATGGAGACGGAGGGTTCGACCAGCACGTCGAAGACCGAGCGCTCGAGTCCGTGCACGTCGAGAAAGGACATCGAGCTGTTGGCCTGGGGGTCCAAGTCGACCAAGAGCGTTCGTAACCCCTTGGCAGCCAGGGCGGCGGAGAGATTGATTGCGGTCGTCGTCTTGCCGACGCCACCTTTTTGATTCGTGATCGCCAGAATCATGTTCGAAACGGCAGTGTACGCAACCGCGCGACTCGGGTCAAGGTCGCTGTCGGCGCGCCGACATTTTCTGTAAATAACTGAAAACAGGTATGTTGTAGGACAGAGCCAAGGCTACATCTTGTACTTGCCGAGCTCCTCGGGGCGCGCGTTCTCGAGCCACTGGCGAACTCGCTCGTCTTCGTCCTCGTCGCTCTCCGACTCGGCGGAGATCGCGCTCTCGAGAACCGGACGGGCGACCCACACAGGGGCCTGCAAGCGCAAGGCGAGGGCGATGGCGTCGCTCGGACGGGAGTCGACCTCGACGACACGCTCAGCCTGCCGAAGTCGGAGGCGAGCATGGAAGGTCCCTTGGAGGAGGTTCCAGATCTCCACCCGCTCCAGCGTCGCGTCCAGCGCCTTCACGACGCCGCGCAGAAGATCGTGGGTCATGGGCCGTGGTGGCTGGATGCCCTCCACCGCCATGGCGATTGCGTTGGCCTCCACCGGGCCGATCCAGATCGGCAGCAGCAGGTGTCCACCGACCGAGCGCAGAACCACCACCGGGACCTCGTTGCCGGGATCCATGATCAGTCCCTTGACCTGCATCTCGATCCACTCCGCGTCGAGCACGCCTGGGGACTCCACACCGCGATTGTCCGGCGGCAAGGGTCGCTCGTCAAGTTGCGATTCAACGGGCCAGTGCCCGCGCTCACCCGCCGGCGAGCGAGGTGCCGAGGAGGCTGTGTCCCAGTGCGCGATCGATGCGCACGTCGAGCAGTGTGCCGGGGCGCGGGGCCGAGGAACCGGCGGGAAAGTGCACGATGCGATGACAGCTCGTCCGGCCTTGCAGCATCCCAGGGTGCTTGCTCGGCCCGGTGACCAGAATCTCAACCTGGCGCTGCACGAGCCCTTCGTTGATCTCGCTCTGGATGCGGTTCTGTAACGCGAGCAGGCGTTGCAGACGCTCCTCGGCGAGTTCCGCCTCGACCGGCGGATCGGGCAGGCGGAGCGCTGCCGTTCCGGGCCGCGGCGAGTAACGGAACGCGAAGAGCGCCGAGAACCTGGCGCGCTCGACGAGCTCGAGTGTCGCGGCGAAGTCGGCGTCCGTTTCACCCGGGAACCCGACGATGAGGTCGGTCGACAGCGCCAGCGACGGCCGCGCGAGCCGGAGCGACGCGATCAGGTCGAGGTACTCCCCTATCTTGTAGCCTCGCCCCATACGGCGGAGGATCCGGTCGCTTCCCGACTGCACTGGCAGGTGGAGGTAGTCGGCGAGATTCGGGTGGCGGCGGTAGAGGTCCACCATGCGTGGCGAGAAATCGCGCGGATAAGAGGTGACGAAGCGCAGGCGGTGCAGGCCCGGAAGCGGGGCGAGGGCGTCGATCAGATCAGCAAAATCGTCCGTGCCACCGGGCTCTCGCCAGTGGTTCACGGTCTGGCCGAGCAGCTCGATCTCGACGAAGCCGTAGTCCAGCAGGTGTTCGACTTCGTGACGGATCGCGGCCAAGGGACGACAGACCTCCGGTCCGCGCGTCGTCGGCACGATGCAGAAGGTGCAGTTCTTGTTGCAGCCCTCGATGATCGTCACCATGCCCTTGAAGCTGCCCTCGCGAGCGACGAGGTCGAGATCGTACCGCCGGTTGGCGGGGAATCCGGTCGCCACCGAACGCTCGCCCCGGTCCCGTCGCTCCAGCACCTCTCGGAGCTCGCCGACCCGCGCTGGACCGACTACGAAATCGAGCTCGGCAACGCGATCGAGCGCGCGTTGCCCCTCCTGTTGGGCGACGCACCCGCAGAGACCGATGCGCAGGTCGGGCCGCTCCCGTTTCAGCAGGCGGTACTCTCCGATCCGGGAATAGACCTTGTTCTCGGCCTTCTCGCGGACGCTGCAGGAGTTCAGCAGGATCAGGTCGGCCTGGCCCGGATCGCGGGTGGGAAGGAGCCCCTGCTGCATGAGCTGGCCAGCCATCCGCTGACTGTCGAGCTCGTTCATCTGGCAGCCCCAGGTTTCGATGAAGTACCGCCCGCTCTCCCTGCGCTGCGCCATCAGGGGTTCCTCGACGAGGGCTCGGGGGCGATCACCGGCTCGGTCGGCTCGGCGCCAGGCTCCTGGCGCGGCTCGACCTCCGGCTCGAGCTCGACTCCCTCGCGCAGCCAGCCCGGGAGGGCACCGGCCTGACGGCCCTCGTCCAGGAATCGCTCCAGGTCGTCGGGTGCCCGCTCGGCGGTCCGCCGGGCTTCGTCGAGCTCGTCCAGGACGCGGTCCCACTCCGGCTTGATCTGATTGTCCCGCACGTAGGGATCGTCGGTGGCGTAGAAGCGCTGCCGAAGTTGCTCTGAACGTCCCTGCAGCTCGTCGACTCGCTCCACGGCCTCTCGCCAACGGCGGCGGATCTCCAGCCCGCGCTCCCGCCAGTAGGCCTCGGTCTGCGCGGCGTTGGCAGCGTCGTCGGCCGCGCCGGTTGGGTTGGCGATCGCGGCGGCGCTCCCCGGACTGGCGACCGTGAGCTGCTGGTTCTTGCCGTGCTGCGCGATGTTCTTGTCGTCGAGCTCGACCACCGGTTTACCGGCGCGGGCCCGGCGCTCCTTCTCCGCTGCCGCCGCCTCCGCCAGAGTCTTCGGGCGCACCTCGTCGTCGGGCACACCGGGATCGACCACCACGACGGTCGAAGGGCGTGGGGTGGCGGCCACCGGATCCTCGCCCGTCTGACGAGCCTCGGGGAGTTTCTCGGGAAGCTCGGAGACCGGGGGCAGCGGCGCCGGCTGACTCGCCGGCGCGGCGCAACCGGCGGGTAGCAACAGGAGGCCGCCCAGCACGAGTGACGCCGAGGCTGCCGCTCTAAGACCGTCCATATCGGTCCTCGAGCCGAACCACGTCCTCGAGCTCCGGGGTCGACACCTCGAAGAGGTCGCAACCCGCTGGTCCGGCGATCATGCGGTGAATGGTCCCGGGCGCGACGTGGTACGACTCCCCTTGGACGAGAGGGTGACGGGATCGCTGCTCACCGATGCGGACCTCGAGCTCGATGGCTCCTCGGGCGACGAAGAACGTCTCGTCCTTGCGATGATGAAACTGCAGCGAGAGCGCCTCGCCTGGCTCGATGTGAAGCACCTTGCCGACGTAACGGTCGGTGTGCGCGAAGATCAGCTCGTAGCCCCAGGGCTTCTCCACTCGTCGCACGTCGAACTTCATGGGCTTGGCGCCTCCCTCCCGTCAGATCACCGCTTGGCGCGCTGCGGATACCAGGCGCGCGACTTCGGAGCTCGAATCCGCGTCGCAGCAGCGCGCGGCCAGCTCGGCCATCGCGCGGCTGTCGATCCGACCCAGGCGGCGGCGGAGCTCGGGCAGGGAGCGCGGCGAGGCGGAAATTCGGCGTAATCCTAGACCCACCAGAAGCGGCAACATCTGCGGATCGGCGCCCATCTCTCCGCACAGGCTGACCGTGATTCCCTCCCGGTCCGCACTCTCCACGACGAAGCGTAGCATGCGCAGGATGGCCGGATGGAGCGGTTCGTAGAGCGTCGCCACGCTGCGGTTGTTGCGGTCGACCGCCAGGCAGTACTGGATCAGGTCGTTGGTGCCGATGGAGAAGAAATCGACCGCCTTGGCCAGGCTGTCGGCGATCATGGCGGCGGCCGGGACCTCGATCATGATGCCCAGCGGAACGTCGGGCCGGTGCGCCGATCCCTCTCTCGTCAGTTCGCTCGCCACGTCACCCAGAAGAGTCCGCAACTCGCGGACTTCTTCGACCCGGGTGACCATCGGCGCCATGATCCAGAGGTCTCCGTGGGCGGCGGCACGAAGCAGGCCACGCAGCTGCGTGCGGAAGATCTGAGGTCGCGCCAGGGTGAGGCGAATGCCGCGCAGCCCGAGCACCGGATTCTCCTCGCTGCTCTCCATCATCTCGCGGGCGAGCTTGCGACCGCCCAGATCGTACGTCCTGACGATCGCGGGGTACGGTGCCGAAGCCTCCACCAGTTTGCGATAGGCGAGGTAGTGGTCCTCCTCGGTCGGTAGCCGGGGATCGGTCTCCATGTACAGGAACTCGCTGCGATAGAGGCCGATGCCGTGCGCCCCGAGCTGCGCTAGATCGCGCAGCTCCTCCGGCAGATCGATGTTCCCCATCAGCTCGAGCTCTACGCCGTCGCCAGTCAGGGCCGGCAAGTCGTGGGGTGCACCCAACGCCTCGGCGCGCTCGCGCATCATGTCGAGACGCAGCTGGGCGTAGCTCGCCAGGACCTCCGGCGTCGGGTGGAGGATCACCACGCCCTCGCGACCGTCGACGATCACCGGATCCTCGTCGGTCACCAGGTCGGTGATCTCCTCGATTCCGGTCACCGCCGGAAGACCCAGGGAGCGGGCGATGATCGAAGTGTGGGACGTCCTGCCCCCGGCCTCGATCGCGAAGCCCACTACCTTGTCCCTGCCGAAGCGGATCGCCTCCGAGGGCACCAGGTCGTCGGCCACCAGCACGACATCGCCGGCCACCTCCGAGATCTCGTGATGCGCCAAGCCTTGCAGCGTGCGCAGCAGCTGACGGCCCACGTCCTCGATGTCCTGACCGCGCTCGCGCAGGTAGGGATTGTCCACGTCGGAGAATCGGCGGGTGAGCTCCTTCGCCGTTTCGTGCACCGCCCACTCCGCGTTGACCCGATCACGGCGGATCCGGCTCTCGATCTGGTGCAGGAACATCCGGTCGGAGAGCAGCAGGGAGTGGGCGTCGAAGATCGCGGCCAACTCCTGGCCGAAAAGGTGCCCTGCCTTGGCGCGCGTGCGATGGATCTGCTGCTGGGTGGCTTGGCAAGCCGCGCGCAGCCGCAGAATCTCGTCCCCCAGCCCCTCCTCGGGAAGCGGGATGCGGAAGACCTCCAGAGCCCGGTTCGCGATCACCACCGCCCGACCGATGGCGACGCCCTCGGAAGCCGGAAGCCCGGTCAGCTTGTGCATCGGCTTGGAGGTCATTCGCTCTCCCCGAATCTCTCCGCGAAGAGGCGCTCGATGGCGGCGAGGGCCTCGCCTTCGTCGGCGCCATGGCAGCGGATCCGGACCTGGGACCCCTGCGACGCCGCCAGCAGCAGCAGGCCGAGGATGCTCTTGGCGTCGACCGACTCGCCGTTCGAGACGACTTCCACCTGGCTGCGAAAACCGCTGGCGAGGTGCACCAGCTTGGCGGCAGCTCGAGCGTGGAGTCCCAGCCGGTTCACGATCGCGATCTCCCGTTCAATCATGGTGCGACCGGGGCTCCCCCACCCCGACCTGGGGAGCGATGCCGCGGCAGATGCTCCGCTTCCCCTTCTGCTCCAGCCACCGCGCCGCTTCCCCGAGGGAAGGCGGCAGGCTCGCTGCGCAGCCGAGCCGGAGCACCATCGGCAGGTTCACGCCGGTGATCACCTCGACGGCACCCGATCTCGCGACCGCGAGAGCAGCGTTCGAAGGGGTGCTGCCGAACATGTCGGTGAGGATCAGCACACCATCCCCCGCGTCGAGCTCGCGAACCCCGGATTCGATACGGCGCAGGGCGACTTCGAGGCCGTCGCTCCAGTCGAGCGATACGGCGCGGAAGTTCTCGAGTCGGCCCGCGATGGTCTCTGCGGCGCCGAGCAGCTCGTCGGCCAGCCGACCCTGGGTGACGACCATCACCCCGATCACGAGCGCACCCTCTCGAGCTCGCGGTGCTGGACGCGGACGTTCCAGCCCGCCGCGCGCAGCTCGGCGTTAAGTGCCTCGACCGTGGCGACGGAGCGGTGCTGCCCGCCGGTGCATCCGACCGCGATGGTCAGGTAACTGCGGTTCTCCTGCTGGTAGCGCGGCAGCAGGTAGCGCAGGAGATCGGCGAAGCGGCCGATGAAGTCCTGGAACTCGGATCGTCCGGCGAGGAACTCGCGCACCGCCGCGTCCTTGCCGTTGAGCGGGCGCAATTCGGCCACGAAGTGCGGGTTGGGGAGGAACCGCACGTCGAACACCAGGTCGGCGCCATGGGGTAGACCGAACTTGTAGCCGAAGCTGACCAGCGTGACCATCATCGCCGGCTGATGCCCCGCCTCCTTGCCGAACTCCCGGTAGATCAGACTGCGAATGTCGTGGATCGACCAGTCGCTGGTGTCGAGCACCAGATCGGCGGCACCGCGCAGCTCGCGCAGCATCTCGCGCTCCTGCCGCACGCATTCCGGTACCGGCAGCGCATCGGAGAACGGATGCGGCCGCCGGGACTCGGAGAAGCGGCGCAGCAGCGACTCGTCGGATGCCTCCAGGAAGACGATCGTCACTTGGATCCGCTGGCGATCGATCGACTCGAAGAGCCGAGGCGCCTCGGAGGCGAAGCCCGGGGTACGGATGTCCGTCACGATCGCGATGCGGTGCCGGTCGGCGATGAACGCCCCGGGTTCCGCGACGAGCTGGCGCAGCAACGGCAGGGGGAGGTTGTCGACACAGTAATACCCGAGGTCTTCGAAGCACTTCGCCACCGTGCTTCGGCCGGACCCCGAGAGGCCGGTGACGAAAACCAGCCTAACGCGGCTTTCCCTGGCGGCTTCGCTCAATCTGCTCCTCCAGCTTGCGCGCGAACTCCCTGGCCGAATGGGTGCCCTGCAGCTTCAAGACGTGATTGCGCGCCGCGATCTCGACGAGGTTGGCGAGGTTCCGGCCCACCGCCACCGGCATGCGGATGTACGGGCACGGCGTGTCGAGGATGTCGTAGACCGTTTCGTCGAGTCCCAGACGCTCGTAGGGCATGCCTTCCCGCCACGGCTCGAGCTCGACCACGAGATCGATCGACTTGCGCTCGCGGATCGCCGCCAAGCCGAAGAGGTCCTTGACGTTGATGATACCGAGCCCGCGCAGCTCCATGTGGTGCTTGAGCGCCTCCTCCGCCGATCCGATGAGCTCGCCTCCGGGATAGCGTTTGATCGCCACCCGATCGTCCGCCACCAGGCTGTGGCCGCGGGTGATGAGGTCGAGAGCCGCCTCGCTCTTGCCGACCCCGCTCGCGCCGATGAGCAGGACGCCGAGGCCGTAGACCTCGACCAGGACCCCATGGACCCGGGTCGAGGGGACGAGATGGTCCTCCAGGAAGTAGCTCAGCCGCTTGATCACCACCGACGAGAGGTCGCGCGAAGTCAGCACCGGAACGCGCTGCGTCCTCAGCTCGGCGAGCATCTCTGGCGGCGGCACGAGCCCCTTGGTGAAGACCACGACGGGAATCGGCAAGGCCGCGATGCTGCGCAGGCGCTCGGCGCGCAGTTCCGGATCGACGGTGCGCAGGTACTCGAGCTCGCTCTGGCCGATGATCTGCACCCGGCCCGGCTTGATGTAGGCGTAGTAGCCGGCGAACGCCAGACCGGGCTTCTGGACCCGCGGATGCGTGATCTCGTTGTCGAGCTGCTCCTCGCCGCTCAGCACCGTGAGGTGGAGATCGGCAAGCTCCTCGCCCAGCAATTCGCGCACCAGGACCCGGTTGGGTTGCATCGTCATGGTCTCCGAACGGCGACCTCGGCCCGCAGGGGAGCGTTCGACAAGACTCAGAACTCGGGTGCGATCAGCCCGTAGTTCTCGTCGCGCCGCTTGTAGAGAACGCTCACTCGGTCGCTCTCCGAGTCGAGGAAGACCACGAACTCGTGCTTCGAGCTCTCCAGCGCCAGGGCAGCCTCGTCGATCGTCATCGGCTTGATCTCGAGGCGCGAGGACCGGATGATCCGCGGCGAGTCGCCGGAGCGCAGGCTCTCCCCCGCCACCACCGCCAGGGGCCAGTGGGCGTCCACACCGGCACGCGCCGAGCGCCGGCGACGGTCCACCGCCCGCTTGCGGGATCGCTGCGCCTGCTTCTCGAGCGCCGCGATCGCCAGGGTGAGGGCCTCCGCGAGATCGTGGCTCTCCTCGCGGGCGTGGAGCTCGCCGTGGCGATGGCGCAGGTGCAGGTCCGCGGTCACCCGGCGCTTCTCCGCTTCGAGCTCGACCTGCACGTCGATCGGCGGTGCGAGGAACTTGGCGAGCTTGCCGAGCTTCTCGGCGGCGACCTTGCGATGCCGCTCCTCGACTGCCACGTGCCGCCCAACGAACTCGATGTTCATCGTTGCCCTCCCTGTCAGAAGATCTGCCGGCGATCGGATGAAGACGGCAGATTGAGCTCGTCCCGGTACTTCGCCACGGTACGACGAGCGATCTGGATCCCCTCGCGATTCAGAATACGCATCAGCTCGCTGTCGGACAGGGGATGGCGCGGGTCCTCCCCCTCGATCAGCTGCTTGATCTTGCGCTTCACCGTCAGCGAAGAGATGTCCTCGCCGTAGTCCCGGTCGATTCCGCTGTGGAAGAAGAACTTGAGCGGAAAGAGACCGCGCGGCGTGTGCATGTACTTGTTGGAGACGACCCGGCTGACCGTGGACTCGTGCATCCCGATGTCCTCGGCGACGTCGCGCAGCACCATGGGGCGGAGAAAGTCCAGCCCTTGGTCGAGGAAATCGCGCTGCTGCCGCACGATCGAGGTGGCGACTTTGTAGATGGTGCGCTGTCGCTGGTCGAGACTCTTGATGAGCCACACCGCGGAGCGCATCTTGTCGGTGATGAACTGCTGCGCCTCGTTCTGCCGCCCTTCCGCGCGCATCTGCTGCAACATCCGTCGGTAGGCGCGGGAGATTCTGAGCCGGGGCAGACCGTCGTCGTTGAGTTGCACGACGTAGTCGTCACCGACCTTGAGGACGTGGACGTCGGGCTCGATGTAGTGCGCGCGATCGTTGGTGAACTTGCGTCCGGGCCGGGTCTGCAGCGTCTTGATGGTCTCGATCACCGGCTCGAGCTCGACGAGCGGGATGTCGAGCGCACGCGCGATCTGTTGGTACTGGCGCCGTAGGAAGGCGTCCCAGTGGTCGGCGACGATCCGGCGGGCGAGCGAGTCCGGCGGATCGCCACGCAGATCGAGCTGCCAGAGGAGGCTCTGTTGCAGGCTCTCGCAGGCGATGCCGGGCGGATCGAGACGGCGCACCCGATCCAGCACTGCGGCGACCTCCTCGCCGGAGAGGGGCTCGCCCGCGCCGGCCGCACCCAGCTCGACGATCTCCTCGAGAGACGCGACCAGGAATCCGTCCGGATCGAGGTTGCCGACGATCAGCTCGGCGATCTCGCGTTCGCGCGGCGAGAAGTCCGAGAGATGAATCTGCCAGAGCAGGTGATCGTAGAGGTCCGGCTCGCGGGTCAGCGTGTTCTCCAGCGGCGGGGCCTCGCGATCCTCGCTGTCACCGTAGCTCGCGGCATCGTCGTTCCACGAGTCGTCGAGATAGGCTTCGAGCGCCACCTGATCCAGCTCCTGACGATCCGGCTTCTCGGGCGCCAGCGGTTCCTCCGGCGCCGGCTCGGCGGGCGTTTCCTGGAGAGGTGCCTCCTCCTCGTCCTCGGCGTCCTCCACTTCCTCGAGCACCGGATTGACCTCGAGCTCCTGCGCCACGACGGTCTCGAGCTCGAGACGGGTCATCTGCAGCAGCTTGATCGCCTGCTGCAGCGACGGTGTCATCACCAGCCGCTGGGAGAGTTTCAGGGAGAGTTTCTGCTCGAGCGCCATCGGGGTTGCCGGGTCAGAGTTGGAAGTGTTCGCCGAGGTAGATCTTGCGCACTTGGGGGTCGGTCGACAGCTCAGCCGGCGAGCCGGCGCGGAGGATGCCCCCGTTGTTGATGATATAAGCGCGATCCGTGATCTTCAGCGTCTCGCGTACGTTGTGGTCGGTGATCAGGATGCCGATTCCCATCTGCTTCAGGTGGCGAATGATACCTTGAATATCGAGGACCGCGATCGGATCGATGCCCGCGAAGGGCTCGTCGAGCAGGATGAACGACGGGCCGAGCACGAGCGCCCGCGCGATCTCGACTCGCCGCCGCTCGCCGCCCGAGAGCATGAACCCCATGCTCTTGCGGACCTTGAGCAGTCGGAAGTCCTCGATCAAGCGGTCGATCCGGCGCTCCTGCTCGGCGTGCGTGAGGTCCAGCGTCTCGAAGATCGCCCGCAGGTTGTCCTCCACCGAGAGCTTGCGGAACACCGACGGCTCTTGGGGGAGGTAGCCGATCCCCCGCTGCGCCCGCTGGTACATCGGCAGCTCGGTGATGTCCTCCTCGCCGAGCAGAACCCGGCCGCCGTCGGGAGGCGTCAGGCCGACCACCATGTAGAAGGTCGTTGTCTTGCCTGCGCCGTTCGGCCCGAGCAGGCCGACGACCTCGCCCTGGGAGACCTCGATCGAAACGTCGTGCACCACCGCGCGGCCGCCATAGACCTTGCGCATCGCCTCGGCCCGCAGGCGCCCGTTCCCGCTCACGCTCCGCTCCCCGTCATCCTGGCCGCGCTCGTCGCCAGGTCGTAGCGCAGACGGTGGCCGGTCATTCGTGCGCCCTGCGGATCGTTCAGGGTGACCGGTTCGCCGACGAAGTCGATCGTGCCGGCGGCGAGGTCGTAGTCGGCGCGCGTCGCTTGCACGACACGGCCGGACGCGGTCTCGCGGAGTAGTACCTTACCTGCAGCGGCCATCGACTTCAGTCGACGGTCGGAGTGCAGGACGACGGTGAGCTCGTCGCAGGAGAGCACTCGACCGGACTGCACTGCCTGGACCCCGCCAGCGTACACGATCTCGCCTTCGGCTTCGCGGTAGGTGAGGTTGCCCGCGCTCACTTCGATCGGCTGCGCGGCGCTCTTGTCGGCCGTCTCATCCGGGCTGAGCATCGTCTTGACGGCGCCCGACGCGGTCAGGACGCGCCCCTCCTCCTGGCCGCGTAGCTGGTCGGCGAGCAGGAAATCGCTGCCCTGCCAGGCGCGTACGTCCCCGCGGAAGACGAAGCCCCGTGGGCGCTCCTGCAGCACGCCCTCCTTGGCCTGCACCTGGACCGGTTGTTCGCCGCGCCATCCCATGCCGGAGAGCGCGGCCGCAACGTCGCGGCGCAGCAGCGCCCGCACTCCGTCCGCGGCGGTCAACAGGCCGGTCGCTCGGGAGTGGATCAAGTGCGGCGCGGCGAGCTCGCCGCGATCGGTTTCGAGCCGTGCGGGCTCGCCGAGGAGCTCGGCCCGACCGGTTTCGAGATCGATCAGCGCGCGCTCTCCCCAACCGCGGAACTGCGGATCGGTGAGGGTGACGCCGCCGGTGAGCACGACGCGAATCAGCTCCGCGTCGGCCAGGTCGGCCGCGAAGGAATCGGCCCGCCCCGACCGGATCGGCTTCTCGACCCCCTCGACGTACTCGGCGAAGTAGGACGTCTTGGAGCTCGCGAGCGATGCCGGCTGGCCTTCGCGGAACTGCACCTCGAGCTCCAACGAGGCCAGCCCCTGGACAGTGCCGGCATCCGTCGCCGTGTCCATCCTCGCCGGACTGCGCGGCGCCCCGAGGAGCATCAACCGGGCCGGTCGCCCCGTCGCGATGTCGAACTCGAGGCGGGCATCTGTCGCGCGCAGCTCGGAGCGTCCGGCGCCCTCGACTCCGCCCTCGGCGAGCGACCCGCCCACCCCCCGGTCGAGCCTCAGGAGCTGCGGCGTCTCCCCGTCCGCGGCGAGGAAGAGCTCCCAATCCCGGCTCTCGAGCCAACTGGCTCCTTGCGCGATCTTGGCCCCGTCCGGCGCCCGGAGCACGCGGCCCGGACGATCGAGGATCAAGCGGGGTGCCCGCAGAGCGACCGCGGCGGTGCCGGCGCGGGGCGTTCCCTCGACTGAGACCTCGCCGGAGAGCGTGAACCGATCGGTGCCGACGTCGATCTCGAGGCTGCCCGCCCCGCCGGTCCAGGCATCACCCAGGCGGAAGGCCACGGGTCCGTCGGCGCGCACCACCTTGCCCCCGCGCAACATCTGGAGGCGGGGGGCACGGAGAGCGAAGCGATCCGTTCCCTGCAGGTCGACGCCCCCGGTGAGGGTGGCCTCCTGGCTGTTTCCGTCGTAGCGCGCCCGTTCGGCCGCCACCACGTACTCCTGGCCTTCGCGATAGAGCCGCAGGCGCACCCCTTCGAGATCCACGACGCCCTCGCGATTGGCCTGGAAGCGATCGCCGTGGAGCGAGAAGACCGGGCGGCCTTCGATGGTC
The DNA here is from genome assembly GCA_964591165.1 of uncultured Thermoanaerobaculia bacterium. Classification (GTDB taxonomy): domain Bacteria; phylum Acidobacteriota; class Thermoanaerobaculia; order Multivoradales; family JAGPDF01; genus JAGPDF01. Next base: position 51,348 of record CAZPZW010000001.1, on the reverse strand, counting down.
TGCGTGAAGTCGAAGGCGTCGCTGGCCGCCACCGTATCGGCGAGCTCGTCCACCCGCGCCGATGACGTCTCGGTGCCCGCCGGGGCCTCGGCGGGCGGAGTCGCCTGGCGACCGACGTAGTAGAGCCCGACGAGCGCCGCGACCACCAATCCCAGGACGGCGAGGAGGACGTTGCGCCACCGAGCCAGGCGGCCCTCGGCCGCTGCCGCTCCCATGGCGTTCATTCTAGTGGTTCCGTCGCTCGGCGGCGCGCGCGTCGACCAGGCGCACCACCGGCGCATCTCGATAGCGATCACGCTCGACGCAGCCCAGGATCTCGAAAACTCCGTTCCACGGCCCTGGCCGGCTCGCCCACCGCCAGGCCACCACCTCGAAGGCCCGCGGACTGCCGGGACCGCGCACGGAGATCGCGAGGTGATCCCTGCCGAATCCTCGCGGAGCGGCGTCGCGGATCAGCGGCCCGATGCGGAATAGCGGCTGCGGGTTGCCGGCGCCGTGCGGTTCGAGGCGCTCGAGGTCGGCGAGCAGTGCCGGATCGATCCGCTCCGCCGACAGGTCCGCATCGTAGTGCTGGCGACTCGCCGGAGGCTGCGGACAGAGCGCGGTCGCGGCGGCCTGCCAATCCGCGGTAAGACGAGCGAGCTCTGCGGTCGCCACGGACAATCCGACCGCCTGGGCATGACCTCCGAAGCGCCGCAGGCGTGCGCTCCAGGGGGAGAGAAAAGCATGCAGGTCGAAAGCCTCGACGCTGCGCCCCGAACCCGTCGCCGTGTCGCCCTCGACAGCGAACAGGAGCACCGGGCGCGACAGCTCACGCGCCAGGCGGCCCGCCGCGACACCGACGACGCCACGATGCCAGCGTTCATCCCAGGCGACCAGGATGGCGGGGTGGGGCTGGCCGGCGAAGCGCTTCGCGCCATCGGCGAGGACGACTTGCTCGAGCGCCTGGCGTTCTCCGTTGGCGCGACCGAGTTGGACCGCGAGCTCGCTGGCCCGGGAGGGGTCGCGCGTCAGCAGCAGCTCGAGCGCCGGCTCGGCGCCGCCGAGCCGGCCGATCGCGTTGAGTCTCGGCCCGATGCGGAATCCGACGTCGGTCGCGGTGACCGGAGGAACCACGCCCGCTTCGCGAAAGAGCGCCCGCAGGCCCGGCGAAGGCGTGGTGGCGAGGGCGCGCAATCCACGGCTCGCCAGAACTCGATTCTCGCCCACGAGTGGCGCCACGTCGGCGATGGTTCCCAAGCTGGCCATCCGGAGGAGCGACTCCCACGGGACTTCGACGCCGCACCGCCGGCAGAGCGCTTCGGCGAGTTTCAGGGCGAGACCGGCGCCGGCCAGGGCCGGAAACGGATAGGTGCATCCCGGCTGGTTCGGGTTGATCACGGTCGCCCCCGCCGGCGGCTCCGCACCGGGCAGGTGGTGATCGGTGACGATCAGGTCGAGTCCGAGCGCTCTCGCCTCGCGCGCCGCGGCGAAACCCTGCACACCGCAATCGACCGTGATCACGAGCTCGGCGCCCGCCTCGCGAGCTTGGCGCGCGTGCTCCGGCTGGAAGCCGTAACCGCCGGCGTGCCGGTTGGGCAGGATCGGATGGGCCACGCAGCCCACCGAACGCAACACGGCCACCAGGAGCGCGGTCGCGGTGAGGCCGTCCGCGTCGTAGTCGCCCACCACGGCGACGACCCCCTGCCGCTGCTGCACGCGGTGCAGCGTCTCGATGGCCGCGTCCATGCCGCGCAGTCGCATGGGATCGTGCAGATGAGCGAGCTCGGGCTCGAGAAAACGGACCGCCGCGGGCGCATCCTCGACGCCGCGCAGGGCCAGCAGCCGCGCGAGCAGCGGCGAGATCCCCGCCGCCGTGAGCCGCTGCTCTACGGCGGCCGGAGTCGGCGCCGGAATCCAGGCGTCGGTCACTTCTGCTCAGCGCTCTTCGACCACGCCGAGCGAGCGGAAGCGGCGGTAGCGCGCTTCGACGCGGGCTTCGGCGGACATCTTCTCGAGCGCGCGCAGGGTCTTCTCCACCGCGTCTCCGATCCTCGTGGCCGTGGTCTCGGGATCGACGTGCGCGCCACCCAGCGGCTCGGAGATCACCTCGTCGACGATGCGCAGCTTCAGGAGGTCCGGGGCCGTGATACGCATCGCGTCAGCGGCCTGGGGCTTGGCCTCCTGGTCCTTCCAGAGAATCGCAGCGCAGCCTTCGGGTGAGATCACGGAGTAGATCGCGTACTCGAGGATGAAGACGCGGTCGCCGACCCCCAGCGCCAGGGCTCCCCCGCTGCCCCCCTCTCCGGTGATGGTGACGACGATCGGTACCTTGAGCTGCGCCATTTCGAGGAGATTGCGCGCGATTGCCTCCGCCTGGCCACGTTCCTCCGCGTCGAGGCCCGGAAAAGCGCCCGGGGTGTCGATGAACGTGAGCACCGGGCGTCCGAACCGCTCGGCGAGTTGCATGACGCGGAGCGCCTTGCGGTACCCCTCGGGCCGGGGTTGGCCGAAGTTGCGCGCGATGCGCTCCTTCGTTCCGCGCCCCTTCTGGTGTCCGATGACGGCCACCGAGCGGCCGCGGAAACGGGCGAAACCGGCCACGATGGCCGGATCGTCGGCGAAGGACCGGTCGCCATGGACCTCGACCCAGTCCTCGGTCAGCAAGCGGACATAGTCCAGGGTGTAGGGACGATCCTGGTGCCTGGCGACCAGAGTCTTCTGCCAGCGGGTGAGACCCGCGAAGACCCGCTCGGTCTCGCGCCGCAGCTCATCGCGCAGGGCACGCAGTTCGCCCTGCCGGCCGCTGGCCTCCGGATAGCCCTCCAGCTCCTCGATCCGGCGGCGGAGCGCGACGAGCGGTTCCTCGAAGGTGGCGTCGGTCGTGGTCACGGGCTGCGGCAAGGTAGCAGAGGCTCGGGAATCCGGTCAATCAGAGCAGCTGGTAGGGGTCGACATCGATCGTCAGCCCGGGGACCTGGCGATCCCCGACCGCGTCGCGCACCGCGCGACGCAACATCGCACCGTCCTCGGCCCGGACGAGGCACTGCAGGCGCCACTCCCCGCGCAGGCGCTCGAGTGGCGCCGGGGCGGGACCGGTCAGCCGGAGCTCGGAGGCCCGCGGTTGAGCGCGCAGGCGACCGGCAATCTCGTCGAGCCGGGCCATCCCACGCTCCCGCTGGCGGTCACGCAGCAGCAACTGCACCATGCGAGTGAAGGGCGGGTAGTGGAAGAGCCGGCGGAAGCGCATCTCCTGCTCGACGAAGCCCGCGTCGTCCTGGGCGAGTGCGGCGCGGATCGCGTAGTGATCGGGGAGGTAGGACTGGATGACTACTCGACCGGGTCGATCTCCACGCCCGGCGCGGCCGCCGAGCTGGGTGAGCAGGGCGAAGGTCTTTTCGACCGCGCGGAAGTCCGGGAACCCCAGGTAGCTGTCCGCCGACAGCACGGCAGTCAGGGCGACCCGCGGGAAATGATGCCCCTTGGAGATCATCTGGGTGCCCACGAGAATCCGCGTGGCACCGGCCTGGAAGCGTTCCAGGATGGCTGCAGGACCGCCGCTGCGCCGTGCGCTGTCGCGGTCCAGGACGTCGATCTCCACGCCGGGGAAGAGCTCGCGCAACCCCTCCTCCACCCGCTCGGTACCGGCGCCGATCGCCTCGAGCGTCTCCCCACGGCAGGCGGGGCAACGCGACGGCGCAGGCAACGCCGAGCCGCAATAGTGGCAGAGCAGGTGGCCGCCGCGGCGATGGTAGGTGCGCGGCAGACCACAGTTCGCGCAACGGAAATCCTCGCCGCAGGCGCGGCAGAGCAGCAGGGGCGCGTATCCGCGCCGGTTGCGCAGCAGGATCACCTGGTCCTCTTCCGCCAGGGCGCGCTCGATCTCCGCGCGGAGGCGTCGCGAAAAGACCACCTCGCCGATCTTGAGGTCCCGCGGCTCGTTGCGCAGGTCGACGAGGATCCCCTCTGGCAGGCTGCCGAAGCCGGCGCGACGGGTCAGCCGAAGGGCCACGATACGTCCATCGGCCACGCCGCGTCGCACCTCGAGGCTGGGGGTTGCCGAAACGAGCAGCGCGACCGCGCCCGCTGTCCGGCAGCGCACCACCGCAAGATCGCGACCGTGGTAGCGCGGCGCGGTGTCCTGCTTGTAGGCGAGATCCTGCTCCTCGTCTACGACGACCAGCCCCAGGTCCTCGACCGGAGCGAAGACCGCCGAACGCGGGCCGACCACGAGGCGGGCTTCGCCGCGCCGGATGCGCTCCCACTCCTGCATCCGCTCGCTAGTTCCGAGTCCCGAGTGCAGCACCGCGAGCCGATCCCCGAAGCGGCTAGCGGCGTGACTGGCGAGCGCGGGAACGAGTGCGATCTCCGGCACCAGCAGGAGCGCGCTCCTACCGGCTGCGAGAGCAGCTTCGGCGGCTGCGAGATAGACCTCGGTCTTGCCCGAGCCGGTGACGCCGTGGAGCAGAAACGTACAGAAACGGCGCCCGATGACCGCAGCGCCGAGCTGCTCCACGGCGTTGGACTGGTCGGGGCGCAGCACGATGGAAGGCCGGTCGGACTCCTCGGCAGCGAGGAAGTGCCGGTCGAGCCCTAGCCGTTCCGGCTGGGAGAAGCGGCGCAGGACGCCGACCGCAACGAGCCGGCGGATCACCGAATCGCCACAGCCGACCGCGCTGGTCACCTCGCGGGCGAGCGCCGGGCGACCCAGGGTGGCCAGGAAGTCCACGATCCTCCGCCCGGCCGCGGATCGCCCGCACCGGTCACGCCAGACCGCCGGGTCGCCGGGCGCAAGCTCTACCGCGGTGACGAACCGGCCTCCGCGCCCGCCGGGCGAATCCACGGCGACCTTGCCCTCTCTTTCCAGCCGCTCGACGAGCTCCCCCAGGGAGGGAACGCCGAGCAGCTCCTCGAGCTCGCTCAGCCGAGTCCGGCCCCGCTCCATCAGCTCCCGCTGGAGGTCCCCTTCGACGGCTCCGCGGGGAGTCGCCAGGGCTCCGGCGTCGGTGAGGCGGAGGCGCAGCTCGCCCCATCCCGCGGCCTCGCCGGGGATCATCGCCGCGAGCAGGTCGCCGAGCGGCGCGAGATAGTAGTTGGCGGCGAAGCGTGCCAGCTCGAGCAGCTCGCCGGTCAGTGCCGGAGTGCGATCGATCAACCGGTCCACGGCTCGCGCTTCGACGCCGTCCGGCGGAGCGCCGCCCAGGCCGACGAGGAAGCCGGTCATCGACCGGCGTCCGACCGGCACACGCACGCGGGCGCCCGGGCTCGCGAGGGCTGCCTGCCGAGAGGTGAGTCGATAGGTGAGAGTCTGCCCGACCGGGAGGGGCAGCGCGATCTCCGCGAAGACCGGCGCCTCCGTCGGTGGCACTAGGAGGCGTCGCGGAGCTTGCGCAGCTCCGCGGCGAGCCGCGACACGTTGGCGTCTCCCGGCGCCAGTTTCTCGAGCTCGGCCAGCTTGCGCTCGGCTTGGGCGAAGTCCTTGAGGTCGAAGGTGAGCACCACGACCTCGTTGAAGCGGGAGTGCCAGTGGCCCGGACTGAGACCCTGCGCCTCGTGGAAGCGGGCGAGGGCCGCCTGGAAATCGCCTTGGGCGCGCAGGCAGATCCCCAGATCCGTCAGGACGTCCGGATTCCCCGGTTGCAGCTTCAGGTGCCGCTCGTAGAGCTCCCTGGCGCGGGCCCAGTTCTGAATGTCGAAGTTCAGGTTGGCGAGCTGGAGAATCGCGACGGCGTCGTTGGGGTCGGCCTCCAAGCGGGCTCGCAGACGCTCCATCTCCATGCCGGCAGGAGCGGCGGACGGCGCCGACGGGTCGGCGCCCGTCACCTGCGTCGCGGCCGCCCCGCCCGCGATTCGCCGAGCCGGCTGAACGGCGGACATCTGCTCGTGGAGAACGTAACCGGCGATGAACCCGCCGAGCAAGCCGATGACCGTGAAAAGCGCGTTGTCCCGATTCAATCGACCCTCGATTCCAGGAATTGGACCCTCACGCCCCGAATCGGAGCGCTCCGCACGATCGCGCCCGGCGAGTGCGGTCAGCTCGCCAGCTGGTCGCCCTTGCGGCGCTTCTCCAGGCTCGACGACAGGGCGCGCTCGACCTGCTGCTCGGCGTCCCGTTCGGAGAGCCCCTTGACGTGCGCCACCTCGCTGACGATGAAGTGCTTGGCGCGCTCGTACATCTTCTTCTCGCGGAAGGAAAGGCTCTTGCGCTGACTGACGAAGCGCAGGTTCTTCAGGACCTCGGCCACTTCCGTGATCCGCCCGGTCTTCATCTTCTCGACGTTCTGCTTGTAGCGCCCCTTCCAGTCCTTGTGGGCGTCCACGCTGCCGTTCTCGAGAATGCTGAACAGCGTGCGGATCTCGCGCGGCTCGCAGAGCGGCCGCAGACCGACCAGGTCGAGATTGTCCTTGGGGACCATGACCTTGGAGTTGCTCGACAGGAGTCGGAGGTAGTAACAGGTGCGCTCGGTTCCGTCGATTCGGCTGGGGGCGATCTCTTCGATGACCGTTACGCCGTGGTTCGGATAGACGACCTTCTGACCGACTTTGAATGTCACGTCCGGGAGCTCCCTTCGCTTAACTTGTTGTAGCGCAGGATAGTTACGACAAATTCCACCGCGTCCAAAGGATACTCCGATCGAGACTCCGAGTCAAGCTGGGGACGGGGCGCAATTCCGGCGCAGATGTCCTCCAGAGGGGACAATCCAGCGGCGCTGCGCCGTTGACACCGGGCTCGGCGGCCCCTTACCATGCGGCGGCTTCGCCGGAGTGGCGGAATGGCAGACGCAGGGGACTCAAAATCCCCCGTCCGAAAGGGCGTGCAGGTTCGACTCCTGTCTCCGGCACCACCCCTTATTCGTAGCGCAGCGCCTCGATCGGGTCCATGCGGGACGCCTTGCCCGCCGGGTAGATTCCGAAGAAGACCCCGACCACCGCCGAGAACCCGAAGGCCAGCAGGACCGCCCAAAGAGGGACGTGAGCCGGGGGCCAATCCCCGGGCAGCGCGCCCGCCACGCCCGCTCCGATCCCCCAACCGGCCAGCAATCCGATGGTGCCACCGACCAGAGAGAGGGTCACCGCCTCGATCAGGAACTGCACCAGCACGTCCTGCCGGCGTGCGCCGACCGCCTTTCGAATGCCGATTTCCCGAGTGCGCTCGGTCACCGAAACCAGCATGATGTTCATGATCCCGATCCCGCCGACGAGCAACGCGACGCCCACCACCGCGCCGACGACCGTGGTGATCATGCCGAGCACCGATCCGACGGTCTCCAGGATCTCGTCCTGGAGCATGACCTCGAAGTCGTCCGGCTGGCCGCCGGCGATCCGGTGTCGGGTGCGCAAGACCTGCTGCACGCCGTCCTTGACCTGATCCACGACCGCCGGGCTGGCGGCCTGCAGGCGGAGCTGGATCTGCTCGCCGGCGTCGCGGCCGAGCACCGAGAGCGCCGTCGCGAAAGGGATGAACACGAGGTCGTCCGAGTCCTGCCCCAGCGCCTGTCCCCGCTTCTCCATCACCCCCACGATCGAGACCGGCAGGCTGCCGACGTAGATCTCGGCGCCGATGGGGTCGGCGAGATCGAGCTCCTCCACGACCTTACGGCCCACGACGGCGACCTTTCGCCGGTGGTCGAGGTCGAGTTGGGAGAAGAAGCGACCGAACTCGACCTCGTGGTTGTTCACTTCCGGCCAGTCCTGGTTGACCCCCAGCAGGAGAGTGGCGTGCTGGCGATCGCGGAACTTGACTTGTTGGGCGGGCGCCACGATCAGCGGCGTGATCAGCCTCACACCTGGAACCTGCCGGCGAATCGCCAGGCCGTCGTCCCAGGTCAGCCGAACCTGGCGGGCGACCACTCCGGGGCCCTGGTTCGGGTCGCGCTTCGGCAGCACCATGACGTAGGTCGCCCCCACGCCCTGCAGCTCGCGGGTGATCATGAACTGGAGCCCCTGCACGATGGAGACGACCGCGATCACCGCCGCGACCCCGATGATGATCCCCAACGTCGTGAGGATCGAGCGCAGCTTGTTGGCGCGCAGCGCGCGCAGGGCCACCCGGAGGTTCTCCGACAGGACCAACGGAAATCAGTCGGCCCGAGCGGCCGCCTCCACCACGTCGGTCACCACTTTGCCGTCGCGCAGGACGATCTTGCGGCGGGCGTGGGCGGCGATCTCGGCCTCGTGGGTGACCAGGATCACCGTGTTTCCCTGTCCGTGGAGCTCGTCGAACAGCTGCATGATCTCGGTCGAAGTGGCGGTGTCGAGATTCCCTGTCGGCTCGTCGGCCAGCAGAATCGAGGGCTCATTGACCAGCGCGCGCGCGATCGCGACGCGCTGCCGCTGGCCCCCCGAGAGCTCGTTGGGCAGGTGATGCGCTCGATCGGTAAGCCCGACGCGTGAAAGCGCCCGTTCGGCCCGCTCACGACGATCCTTCCGCGAGACGCCGGCGTAGATCAGGGGCAGCTCGACGTTCTGCAGCGCGTCAGTACGGGCCAGGAGATTGAATGTCTGGAAGACGAATCCGATCTCCTTGTTGCGGATCGCCGCGAGCTCCTGATCGTTCAAGTGCTCCACCGCGGTGCCGTTCAGGATGTAGCTCCCCTCCGACGGCGTGTCCAGGCAGCCGAGCAGGTTCATCAGGGTCGACTTGCCGCTCCCCGAGGGGCCCATGATCGCCACGTACTCGCCGCGCTGAATCGCCAGGTCGAGGCCGTTCAGCGCCCGCACCTTCTCCGCGCCCATGTCGTAGATCTTGTAGACGTCGCGCAGCTCGATGATCGCCATCAGTCGCTCTCTTCCTCGCGCTTCTCCGCGTCGTTCTCCAGCAGCTCGGGCTTGGTCACGCGCACCCGGTCTCCGTCGTCCACCTTGCGCAGCGCGCGGTAGGGTCCCGTCGCCACGAGGTCGCCCGCCTGCAGCCCCTCGAGGAGCTCCACGTGCGTCGCGTCCGAAAGGCCCGTCCGAACCACGCGGCGGAGCGCTTTTCCATCGCTCACCACGAAGACCACCTTCGCCTCGGCGCCCGGCTCGTCGCCCTCGCCCTCCAGGCGCCGCTCGAGGACCGACTGGATCGGCACCACGATGGCCTCCTGGTGGCTGGCCACGGCGATCTCGGCGCGTGTCGACATGCCGGGCCGCAGACGCTCGTCGGGCGCTGCGAGCAGCAGCTTGACGCGGAAGAAGGTGACGTCGGGCTGGCTGGCCTTCGAGTACCCGGAGCTCCCGATCTCTTCGACTCGTGCCGCGTACTCGGCGTCCGGGAGAGCGTCGACCCGCACTTCGGCGGTCTGCCCGACCGCGACGTGCACGACCTCGGTTTCGTCCACGTCGATCTCGGCCAGGACCGCGGAGAGATCGGCGATCGTGCCGATCACCGAAGCGGGGTTGTTCATGGTGCCCGAAACCACGACCTCGCCCTCCTTGGCGTTGAGCGTGACCACCCGGCCCGCGATCGGGGCGTAGATCGTCGTCTTGCGCAGGTCGTCCTCGGCCCGATCCAGCATCGCCTGCGCCTGCTTGATCGCCTCTCTCGCCTGTTCGACGCGCAGCCGTGCCGAGGTGTACTGCAGCTCCGCGGTCTCCAGCGCCTCTCCGGAGGTGATTCCGTCGGCGCTCAGCTTGCGCGCACGCTCGACCTTGATCTCCTGGTCGGCCAGCGCGACCTCGGATTGCCGCAGCTCGGTGCCGTTCATGGCGAGCTGGGCGCGGGCGTTGTCGCGAGCGGCGAGAAAGGCCTCCCGCTCGAGCTGCAGGAAAGGTCGACCGACGTCCAGGTCGTCACCTTCCGCGACGAACAGGCGCTCGATCTTTCCCACCACGTGCGCCGAGATGTTCACCTGCACCTTGGGCTGGATCTGGCCGGTCGCCTTGACGGTCTGGGTGATCTCGCGCTCAACCGCCTTCTCGGCGAACAGCTTCACCGTGTCGCGCGAGCTTCGTCCGCGGACGCTCAGGGCGACGATGCCGGCGAGCAAGACCAAGCCGCCCAAGACCAGCGCGAGCCGCCGCTTCATCGTGCTTCGTCCGGCCGCAAGTTCAGCGCAACAGAGCGAGCAGCGCCTTGACGGCGATACCCAGGCCCCAGACCACGCCGACCGTGCCCCAGGCCGCCCCGCGGCTCACCCGGGCCACGAGCTCGAAGCCCAGGGCGAGGAGAGCGATGCACCAGAAGGAGAAGAGGTCGACGCTGGTGAGCAGGGCCCGCACGGCGGCGCTGGAATCCTCGCCAGCGAGGAAGCCCAGGTGCGACAGCAGGAGAGCCCCTGACTCGAGTTCGCGCATCGAGACCTGCTCGCGCAGCAGGCCGACCACCAGGCCGAGCAGGGCCGCGACCGCCAGGGGCAGCATCCCGTGGAGGGTCACGCCCAGGCTCTGCCGGTAGGAGATCTCGCTGCCGAGCAGGCGCAGGGCGACCAGGAAGATCGCGGCGATCGCGAGGTACAGGAGCGGTGCGACCACGGCCGCGCCGGCGACCGCCGACCACTTCATGAAGCCCATCATCTTCTCCGGCGCCTCGACCATCGAAGGCGGCAGCTCGCGGCCCTGGTCCTCTAGGGTGCGCAGCATGTCCTGCGGATCCACCTTCGAGAAGCCCACCCAGACGGAGGTGGCACCGAGCACGACGAGGACCAGCAACGCGATCACGAACGTGGGCTTCGTCGCCAGTCTCGCGAATGCCCGGCGTGGATCGACGAGCGCCCCCCACACATTCGCCAGTTCCGAGCCGCCGGTGGCCTCGGACTTCACATCTCCCATCTCCCTCCCCTCCTCCCGCGCCTACTGCGCTGGCGGGTCAGCTCGCGACGCGGACTCCGGAGCGTTCGAGCAGCTTCCCGGTGGCCCGATAGTACTCGACCAGAGCCCGACGGTAGCCGGTCGTCGCGGCGACCACCCGGCTCCCGGCGGCACTCAGGTCGTCCTGGATCTCGAGCACCTGGAAGCTGGTGGAGAGACCGTTGTCGAACTTCTTGCGCTCGGCGTCGAGGTTCCGCTCGGCGAGGCGGAGCGAAACTCGTGCCGACTCGAGCTGCTGCCGCGAGGTCTCGAGGTTGCGGACCGCGGCCCGGACTTCGGTGGTGATCTGGAGCTCGAGCTGCTCGGACGCGAGCCTGCCCTGCTCCAGCGCCACGTCGGCGATCGCCTTGCGTGCCTTGGCGCTGCGATTCTGCAGCGGCACCGAGAACTCCAGGCCCACGACCCAACCCGGGAAATCCCAGCCGGTCACTTGATCCATCGCATCGTCCCATCCGCCGGGCAGCGTCCCGATCACGTTGCCCTGGTCGTCCCGCAGGAGCACGTCGCCCCCCAAGCCGTTCAGGCCGTAGGTCGCTCTGAGGTCGAGCCGCGGCTTGAGGTCCTGGGCATAGAAGGCCTGGTCGAGCTCGAGCGCTTTGAGCTCCAGCTCCTGAGCGGCGATCTCGGTGCGCGCGGCAAGAGCGGTGGCGATCGACTCCTCGACCGTGACCTCCGGCTGTTCGATCTCCGGGTCGGTCTCGGGGATGATCGTCTTGGACCAAGCGTCCCCCTGCTCGATGTTGAGCAGGAAGAAGAGCAGGTCCTCGGCGTCCCCGATCGTGCCGCGAGCGCGGATGATCTCCTCCTCGCGCGTCGCGATCTGGGCTTCGCTGGAGACCAGCTCGAGCGGCGCCAGCGTGCCGACCTCGACCCGGACGCGGTTGTTGTCGTGGAGTTCCTGGGCGAGCCGCAGGCTCTCCTCGGCGACGCGGAGCTGGTCGCGCGCAGCGATCAGTAACCAGTAGGCGTTCTCCACCCGCTGCACGGTCTGGATGACCTGCGCCGTGAAGAGCTCCTGGGAGATTCGGTCGCCGACTCGGGCGACCTCGATGCCGTAGTCGGTCGCTTGGCGGCCGAAGCCCTGGAGGATCGGCTGAGTGAGCGTGAAGTCGACGCCGGTCGAGAACGAGGGATTGAGCAGCGAGAAAGTCGAATTGGTCTCGAAGCGGTTGTTGGTCCACAGGATCCCCGCCACGCCACCGGTGGGGAGAAGTTGGGATCCGCCCAGCGTGAGCCCATTGCGCTTCTGCTCCTGGATCTCGGCGCCGTCGAGGTTGGAGGCGGCCGGGCTCTCGTCCTGCGCGGCCGAGACGGAGGCCGACAGGCCGAAGTCGTAGATCCCCATCGCCTGGTCGATGCCGAGGCGAGCGCGCTCGCGGGCGTAGCGCTCGGTGCGCAGGGCGATGTTCCTCGTCAGCGCGATCTCCACGGCTTCGGCGAGAGTGAGCCGGATCTCGTCGCCGGCGATGCGCAGGCTCGAGCCGGCAGGGGCGGCTTGCGGGGCCGGCGTGACCTCCCATCGCGGGGTGGTCTCCTGCCCCCGCGCCAGCTGACCACCGAGGGTCGTCAAGGCCAACATCCAAGCAGCGATCGATCGCGCCTGCACCATCCTCGAATTACTCATCACGTGCATCTCTCCCATCGTGAAGTTCACGTCCTCTCTCATTACGTCGGCCGCCGACAAAAGTTCCGCAGCCGGCCGCAAGCCCATGACTCGAATCGGCTTCGGCGGCGAAGTGGCAGGCGACACGCCAGCCCCCGGTGGGGCCCAGAAGCTCCGGCCGGACCCGGCCGCAGAGCTCCCGGGCCAGCTGACAGCGCGGGTGGTAAGCACATCCCGGAGGCGGCGAGGCCGAGCTCGGCGGCTCGCCGGTAGCCGCGCCGATGGAGGTCGCTCCCGATCCTCCGGCGCGGCGCCGGGCGGCGGCGACCAGTCCGGCGGTGTACGGATGACGGGGCCGGTCCAGCACCTCTCCGACCGGTCCGATCTCGACCAATCGGCCGAGATACATGACCGCGACCCGGTGAGCCAGCGGACCGACCACCGCGAGATCGTGCGCGATGAAGAGCAAGGCCAGACCGCGATCCCGCTGAAGCTGAACCAGGAGATTGAGGATCTGACCGCGCACCGAGACGTCGAGGGCCGAGACCGGCTCGTCGGCGATCAGGAGTCGGGGATCCGAAGCCAGGGCGCGCGCGATCGCCACCCTCTGGCGCTGGCCGCCCGAGAGCTCGTGCGGAAACCGCTGCGCGACTTGCGGCGGGAGTCCGACCTCCGCCAACAGGCGCTCGACCCGAGCGGCAAGCTCGCTACCGGTCGCGAGCCGGAAAGCGACCAGCGGTTCGGCGACCGCTTCACCTACCCGCATGCGGGGATCGAGCGAGGCCTCGGGATCCTGAAAGACCATTTGCAGATCACACCGCCGTCGGCGAAGCTCCCGCCCTGCCAGGGCGAGGAGGTCGAGCCCCGCGAAGCGGATCGCCCCCGACGAGGGCTCGACCAGGCGCGCGATCAGACGACCGAGGGTCGTCTTGCCGCAACCCGATTCCCCGACCAGAGCGAGCGTCTCTCCGGCTTCGAGGTCGAGATCGACGTCGGCGACCGCGCGCACCCCCGGACGCGCTCCGCGAAACCCTCCGGCACTCGGCCGGAACTCCTTGCAGAGCTGACGCACTTCGAGCAGCGGGCTCAACCGACTGGCTCCGCAGAGGGTGCGAGCAGCCAGCACAGCGCGCCGTGGCCGGGTGCGGGCTCGTGCCAACCGGGGCGCTCGTGGCGGCACCGGTCCAGGAGCTCCGCGCAGCGCGGATGGAAAGCGCAGCCTGCCGGACGCGCCTCCGGGCTCGGCGCCTGACCGGGCAGGGTCGAGAAGCGAGCGCGCCCGGGAGCGCCGGCGAGGCGCGGGCGCGCAGCCAACAGCGCGCGCGTGTAGGGGTGCAGTGGTGCGGCCAGGAGCTTCGCGGTCGGGCCCTGTTCGACCACCTCGCCGGCATGCATGACGAGAATGTGGTCGCTCAGCTCGGCGACCGCCTGCAGGTCGTGAGTGATCCACAGGATGGCGACCTTGAGCTCGTCACGCAGGCGAGCCAGGAGCTGCAGCACCTCGAGCTCGAGCGGCGGGTCGAGCGCCGTCGTGGGCTCGTCGGCCAGCAGGATCTCGGGGCCCGCCGCGAGCGCGACGGCCAACATCGCCCGTTGCCTTTGCCCGCCGGAGAGCTCGTGGGGGAACGCCTTCAAGCGGCGCGCGGCGTCGGGCATGCGGAGCAGCTCGAGCAACGCGAGGGCGCGTTGACGCGCGGTCTGCCGATCCACGGATGAATGCGCCCGCACCGCTTCGACGATTTGAGTCTCCAGATCGAGCACGGGGTTGAGCGCCGAGCGCGGCTCCTGAAAGACCATGGCGATGCGCCGGCCCCGGATCGCACGCAGCTCGACCTCGGGCCGCCCCAGCACTTCCTCGCCTCCCAGTCGGATCGTGCCGGACTCGAGGCGGGCGGCTGCGGGCAGCAGCCCGAGGATGGTGAGGGCGGTGAGGGTCTTGCCGCTACCCGACTCCCCCACTAGCGCTACGACCTCCGCGGCGCGCAGCGCGAACGAGACCTCGCGCACCGCCAGCGCCGGGCCACCCCTCGCGGGGAAGGAGATCGTCAGCCGGCCGACCTCCAGGAGGGGCACAGCGGACATCGGGCGCTCAGACTCTCGTCGGGCGGGCGCTGGCGAGCGAGCGCAGGAACTCGATTGTCAGCGCGACTCCGTAGCCGGTTGCGCCACGTTTGGCGCGCTGCTCGCCGCCGACATAGGCCGGACCGGCGATGTCGAGGTGGGCCCAGCGCTCCACGCCGTCGACGAACTGCGAGAGAAACGCCGCTGCCGTGCAGGCGCCTCCCCATCGGCCGCCGGAGTTCTTGAGGTCGCTGTGGGCGCCCTTCATCTCCTCGAGGAACTCAGGCCAGAGCGGCAGTCGCCAGAGCCGCTCCTCCGCCGCTTCGGCGGCCGACAGCAGCTCTCGGGAGAGCTCCTCCGACGGGGTGAAGAGACCGCCGCCCTGAGTGCCCAGAGCGACCACGCAGGCGCCGGTGAGCGTCGAGAACTCGAGCAGGCTGTCGGGTCGCTCGCGCGCCGCCCACACCAGCGCGTCGGCGAGGATCATTCGCCCTTCGGCGTCGGTATTGACGATCTCCACCGTCTTGCCGTTGCTGCAGCGCACGATGTCGCCGGGGCGATACGCCGCGCCGTCGGGCATGTTCTCGGCAAGCGGCAGATAGGCGCGCACGCGTACCGGGAGCTTCAAGCGATGGAGCGTCGCCAGGACGCCGAGGACGCCGCAAGCCCCCGCCTTGTCCCACTTCATCTCGTCCATCTGGGCCGCCGGCTTGATCGAGATCCCGCCGGTGTCGAAGGTCACCCCCTTGCCGACGAGGGCTACGATCGGACCACGGCGCCCGAGCTCGATCCGCACCAAACGCGGTGGGTTGCGCGATCCGCCGCCCACCGCGAGGAGCCCGCCCATACCCCGCTTGCGGAGCTCGGCAGCTGCGAGCACTTGGACACGCGCGCCCCACTTGCCCGCGAGAGTCCGCGCCTGGCGCGCCAGCCAGTCCGGGGTCGCGATGTTCGGCGGCGTGTTGCCCAGATCTCGGGCCAGGGCGATCCCCTCCGCAACCGCGAGTCCGATCCGCGCCCCGGCCGCCTGCTCGCGCCGCCATCGCGCCGGCACCACGATCTGGATCCGCTCGAGGCGCGGCCGCGGCTCGCCGGACGGGAGGAAGCGATCGAAGCGATAGGTCGACAGGGCGATCTGGCGCGTCGTCCTTGCGGCCGCGCTCTCGCCGCGACAGACCTCGTGCTCGGGCATGCCGATCGCCAGGCGCCGGGCTCCACCTGCGCGCGCAGCTTCGAGGGCGTGCTCGACGAAGGCGCGGAGGCGAACGGCCGAGAACTCGTCCCGCGATCCAAGTCCGTAGATCGCGATCGTCCGCCGGCCACCGGCGATCGACGATTCGACGAACTGTCCCTCACGCCGGCGGAATCCTCGCCGCCGGAGAAGGGCGGCGGCGGCGGTGCGCCCCTCGGCGCTGAGCACCTCCAGGTCGGGCTCGGCGTCCGTGAAGACCCCCAGGGCCCAGCGCTCCGCGGCCGGCCACCTCCCGCCGGTCACCTCGATTTCGAAGTGCTGCACCATGCTCCTCCCTTGGCGTGCCGAGGAAGCCTCAAAGGCGGGGCGATCCCCCCACTTCCGACAGCTCCCTCAAACGCTCGCGCACTAGCTGCATATCCTCCCATGCCGGCCGCTTCAGCGCCGCGTTGCGCAGCAGCGCGGCAGGGTGGTAGGTGGCGCGGGTCGCAACGCCGCGGACGACGTGCCAATCGCCGCGCAGACGGGAGATCGGAGCCGCGGTGCCGAGCAGTGCCTGGGCGGCGACTCGGCCCAAGGCTACCAAGACCAGCGGCCTGACGAGATCGATCTGCGCGTCCAGGTAGCCGCGGCACGCCGCAGCTTCGTCCGGCGCCGGATCCCGATTGTCGGGAGGCCGGCACTTGACCACGTTGGCGATGTAAACCTGGTCACGCTCGAGACCGATCGCGCGAACGATCCTGGTGAGGAGCTCGCCGGCGGGACCCACGAAGGGAAGGCCCTGCCGGTCCTCTTCCGCCCCCGGTCCTTCGCCCACGAACATCAGGCGTGCCCGCGGATCGCCCGAGCCGAAGACCACCTTGCGCCGTGTTGCCGCGAGCCGGCAGGCCCGGCAGTTCGCGGCGGCTTCGGCCACTTCGCCGAGCGTCGACGGGCCGGGCTTGGCCTGCGGCTGGGCGGCGCTCGGCGCGTCGCTGCCGGAGACCGCCGAAGGCGTCCTCAGATAGAGATCGGTGAACCCGAGGTCGCTCAGGTAGCCGAGCGCGTCAAGGACGAACGGGCTCGGTTTCGGGGCGGACATGGCCGAGCTCACGGACGAAATGGTCGAACAGGACAGCCGCCAACTCGCGCTTGGAGCGCTTCGGCAGGTGGATCGGCGGGGATTCCGGGCGGAAGAGCGTGACCTCGTTGTCGTCGCTCCCGAAGCCGATGTCTGGCCGGGAGACGTCGTTCGCCACCAGCAGGTGGGCTCCCTTGGCGGCGAGCTTGCGCTCCGCCTCCCGGGCGTCGATCCCGGTCTCGGCAGCGAAGCCGACGCGCAGGGCGCGCGGAGCGAGCCGCGCCAGATCGGCCAGGAGATCGGGGTTGGCCACCAGCTCGAACTGCGGCGGGCCGTCTCGGCGCTTGATCTTGGCGGACGCCGGATGACGCGGGCGGAAGTCCGCCACCGCCGCCGTCATCAGCACGAGATCCGCGTCGGCGGCCACTCGCTCGAGGACAGCTGCCATCTGCAGCGCGGTCTCGACATCGATCCGTTCGACCCCCGGCGGCGTCGTCAGCGCCACCGGTCCCGCCACCAGGACGGTGCGGGCACCGCGGCGAGCTGCCTCGGCGGCGAGCGCGAAGCCCATCTTGCCGCTGGAGCGATTGCCCAGAAAGCGCACTGGGTCGAGCGGCTCCTGGGTCGGTCCGGCGCTCACCACGACGGTGCGCCCGGCCAGATCCTGCAAGGCCCAGCAGGCCTCGACCGCGCGGACGATCTCCGCCACGTCGGCCATCCGCCCCATGCCGGATTCCCCAGAGGCGAGCGGCCCTTCCACCGGTCCGACCTGGCGAACCCCACGCTCGCGCAGCCGCACCAGGTTCTCCTGCACGGCGGGCTGGGTCCACATCGCCGAGTGCATGGCGGGAGCGACGACGAACGGACCGCGGAAGGCGAGCGCCGTCGTCGTGAGGAAGTTGGGAGCGAGTCCCAAGGCCAGCGCACCGATCGTGTGGGCGGTGGCGGGGGCGACGCAGAGCGCTTCGGCCCAGGCTGCGAGGGCGATGTGGGCCTCTTCCCCTCCTCCGCCCGGCTCGAGGTACTCCTCCTCCGCGACCGGCTGCCCGGAGAGGACCTCGAGGGTCAGCGGCGCCACGAAGCTCGTTGCCGCCGGCGTCAGCGCGCAGCGCACTTCGTGACCGCGCTCGCGCAGGCGGCGCACCAGCTCGGGAGCCTTGAACGCGGCCACACCGCCCGAGACGCCCAACAGGATGCGCCGGGGCGCAGCCTGGGTCATTCGGTCGGCTCGTCCGCCTCGGCCACCGGCTCGGGCGCTGGCGCCGGACCGTAGTCCCAGTCGATCAGCTCGTCGATGACTTCGCGCATCGCGATGCGGCTCGGCTTGGTGGTGGCCGTCTCGACCTTGGGCCGTGCCCCGCGCACCAGCTGCTCGGCGCGCTTCGCGGCGATGAGGACGAAACGGAACGTGCTGTCGATTCTCTCCGGCCGATGCTCCATACGGCTCTCCCCGGCGGACGCCTGCCGCCTCCTCGAATGGCGTGGAATCAGGTTGGTTGGTCGCGGGTGAAGTCGGCGAGGATACTCTCGACACGCTGCCTCATCCGCTCCCGGCGGTGGCGTTTCTCGAGCACGATCGCCGTCAGCGCCTGACTCGCCCGCGCCGCGTCATCGTTGATAATAGCATAGTCGTAGCGATCGAACTGCTTGATTTCCCAGAGAGATACGGCGAGTCGACGAGCGATCTCCGGGGCCCCGTCGAGGCGCCGTCCGTAAAGGCGTTCGCAGAGGTCGCGATAGCTCGGTGGCATGACGAAGATGCTGTGGGCTTCAGGAAAGCGGTGCATCATGCGCTCCGCCCCTTGCACGTCGAGGTCGACCAGCACATCCACGCCCTGCTGGAGGAACGGGAGGACAGCCGCAGCCGACGTCCCATAGTAGTTACCGTGAACCTCGGCCCATTCCAAGAAGAGATCCTCGACGATCATCCGTTGGAAGTTCGGCACGTCGACGAAGTGGTAGTCGCGTCCGTCGGCTTCCCCCTGGCGGGGTTGCCGCGTGGTGTGGCTGACCGAGAACTCGAGGCCGCCGGACCCGGCCAACGCGCTCATCACGGCGCGGATCAGCGTGGTCTTTCCTGCGCCCGACGGCGCCGAGAGCAGGAAGAGCTCCCCAGGAGGCGGGGGGATCGCCGGCCTATTCGACATTCTGCACCTGTTCGCGGAACTGCTCGCAGAGCAGCTTGGCGTCGAGCGCCAGACGGACGATCTCCGGCTGGCGGCACTTGGCCGACAACGTGTTGAGCTCGCGCGCCAGCTCCTGCGCCAGGAAGTCGAGCCGGCGCCCGACCGCCGCGGACTCTTGGAGCACGGCGGTCACCTGCTCCAGGTGAGCATCGAAACGGTCGAGCTCCTCTTGGACGTCGATCCGCTCGACCAGTGTCGCGACTTCCTGCAACAAACGGTCCTCGGGGAGCCCCTCGCCGCGCGCCCACTCCTTCAGCCGCCCGCGCAGAGCGGCTTCGAGCTCGGCACGCACCTGAGGAAGGCGGGTGCGCAGCGTCGCCGAGATGCCGTCGAGACTCTCCAGGATCGAGCTCAGCGCAGAGGCGAGGCGCGCGCCCTCGAAGACGCGCGCGCCGTCGAGCTGGTCGAGCGCCGCGTCGAGCGCCGCATCGAGCACCGCATCCTCGGCCGCATCCCAGGAGCTCGCGTCCCGCTCGATGGCCACCAGACCGCTGGCGCGCACCAGGTCGCCGATCGTCAGCTCGGAGCGGATCAGGCCGTCCTCCACCAAGGGACGACAGGCCGCGACCAGGGCCACGACCGCTTCGCGCCGCAACTCGATCGCCACCGGGGGCTCGACCAGTCGCCGCACCGCCACGGCGACCTCGCAACGGCCGCGCCGCACCCGCGCGGAGATCCTCTCGCGGAGCCTGCCGTCCTGCGGTCGAAGCTCCTCCGGCGTGCGCAGGACGAGATCGAGGTGGCGGTGGTTCACCGAGCTCACAGTGACCGAGACGCGCACCGCTGCCCCTGCGGCGGCCCCTTGGCCGAAACCAGTCATGCTCTTCACGGCACCCTCCCGGCGCCGAGCGTCTCGGCGCGCGACTCGACGGCGTTCAGGGCGGCCTCCAGCCGTGCCGCTCCGGCGGCCACGTCGGCACGCCGGTCGAAGCTCAAGGTCTCGCCATAGACGATATCGACCCGGGCGAAGGGCAGCGGGACCAGCATGCGATCCCAGCTGCGCAGCGTTCGGGCTCGCGAAGCTCCAATGGCCACCGGGATGATCGGAAAGCCGGTCATCCCCGCGGCCACGACGACGCCGGGCTGTACCTTGCGGGCCGGCCCTCGCGGTCCGTCCGGCGTGAAGGCGAGATCCGATCCCTGCGCGGCGTGGCGGAGGAGCTCCCGCAGTCCCAGGGCACCGCCGCGCGTCGTCGAGCCCCGCGCGACGTCGACTCCGAGCCGCCCGAGGGACCTCGCCGAGATCTCGCCATCCCGACTCCGGCTGACCATCACGGTGATCCAGCGCCCGAAGTAAGCGTAGCGCATGAGAGCGAGGTGGCGATGCCAGAAAGCCAGAATGAAGGGACGCCCGTCCCGTTCCCGAGCCCGGATTTCCCGATCCTCGTGGTACCTGAAATCGATCGTCGCCGCCAGAGCGCGGACGAGCGAGGCGAAGATCAGGCTGATCGGACTGACTCGCCAGTCCAGGCTCGGGTCGTCGTCCGGACAGCGAGCGTCTTCCACGGTCACTCTCGGAACTGCAGCTCGTAGAGCCGCCGGTAGAGGCCGTTCGCCTGCAACAGCTGATCGTGGGTGCCCTCCTCCACGATCTGGCCCGCTTCCACCACGAAGATCCGGTCCGCCACGGTGATCGTCGACAGCCGGTGCGCGATCACGAAGGTCGTCCGGGCGCGCATGAGGTTCACCAGCGCTTTCTGGACCAGGGACTCGGACTCCGTGTCGAGCTGCGACGTGGCTTCGTCGAGGATCAGGATCGGCGCGTCCTTCAGCAGGGCCCGGGCGATCGCCAGGCGCTGGCGCTGGCCGCCCGACATGCGGACCCCACCCTCACCTACCAGCGTGTCGTAGCCCTCCGGCATCTCGAGGATGAAATCGTCGGCGAACGCCGCCTTCGCCGCCTCGCGGACGCGATCGAGCGACAGGTCCTGCCGGCCATAGGCGATGTTGTTGCGCACGGTGTCGTTGAACAGGACGGTCTCTTGCGTCACCAGGCCGATCAGTGCCCGCAGACTGGCCAAGCGGATCTCGCGAATGTCCCGGCCGTCGACGAGGATCCTCCCGCCGGTGACGTCGAAGAACCGGGGCACGAGATTGCAGAGCGTGGTCTTCCCGCCTCCAGAGGGGCCGACCAGCGCGACGATCTCGCCCCGCCGCACCGTCATGTCGATCGAACGGAGGATCTCCTTCTCCTCGTAGCGGAAGCAGACGCCCTCGAATCGGATCTCGCGCTCGATCGTCCGGACGTCGATTGCCCCCGGGCGATCGGTGACCTCGATCGGGAGAGCCATCAAGTTGCGTATCCGCTGGCCGGCGGCGAGGGATTGCTGGACGACCAGGTTCACTTTGTTGAGCCGGCGGATCGGGTCGTACATCGCGTAGAGCCCGATCAGGAACTTGACGAGCACCTCGGGCTCCATGGTCCGCGCATGGATCGCTCGCCCCGCGAAGATCAGGAACAGCCCGGCCCCGATCACGCCCAGCGACTCGATGACCGGCCCGGAGAGATTCGACAGCAACTGACCCCGGAGGTTGACCCGCAGGTGCCGCCGGGTCGCCTCGCGAAAGCGATGGTCCTCGAAGGCCTCCATGCCGAAGGCCTTCACCACGCGGTGACCGCGCGCCGATTCGGAAACCAGGTTCGCGAGGTCCGCCGTTCGTTCCTGCGTGCGGTGGCTCGTCTTGCGCATGCTCCGGCTGAACCGGACGATGGGATAGAGCACGACGGGAGCCGCCACCAGGCAGAACAGGGCGAGGCGGAAGTGGATCGAGAATAGCAGCGCGAGCAGACCGACCAGGGCCACGGACTGTTGGAAGAGGTCGACCAGCCTGGTCGAGATAGCCCCTTGGAGCACGCCGACGTCGTTGACGACCCGGCTCACCAGCTCCCCCGAAGGGTGCTCGGCGTGAAATCGGCTCGACTGGTCGAGAGTCCGCCGGTAGAGGTCGTTGCGCAGATCGGTCGTGGCGCCGAGGCCGAGTTTCTGGAAGGCATAGCCGTTGAGGAAGTCCGACAGGCTCCGGACGATGAAGAGAGCGACGAACAGGATCGGCAGGAAGTAGATGATCTGGTCGGCCTCGACGCCGGCGGCCCGTCGAAGGCCCTCGTAGGCGTCGTGGAGCGCACGGTCGAGGAAGACACGGGCGCGTTCGGCCTCGGGCGCGATCTTCCCCACCGTTCCATCGGCGCCGCCCTCGGCCGCAGTCTGGGAGGAGCCCAGCACGGTCCCCAGGCCGCCCGGAACGTCGCTCGATCCGACCTGCAGGACGTCGCTGAAGATCGGCTCGAGCAGCTGGATCAGGAAGACCGTCGAGGCGGCATAGACCACGGTGGCGCAGAGTGCCACGATGGCCCATCGCCAGTACTTCCTGACGTAGCGTCCGAGGAACGCGATCAGCTTCACGCGCGTTCCTCTCGCCGCAACACACTCGCCACTTCCGCGGCAGCGCGCGCGCTCGCTCCCGGTGCGCCCAGCGCGTCGCGGAGACCCCCGAGCTCCCGCCGCATGGTGCGAATCGCCGCGCCATCGTGCAGCAGCTCGCGCACCCGTGCGGCGACCGCCGCCGGCGCCGTCGCCTCCTGCAGCAGCTCGGGCACGACCGCTTTCTCGAGCACCAGGTTCACCAGGCTGAAGTACGGCACCCTCACCAGCAGCCTCGCCAGCCGATACGTCCACGGTGCCAGGTGGTAGAGGACGATCATCGGCGTGCCCAGCAGGCCGACCTCCAGGGTGGCCGTGCCCGAAGCGCAGAGCGCCAAGTGACAGTCCGCGATCGCCGCGAAGCGACGATCGCGGACGATCTCCATGGGCTCGTCGCCCACCCATCGGGCGAGCTGCCCATCGGCGATCGACGGAGCCTGGATCAGGCGAGCCGCCACCGGCTGCTGGCTCCGCAGCTCCCGGACGGCGCCCACCATGCGGGGGAGCAGCGCCTCGACCTCGCTGCGCCGCGATCCGGGGAGCAGTGCGATGCGTAACTCGAGGATGGGCTCCGCCAGCCTCCCGTCGTCCCAGGTTCCCCTGAGCGGAGGAACCTCCTCCACGATCGGGTGCCCGACGTGAACCGCGGCGACGCCGTGATCGCGGTAGAAGTGTTCCTCGAAGGCGAAGAGAACCAGCATGCGGTCGACGAGCTCGGCGATCGCGCGTACGCGGCCTCGCCGCCAGGCCCAGATCTGCGGGCTGACGTAGTAGACGATCGGAATGCCGAGCCACTTCAGCCGCCGGGCGAGCCGCAGGTTGAACTCTGGGAAGTCGATCAGCACGGCGGCACCAGGTCGGCGGCGTTCACATTCGATCACCAATCGATCCATGATCTCGGCAGCGCGCGGCAGCACGTCGATCGCTTCGGTGATCCCGACCACGGAGATCTCCGAGCTGTCGGCCAGGAGGTGCATGCCGGCGGCCGCGAGTCGGTCGCCGCCGAGTCCGAACGCAGCCACTCCTGGCAGGCGAGTCGCCAGCGCAGCGAGCAAGCGGGAGCCGTGCAGATCCCCCGAAGACTCCCCGGCGACCACCAGGAGGTCGCTTCGGCTCATGGAATCGGCGCGGCAGGGCCCGAGGGGAAGAGAAACATCAGCCAGCCGAGCAGGACTGCACCGACCATCATGCTCGCGAAGATCTGCAGGAAGAGCTTCAACTGCTCCTTGCGCTCTCGCCGCCAGAGCAGGGCGAAGAACGAGGCGATCAGCAGCGCATAGGTCGCCATGAGGACGAAATGGCTCAAGGCGTGGACTCCTTCCGTCCGGTCGCGATGTCCCAGACGTCGAGTACCAGCAGCAGGTTCATCAGGCCGGCGGAAAGCAGGAAGACGGTTCCGTACTCGTAGGCCGCTGCCCCGGGCAGCCCCTGATAGTCGAAGGCGAAACGGGCGAGGAAATAGGGCGCCCCGATTCCCATCGCACCCAGCGTGGCGAGGATGGAGAGTGGCTGACCCGCGACGACCGTGTAGAGGTTGCCGTTCAACTGCAGGCCGAGGACGAAAGCGACGGTGAGGATGACCGCGAAGCCGAGCGCTCGGCCTCTGCGGCCGAGCGCCAAGTGCCCGGCGGTGGGAAAGACCCAGGCGAGCGCCGCCAGGAGCAGCGCCCGCCGGGGGAACTTCGCGCCGATCGCTCCGTTCACCGGTACCAGCTCACGCTGAATGATTGAGCTGTTCCTTCAGCTCCTTGCCGGGCTTGAAGTAGGGGATCCGCTTGGGGGGGACCTCCACCCGCTCGCCGGTCTTCGGATTGCGACCGAGTCGCGCGCCGCGGTTGCGGATGCGGAAGCTCCCGAAGCCGCGCAATTCGATCTTCTTCCCCGAACGCAGGGAGTCGACGATGGTCTCGAACACCAGATTGACGATGCCTTCGGCCTGCTTCTTGGTCAGCTGGGTGACCCGAGCCACCTCTTCGACCAGATCGGCCTTGGTCAGCCCCTCGCTCGTCGACTCCACGGATGCCCCCCTTGCAGAATCAGGACTGCTCGCCTTCGGGTTCGACAACCGGCGCCGCCGCCTGGCTGGCTTGCGCCTCCAGCTCGGCGGTCTCCTCGGCGCTCGGCTGAGTGACTCCGCGCAACGTCAGGCCGACCTTCTTCTCGTCCTGCTCGATGCGCAGGATCCGCGCGCGAACCCACTTGCCCACCGGGAAGTGACTCTCGAGCTTGCCGCCCGGGAAGTCGATCTCGCTGATGTGCGCCAAGCCCTCCAAACCATCGAAGATGTCGATGAACAGACCGAAGTCGGTCACGTTCACGACGCGGCCGGTGACGACGTCACCCACCCGGTTGTTCTCGACGAACTCCTGCCACTCGTTGGGCAGGAATTCCTTGATCGACAAGGAGACCCGCTGATTGTCGACGTCGATGTTGGTGATCCGTGCCCGGACGATGTCGCCCTTCTTGAGCACTTCGCTGGGGTGCTTGATGCGCTTGGTCCAGCTCATGTCGGAAACGTGGACCAGACCGTCGATCTCCTCGGTGATCTCGACGAAGGCCCCGAACTCGGTGAGGTTGCGGACCCGCCCTTCGATGATCGAGCCGACCGGGAAGTGGTGCGAGAGATCCTCCCAAGGATTGCGCTCGGTCTGGCGCAGCGAGAGGGAGATCCGACGCTGCGCGAGATCGAGCTCGGTGACGATCGCGTCCAGCTCCTGGCCCGCGCTGAGCAGCTTGGCCGGGCTGACGATCTTCTTGGTCCAGGACATCTCGCTGACGTGGATCAGGCCCTCGACGCCCTCTTCGAGCTCCACGAAGGCCCCGTAGTCCACCAAGCTCACGACCTTGCCGTGCACGCGCGCGCCGACCGGGTACTTCTTGTCGACCAGCACCCACGGGTCCTCGCTCTTCTGCTTGTAGCCCAGCGAGACGCGCTCCGACTCGCGGTCGAACTTCAGCACGACGACCTCGATTTCGTCGCCCACGTTGAAGTGCTCCGACGGATGGTTGACGCGGCCCCACGAGATGTCCGTGATGTGCAGCAGCCCGTCGATCCCGCCGAGGTCCACGAACACGCCGTAGTCGGTGATGTTCTTGACCACGCCCTTCATGCGCTCGCCCTCGCGCAGGCGCTCGAGGGTCTCTCCCTTCTTGCGCTCGTACTCCTTCTCGAGCACGGCCTTGCGCGACAGCACGATGTTGTTGCGCCGCCGGTCCAGGCTGATGACCTTGAACTCGAGCTCGCGACCCTTGAGGCTCTCGAGATTCTTCACCGGCTTGATGTCGGCCAGCGAGCCGGGCAGGAAGGCGCGGACACCTACGTCCACCGTCAGGCCGCCCTTGATGCGGTCGATGACGCGGCCCTTGATGATGCGGCCCTCCTTGAAGCTGTTCTCGACGTCCGTCCAGACCCGCATCCGTTCCGCCTTGGAGTACGAGAGCAGGATGTGGCCCTCGACGTCCTCGGTCTTCTCGAGCAGGACCTCGACCTCGTCGCCGACCTGGACCGCGACCTTTCCCTCCTCCCCGGCGAACTCCTCCACCGGGATCAGGCCCTCCGACTTGTAGCCGACGTCGACCACCACCGAGTTCCCGGTGATTGCCACGACCTTGCCGCGCACGATCTCGCCCTCGGCGAGGTTGCGCATGCTCGAATCGTAGAGGTCGACGAACTGCTGGTAGGCGCGCTGGTCCTCGGCGCTTACCTCTTCCGCGACGTCCGCGCGCTGCTTGCCGCCCAAACTCATGCTGGTACTACCTCCTTGAATTTATTTTTTCCAGGACCTCGCCTGGTCACCCTGGGGAGGGGGTCTCGAGGCCCCTAAGCTCTTGAGGGCTCAAGCCTTCGCAGTATACGTGCAGGGTTCAGAGGGTGTCAAAGGAGGGGGTGGCGGCCCCCAGGGCTGCGGCGATCTCCGCCCGGACTTCCGGATCCGCCTCGCAGCCCATCGCCCCCCGCAGGGCCCGCCAGGCTGCGTCGCCCCCGGTCCGTCCGAGGGCCCAGGCAGCATGCTGACGGACCAGCGGCGAGGCGTGATGGAGCGCCTCTGCCAGGACCCCCGCACTCGCCGGCGAACCCCGGTTGCCCAACGCCACCGCCGCGTTGCGCCGCAATCCGTCGAGCTTCGCCCGGCGGAGCGCGCTGCCCTGAATCCGCTCCCGGAGCTCCGCATCCGGGAGCTGCAGGAGCTCAACCAGGCTCAGCCGCCGCCCTTCTTCCGCTCCCCCGGGCGCTGGCCGCTGCGCCGGAGGGGCGGCCCCGTTCCAGGGACAGACCTCCTGGCAGCGGTCGCAGCCGAAGACCCAGCTGCCGAGCAGGGGGCGCATCTCCGGGGCGATCGGTCCGCGGTGCTCGATCGTCCAATAGCTGATGCAGCGTCGACTGTCGAGGACGAACGGCACCGGAAAGGCGTCGGTCGGGCAGGCCGCGAGGCAGCGCGTGCACTCGCCGCAGAGATCGGCCAACGGGAGATCGGGCTCGAGGTCGAGGTTGGTCACCAGCGAGCCGAGCAGCAACCAGGAACCCAGCTCCGGGTGGATCAGGCAGCCGTTCTTCCCAACTGCTCCAAGACCGGCCCGGGCCGCCCATTCGCGCTCCAGCAGCGGAGCCGTGTCCACTGCGACCCGCCAGCGCAACCCCGGAAAGTCGCCCTCGAGCGCTGCGGCGAGGCCCTCGAGCCGTCGCCGGAACCCGTCGTGATAGTCCTCGCCGTGCGCATAGCGGGCGACATCGCTCCAGAACGGGTCGGGCGGCGACTGCGGATCGGGGGCGTAGCTCGAAGCGACGCAGAGGATCGATCTCGCGCCGCGCAGCAGACGCCGGGGATCCAGACGCTCGGCGAGGTACCGCTCGAGGTAGGACATTCCCGCCTGATGACCCGCGGCGAGCCAACGCTCCAACGCAGCGCCCGTAACGCTCGGTCCCAGTGTCGCCACGCCCGCGAGGTCGAATCCCGCATTCAGGGCCCGGTGTCGAATCTCGCGCGCTGCCTCACGCCGGTTCACGGTCCGATTCTAAGGGGCTGGGTTAGACTCCGCCGACTCGTCGGAGCGCCGGCGATCCAAGCGGAGGTCGTGATGGAAGTTCTTCAGGTCATGCGCGAGATGGGGCACGAGCGGCTGCTGGTCTGCTCCCAGCCCGAGGCTGGACTCGAGGCCCTGATCGCGGTGCATTCGACCGTGCTCGGGCCGGGGCTCGGCGGTTGCCGCATGTGGCCCTATGGCGACTTCTCGGCGGCGGCAACCGACGCGCTCCGCCTGTCGCGCGGGATGACGTACAAGGCGGCGGCCGCCGGAATCCCCTTGGGCGGCGCTAAGGCGGTGATCCTCGGGGACGCGCGTCGGGAGAAGTCCGAACGGCTCTTCCGCGCGTTCGGTCGCTTCGTCGCCTCGCTGGGTGGCGACTACATCACGGCCGAGGATGTCGGCACCTCCACCGCGGACATGTCATGGGTCGCTCAGGAGACACCGTGGGTCACTGGAAAGCCGCCCGAGATGGGCGGCGGGGGGGATCCGTCGCCGGTCACCGCGCTCGGTGTCCTACAGGGGATCCGCGCCGCCTCCGAGCGCGCTTGGGGCTCTCCCGACGTCGCCGGCCGCGTGGTCAGCATCCAGGGTCTGGGGAGCGTCGGCCGCTATCTTTCCGGCTACTTGAAGGAGGCCGGAGCCCGGGTCTTCGGCTGCGACATCGACGAGGAGGCCTGCCGCCGCACCCGCGACGAGCATGGCGTCGAGATCGTCGCGCCCGAGGAGATCTACGACACCGCATGCGATGTCTTCGCGCCCTGCGCGCTGGGGGCGATCCTGAACGACCGGACCATCCCGCGGCTGCGCGCCAAGGTCGTGGCGGGCGGCGCCAACAACCAACTGGCCGACCCGGCGCGTCACGGCGACGAGCTGGCACGCCGCGGCATCCTCTACGCTCCCGATTTCGTGGTCAACGCGGGCGGGCTGATCCACGTCTATCAGGAGTTCCTGGGTTACGACCAGGAGCGCGCCCTGGCGCGGGCGCGAGGGATCTTCGAAACCACCCGCGAGGTGTTCGCGAGCGCCGACCGGGACGGGGTGCCGCCCGCGACCGCGGCTGACCGGATGGCGGAGGCGCGGATCGCCGCGGCGCGCGAGGGTGTCCCGCGCTCCTGGGACCCGGCGGTCGTCCGGCGGCTCGCCGAGCTCGCCACCTAGCGGCGGCGCGAGATCGCGGCGAGCATCGCCGCGACCACATCGTCGACCGAGAGCCGCGACGAGTCGAGGCGCATGGCGTCCGGCGCAGCGGCGAGCGGCGACTGGCTCCGACCGGCATCGCGCGCGTCGCGCTCGGCGATCTGCCGCGCGACATCGCCGGCCTCCAGCGACTCGCCGCGCGCCGCGTGTTCGGCGTGGCGCCGGGCGGCACGGACTTCCGGAGCCGCTTCGAGGAAGAATTTGAAGGGCGTCTCCGGCACCACGACCGTTCCGATGTCGCGCCCCTCCATGACCCCGCCGTGTCGCGCCACGAACTGCCGCTGCAGCTCCACCAGGCGACTGCGAACCGCGGGGTGCACGGCGATGCGGGAGGTCAACACCGAGACCTCGGGTTGCCGGATCTCCTCCCCCACCGGGTGTCCACCGAGCAGCACGGTCGCTGTTCCGCTCTCGCCCAGCACGAGCGCAATGGGCATCTCGGCGGCGGCCCGGGCGAGCGCCGCGTCGTCGGTCGGATCGACGCGCTGCCGCGCGCAGAACAGCGCCGCAGCGCGATACATGGCACCGGTGTCCAGGTAAGGCAGGCCCAACCGTCCGGCGAGGGCACGCGCTACGGTGCTCTTGCCAGCGCCCGCGGGGCCGTCGATGGCGACGATGATCGGGACGTTCATCTGCCGCGGGAACGCCGGCGGTCCGCCGCGGCGCGCTCGCCGCGGGAAGCCGGGGCGGCGGGCCGCGCCGGCCGCTTGGCGGCCATCGCCTTGGCGACCGTCATCTTCGGCACGACCTTGTCCGTCGCGTGCATCAGAAGGGAGATCTCGCGGTCGGTGAGCTCGCGAAGCTCGCCGACCGGCAGTCCGCCGTCGCGCAGAGGACCGATGGCCACCCGCCGCAGCTTCTGCACCGGATGACCGATGCGGAAGAACATCTCGCGGATCTGGCGGGTCCTGCCCTCGCTGAGCTCGACCGAGTACCAGGAGTTGCCCTCCTCCTCCTCCCGCCCTCCGGTGCTCTTGATCCAGGTGATGCGGCAGGGCGCCGTGCGCTTGCCCTCGATGACGACACCGCGGCGCAGCCGGTCGAGCTGGCGATCCTCGGGGCTACCCTTCACCTTGACCTCGTAGCTCTTGTGGCAGCCGTAGCGCGGATGCGAGACCCGCTGCGCGAATTCGCCGTCATCGGTGAGCAGCAGCAGGCCCTCGGTCTGAAAATCGAGCCGCCCCACCGGGATGAGCGCGCGCCGCCACTGCGGCGGTACCAGCTCGATCACCGTAGGACGCCCCGCCGAGTCGGCTACCGCGGTGAGGTACCCGCGCGGCTTGTTCATCAACAGGTAGCGATGGGCCTTGACCGGATGGATCCGCTTGTCGTCGACCTTGATCGAGTCCGCGACCGGATCGGCCTTGTCGCCCAGCTTCGCGACCTGTCCGTTGATCGTGACCCGGCCCTGCCGGACCAGCTCTTCGGCCTTGCGGCGGGCCGCCACTCCCGCGCGGGCGAGGATCTTCTGCAGTCTCTCGACGGTCATGGGGATTCCTGTGATGTCGGCGTCGGCCCGACGTCCGCATCGGTCGACGCATCTGCGGACCCGCTCGCCCTGGCCATCGGCTCCGAGCCGAACGCCTCCTCGAACTCCTCGAGCGGGGGGAGCTCGTCGAGGTCGCGTAGTCCGAAATGCATCAGGAACTCGCGCGTCGTCGCGTACAGAAAGGGGCGGCCGACGACCTCCTTGCGCCCGCTGATCCGCACCATCCGCCGCTCGAGCAGCCCCTTCAGCACCGCCTGCGACTGTTTCCCGCGCAGGTCCTGAATCTCCGGGGCGGTGATCGGCTGACGGTAAGCCACAATGGCGAGCGTCTCGATCGCGGCCATGGAGAGCTTGTTGCCTCCCGCCGCGTCGAAGAACTTCCTCAGATAGGCATGGTACTCCGGGGCAGTGACGATGCGAAAGCCTCCGGCGACTTCCTCGACGAAGAGGCCTCGACCGGGAGCAGGCTGATAGCGCGCACAGAGAGCCTGCAACGCGCTGCGCGCTTCCTCGCGCTCGCTCTCGTCGAACACGGCCAGGAGGCGTTCCGTGGAAACCGGCTCTCCAGCCACGAAGAGTATGGCCTCGAGCGCGGCCTCGATGTCGGCGGGTCCGCTCATCAGTCGATGTTCTCCAGATCCTCGAGCGCCAGGTCGCGCGTGGTTCGGTAGAGGACGATCTCGCCGCTCTCGGTTTGGTGGATCCGCACGGCGCGCAGTCGCGCCAGCTCGAGCACGGCGAGGAAGGTAGAAATCGCTTCGGCCCGGCAGCTGCGGCTCCGCAGGTCGTGCAGCAGATCGAAGGGCGTGCCGGCCTCGAGCGCCGCGAGGAGTCGCTCCAGCTGCCCGCGCACCGGGAAGTGCTCGACGGGAAGCGTGATGGGCTCAGGATGGTCGCGGTCGTAGCGCTCGAGAACCCCACGGAACGCGGAGAGCAGATCGAAGAGCGAGACCTCCTCCATCTCGATCTCCTCGCCCTCGTCCTCCCTCCAGCTGCCCTTCTTCCGGCTCCACACGCCCAGGCGCAGCCGGTCGACCTCGGCCAGCGACTGTGCAACCTCCTTGAGTCGACGGTACTCCAGGAGTCGGCGCACCAGATCCTCGCGTGGATCCTCTTCGACGATGCTGCCATCCTCGTTGCGCGGACGCGGCAGGAGCATCTTCGACTTCAGCTGGATGAGCAGGGCCGCTTCGTAGACGTACTCCGCGGCGATGTCGAGATCGAGTGACTCCATCAGAGCGAGGTACTCGTGGAACTGATCGCAGATCATGGCGACGGGGAGATTGGTGATCTCCACCTCGTTGAGCCGGATCAGATGCAGCAGGAGGTCGAGCGGCCCCTCGAACGTCGGCAGCTGGACGCGCCAGGCCTCGGGCAGCGCGCGCAGGACCGGCGGGGAGGTGCTCAATGGACCTCCCGGCGCAGCAGCTTCTCGTAGTCCAGACCGAGCGCGTCGCGCACCAGATCCATCGTCTCCCGCGCCCGCTGGCGGGCGCGGCTGGAGCCGTCGCGCAGGATTCCGAGCAGAGAGCCGCGGTCGCGCAGCAGCTCTTCGCGGCGTCTCTGGATCGGCTCGAGGAAGGCGACGAGCTGCTCGGCGAGGAGCTTCTTGTCCTCGACGCAACCGATCGTCGCAGCCCGGCACTCACTCTCCACTCGATCCCGGACCTCGGGCGGAGACAGCAGGCGGTGGAAGGCGAAGAGGTTGCAGCTCTCCGGGTGACCCGGGTCCTTGCGCCGGACGCGCGTCGGGTCGGTGAACATCTCCATGCACTTGCGGCGCAGTGTGTCTGGCGGATCCGACAGGTTGATCGCGTTGTCGTAGGACTTCGACATCTTCCGCCCGTCCAGACCCGGCACCTTGGGCGTCGGCGTGAACAGAGCCCTGGGTTCCGGAAAGACGTCGCCGTAGAAGGAGTTGAAACGCCGGGTGATCTCGCGCGAGAGCTCGAGGTGACTCGCCTGGTCCTCGCCCACCGGCACGAAGTGCGCGCGATACAGGATGATGTCGGCGGTCTGGAGCACGGGGTAGCCGAGAAAACCGTAGGTCCCCAGGTCCTTGTTCTCGATCTCGCGGATCTGGTCCTTGTAGGTCGGAACGCGCTCCAGCCAACCGAGCGGCGTGATCATCGACAGGATCAGGTGGAGCTCGGCGTGCTCGGGAACCATCGACTGCACGAAGACCACCGAACGCTCGGGATCGATCCCCACGGCGATCCAATCGGCCAGCGCCTCTACGGTGTTCTCGAGCACGCGGGAAGGATCGGCGTAGTCACTGGTCAGCGCGTGCAGGTCGGCCGCGAAGAAGAAGCAGCGGTGTTTCTCCTGCAGGGCGACCCAGTTGTGCAGCGTGCCGAAGAGGTGGCCTAGATGCAGTTTGCCGGTCGAACGCATTCCCGACAGCACGATCTTCGAATCAGACACAGCAACTCCTCTTCGACTCCGCGCGCCTCGCCGGCGCGCTCCGCTCAGCAGAATGTCCGGGAGACCCGATGCGGGACGATACGAACAACGCAAGTATAGCAGTTGCGCCGCTCTGTCCGCGCTCGTCACGGCGCCGGCGCGGCGCGCTCCTGCGCCTTCTGGTCGGCCACCAGTGCTCGCCACGCGGTGATCAACGCGATCGCCTGAGCGAAAACCGTCGCCCACGCCGAGGCGCCGTGCACCCACGGAGGAAGCCGCCGCCAGAGCAACGCGCTGGCAACGAAGTAAGTCGTGAGGAGCAGACCGATCGCCAGCAACGAGGTGACGATGGCGCGCCGACGGCGGCTCCTGGCGGCGGTTTCAGTCTCGCCCGAGCGATCGGCCAGAGAGCGGCGCGAGCCGGCCGAGAGGGCGAGAAAGCAGAGCGTCCAGAGCTGCGCCAGCAGCAGCGGACCGGTCGCGACCACCACCGCGACGGTGTGTCGGGCGAGCGTCGAGGGCTCGCCCGAGACGGAGTAACCACCGGCGGCGGCCACTCCGAGCGCGACGACGCCCAGCCATCCGAGCACCTGCATGATCCTGGCGAAACGGTTCATCGACGCGTCCTCTCGGTGAGCGCCACGCCGACCGCGCGCTCCCAGATCTCCGCCGCGACCGCCGGACGGAATCGTTCCTCCAGCCTCGAGCGGCCATTCGCTCCCCGGCGCTGCCGCTCGCCGTCGGTCCGTAGCGCCTCGGCCAAGGCTTGGGCCAGCGCCGCCGGATCCTCCGCGGGCACGAGCCAGCCGGTGGTTCCGTCCTCGACGACCTCCGGAATCCCGCTCACCCGGCTGGCGATCACCGGCAGGCCTTCCGCCATCGCCTCCAGGATCACCAGCGGCATACCTTCGTAGATCGACGGGACGACCAATGCCGAGGCTCTCGCCAACAGCCAGCGGACCTGCCCGCCGTCGCAGCGCCCGAGAAATCGCGCGCGATGTTCCAGGCCGAAGCGGCGAACCGCGTCCTCGAGCGCGGCCCGGTGCTCGCCTTCGCCGGCGATCCACAGCGGCGTATGCGACGGATCGTCGAGCAGCGACAGCGCGCGCAGCAGGATCTCGACCCCCTTGCGGATGCGCAGGCGCCCGACGAACAGCCACCCTCCCCGTTCGCCAGCGAGCTGCCGGACTTCGCGGCTGGCCACCTCGACGCCACCGGAGACGTTGGGCAGGACACAGCTCGAGGTGACACCGTAGTCCGCGGCGAGCTCGGCCGCCGTGGCGCGGCTCGGCGCGAAGACCAGATCGGCGGACCGCGCCGAGAGGCGGCCGAGGGCGATCTGGGGCCCGGCTTTCCAGCGCCGGAAGCGACGTTCGACCGCCCCGGGCCGGCCCAGGACCTCCCCCATCCAGACCAGTGGACGCACCGCGCGCCGCTCCTCGACGTACGAGACCTGTAACAGCGCGGTCAGCAGCGATCGCTCTCGTCGACGGCGCAGTCTCGCCGCGAGCAGGCCGCCGTCC
This sequence comes from uncultured Thermoanaerobaculia bacterium, assembly GCA_964591165.1. Lineage (GTDB taxonomy): Bacteria > Acidobacteriota > Thermoanaerobaculia > Multivoradales > JAGPDF01 > JAGPDF01. The sequence goes on along the minus strand of CAZPZW010000001.1, from coordinate 17,420 downwards.
GATTCGTGAACCTGAACGACCTCGGGACGGAAACGCGCGATCTCGCGCAACGCCGGCCGGACGATGGCAAGCGGGAAGAGGAGCTTCGGGCCGCGCGCTCCGGAAGCACCCCGCCCGAGGATGGCCACCTCGTGTCCACGCGCACGCAAGCCGCTGGCCAGCTGCATCACCTGCTCCCCCACCCCCGAGAGGTCGGACGGCGGCAGGGTATTGGCGACCAGGAGGATACGCACCCCTAGCCCCCCGCCAGCCTTCCGGCGAACGTCTGCGCGCGCGACTCCACCCGGCGCGCTAGGGCGGCGAGCTCCGGATCGCCGAGCCGCGGCAGGAGCTCGCGTGCGTCCTGGCGAGCGCGCTCGATCCAGGCGCGATGAGTGGCGAGGTCGGCGACGCGAAAGCGCGGCATGCCGGCCTGGCGCGTGCCGAGGAGGTCGCCCGGACCGCGGATCGCGAGATCCGCTTCGGCGATCGCGAAGCCGTCACGGGCACCACCGAAGATCGCCAGCCTGCGCTCTCCCTCCTCGGAAAGACGACCGTGAATGGCGACGCAGGTGGAGGCGCGGGCGCCACGGCCCACCCGGCCCCGCAGCTGATGGAGCTGCGCCAGACCGAAACGCTCGGCGCTCTCGATGATCATCCACGAGGCGTTGGGCACGTCGACTCCCACTTCGATGACCGTGGTCGCGATCAACACCCGGATCCTACCCGCAGCGAAGGCCTGCATGATGCGCTCGCGCTCGGCCGCCGGGAGACGACCGTGCAGGACGGCGCTCGAGTGCTCCGAGAGAAAGCCGCGCACCCGGTCGCCGAGCTCCGACAGCGAGGCCGCGGAGAGCTCCTCGTTCTCCTCGATGAGCGGGAAGACGACGTAGGCCTGCGCACCCGTCTCCAGCGCAGCGCGCAGCCGCCGGTAGACGGCTCGTCGCTCACCCGCCGGAACGACCTCGGTGGCGAGTTCGCCGCGGCCAGGAGGCATCTCGTCGAGCTGCGAGATCTCGAGATCGCCGTAGAGCGTGAGCGCCAGCGTGCGAGGAATCGGCGTGGCCGTCATGACCAGGATGTCGGGACGGTCTCCCTTGGACTGCAGCGACCGGCGCTGCTCGACGCCGAAGCGGTGCTGCTCGTCGATCACCGCGAGGCCGAGCCGTGCGAAGCTCACGCCCTGCTGGATCAGGGCGTGCGTCCCCACCGCGATCTGGATTTCGCCGTCCGCCAGACCACGCCGCGCCGCGGCGCTGGTGCTCGACGAGGTGAGCAGCTCGATACGGTAGCGCGAGCCGAGCAGGCGGCGGAGGTTGCCGTGGTGCTGTTCGGCGAGCAACTCGGTGGGGGCCATGAAGGCGGCCTGGAGTCCGCTCTCGGCCGCGAGCAGGAGGCAGAGCGCGGCGACGATCGTCTTGCCGCTCCCCACGTCCCCTTGCAGGAGCCGGAGCATCGGCGAAGGACCTCGCAGGTCCTCGACGATCTCGCGCACCACGCGCTTCTGTGCCCCGGTGAGCGCGAACGGGAGAATCTCCCGAGCGATCCGCCGCGCGCGGTCGTCGATCGCGTACCGATGCCGCTTGGCGGTTCCGACCTCGCGCTCGCGCGAGCGAGCCAGGTGCAGCTGGAACTCGAGCAGCTCGCCGTAGATCAAACGCCGGTGCGCCAGACTGTCGCCTCCGGCGAGCGTCTGCAGATCGATCTCTTCGGCCGGGGAATGGAGCGCGCGGAGCGCCGCGGCGAGCTCGGGCAGCGCGTAGCGCCGCCGCAGCCACTCGGGCAGACTCTCGGCGGCTTCCGGATCCTCGAGCGCCGGCAACGCGCCGGCGACCAGCCGCGCCACCGCCGCCGCGCCGAGCCCTGCCAGACGAGGGTAGACCGGAACGATCGGTCCGGCCGGGCGCGCGTTCGACTCCGCCTCGCAGGAGGGATTGACCATCTCCCAGAGCCCCCAATCGGCACCGCGCACCGGGCCGTGGAGCAGCCAGGTCTCCCCCGCAGCCAAGCGTTTCGCGAGGTAGGGCTGATTGAACCAGGTGACGGGCAGGGATCCCGTCGAGTCGACGAGCCGCGCGCGTACCAGGCTGAAGCTCCGGCGGCGGGTGCGGATCACCCGGACGTCCTCCAGGGCGCCACGGACGGTCCACTCTCCGACTCGATCGATCTCACCTATCGCCGCGACTCGACGCCGGTCCTCGTAGCGCAACGGCAGGTGGAAGAGGAGATCCTCGACGGTCAAGAAGCCGGCGGCGGCGAGCTTCGTCGCACGCTCCGGCCCGACGCCGCGCAGGAAGCGCAGCGGTGTGCTCGGGCGCGGGCGGGCTCTGGCGCTGGGGGTCGGAGAGTTGGCCACGGCGTCCTGCCCCGGGCGGCGACCGGCGCGGCTGCCCCGAGAGCTATTCGGACTTGAACTTGAGGGCGACGAGCCCGCAGCGAACCTCGTCGCCGAAGTGGATCTCCGTGGGTACGCCGGTTTCGATCCGGGTCCCGTTGACGAAGGTGCCGTTCATCGTCCCGATCTCCTCGGCGACGAAGTACTTGGTGCCGCGGCGATAGATCTTGGCGTGCCGCCGGCTGATCGAGCGCTGCGTGTCGACCGGCGTGAGGTCGACGTCCGGGTTGATGCCGGTGACCGGGTCACGGCGACCGATCGTGGTCTCCGAACCCTTGGCGAGCGGAAACTCCATCCCCGATTTGTCGTGCACCAGCCTTTGCGGGCCCTGCTGGGCCGGCGTGGGGGGCTCGATCGAGGGAACGTCGGCCACCGGGCCCGCCGGGGCGCCGAGCGCCTCGCGCAACAACAGGTCGGTCTCCCGGAGCCGGCGCGAGAGCTTGCGCATCATGCGCACCGCGATTTCCGGATTGCTGCGCAGCATCTGATCGAAGGTCGAACCGTTGATCTGCAGCAGCTTCACTCTCGAGAGGGCCCGCGCCGAAGCGGTGCGCGGCAGATCCTCGAGCAACGACATCTCGCCGAAGAAATCGCCCTTCTCGAGGGTGGCGAGCGGCCGGTCTTCGTCATGGACCGCCTTGAGGATGGCAACCCGCCCTTCGTGGATGATGAACATCTCGGTGCCCAGGTCACCCTCGCGGAAGACGAGCTCTCCCTCTTCGAACTCCACGGTGTAGCTCGGCAGCGCCGGCTTCCGGCTGGTCGTCTTGAACACCGGTTTGTTCACGGGGATCCTCAGCTCGCCGGCGATTCGACCACCAGCGCGTTCAGCGCGGCGTCGAGCCGACCGGGCAGACCGAGAGGCAGGGTCAGGTTGGGTCGAGTGTGACCGGACGAGAGGCCGAGCGCGACCGGCAGCCCGTTCGTCAGCTCGCGCAGGAGGAAGACTCCCTCCTCACCGATACTGCGCAACATGGAGTCTCCGATGACCATCGCGCGAACGCCGGCCAGACTACCGGACAGGCGTAGCTGGGTCAACATTCGGTCGACCCGAAAGGCGGGCTCGTCGATGTCCTCCAGGAAGAGGATCGATCCCGCGAAGGTCGCCGCGTGCGGCGTTCCGCAGGTCGCCGCGAACAGGCTGAGGCAACCGCCCAGCAGGGTTCCCGCGACGTCGCTGGATAGGTCCCCCAGCGCCGTCGCGAAGGGGCGGGGATACTCCCCGGCGAGCGCTCCGAGGAGTGATTCCACCTCCTCGGGAGACAGTCCCGCAGCCAGATCGGCCGCCACCATCGGTCCGTGGAACGCGACCCAGCCGAGGTGCGTCACGATTCGATGCAGCAGCGGCGAGAGGTCCGAATAGCCCACGAACGCGCGCGGTCGCCGGGCGATGCGAGCCCAATCCAGCCGCGGCAGCAGGCGGATCAGACCGTGTCCTCCGCGGGCGAAGAAGATCGCCTCCAGACTCGGGTCGTCGATCAACTCGTGGAAGGCATCGATCCGCTCCCCGTCGTCTCCCGCGAAGAGCACGCTGCGGGAGCGCAGGTTGCGCGCCGGGACCGGCTCGAAGCCGAGTCGCGACAGTTCCGCGAGCCCCCTTTCGAGGCGTTCCGGATCGACCACGCCCGAGAGTGCCGCCACGCCCACGCGGGCACCGGGAAAGACGGCGGGAGGGAGCGCAGCGCTCATGTCGCGAAAAGGGGTCGGAGAGCCCGGTAAGCCGAATCCTGTGCCGGACGAGCCGGCGGCAGTCATTCCTCTGGGACCGGCGTTGCCGCCGGCCTCGAGCGACCTACCCGGAGACGCCGTCGCGGCGAACCGCGACGCGCGGGACGGGCGGCCCGCATGGACGTCTCCCTACTTGGCCTTGCACCGCATGGGGTTTGCCGTGCCCCGGTCCGTCGCCGGCCGGGCGGTGCGCTCTTACCGCACCGTTTCACCCTTACCGGCCCTCGAAAGAGCCGGCGGTCTGCTCTCTGTTGCACTGTCCGTCGCGTCACCGCGCCTCGCCGTTGGCGAGCATGCTGCCCGTGGGAGTTCGGACTTTCCTCTTCCCGCGAACGGGAAGCGACTGCCTCGAGCTCTCCGACCCCCATCAGGATAGCAGAGCTCAATCCGGTCGGCGGAAGATCCGATCGAACAGTCCGCCCGACCGCCGCGAAGCATCGCGCTGCGGAGCGAGCTCTTTCGCCTTGGTCGCCGCCTGGGTATTGGCGGGATCCTCGCGGGCAGCAGCGCTGTACTGCACCCGCGCGCGCTCGAGCTCACCGATCTGCTCGAAGAGCTCCCCGAGGAAGAAGCGGACATCGGCGTGGTTCGCGTCGATCTCCAGAGCCGCCCGGCAGCTGTCGATCGCCCGACGGACCCAATTCGGGTTCTTCGCCTGGAGCCGCGCCAGGGCGAGGAAGTACTCGGCCCGCGGGTCGATCTTGGCGGCCAGCTGGAGCAGCTCGATGGCGAAGTGGAACTCGCCGCGGGCAGCCAGCGCCAGAGCGCGCTCGAAGTGCTGCCGCCCGAGGCTCCGCTCCTCGGCCTCACGTTGACTTCCCGAGACTCGCGCCGCAGCGACGCTGATGCCCTGCGACTCGTTGTACCGTCGCCGGCGGTCCGGCTCCGAAAGCACCAGGTAGGACTGCGTCGCCCGCTCGAACAGCATACGCAACATCGGCTCCATCCCCGGCAGGCCGAAGCGGGTGGCGTTGCTCGGGTGTACCTGCCGCGCCAACGCCTCGTAGCTCGCCTGCACCAGATCGGTCGAGGCCGAGGGATCCAGACCGAGCAGCTCGTAGGCGTCCATCCCGCCCAGCCGCGCGAGAAGACCAGCGGTGCGCCGCTTCAAATCCTCCGCCGCCAGCTCGAGCGGTCGATCGGCTAGATCGCGCGCGAACCGCTCGTCGAAGCGCTGCATCATCAGGGCGTCGAGCGCCTCCTCCGTGCTCGGACCCGACTCTTCCCTGCCGAGGATGCGCAGCAGCCGCACGGATCGCAGCTGAACCAGGCGCCGCAGGGCCTCGAGCCTCGACACCGGGCTCTCCTCGAGGAGCTGGTCCAGACGCATCGGTTGGCGCAGACGTTCGAGCAGGAACGACTCCTCCGGGGTCAATCCCAGGTCGTCGGTGTCGCCGTCGACCCGGGCCGAGGCGACCAACTGCGCCTCCAGCCCGCCGAGGCGGCGGGCCAGCTCCTCCTCTCCCGTCGAGTAGGTCGCGCCGGTCATCAGCAACCGCTTGGTGGGCAGGGGGCCGACGAGGTCCGTCGGCAGGGCCCCCGGATCGGCCTGGAACTGGAAGCTGCCCTGGCGCCACTCGGAGATCACCGCCGCCATGCGCTGCACCAGATCGGCGCACTGGCGGTGGGCCTCTGCGCTGACGGCGCCGACCGCCGCGTGGCTCGCGTCGCGGTGACGATCGGTCCGCAGGCGCACCACGACCTCACCCAGACGTCGCGCGAGCGGGTGACTGCCCGCCAAGTAGAGATTCCCGTCGCGCAGGTAGAGCCGGCGCTTCTGGCCGCCGGCATCGATCTCCAGCGCTCCCGTCGCGCGCGAGAAGTGCAGGTCACGCAGCACCTCCGCGGCACTGCTCTCCGCGAGGCTGCCCGCCGGCCGATAAGGAACCGCGGTCATCGTTCTCGGAGTCTAGTCCATCCCCTCGTCTGCCCGCGCCAGGTGCTCGGCGAGGCGCCGGCCGAGCGCCGGTCCGAGCACGGCGCCGAGCTCTTCGGCCGAGGCCCGCCGCAGCACCTCCCAGGTACCGAACCCCTCGGCCAGCAGGCGACGCCGTTTGGGACCGACTCCCGGCAGATCCTCGAACCGGCTGCGCAGGCTGCGCGCGTTGCGCCGGCGACGGTGTCGCGAGACCGCGAAGCGGTGGGCCTCGTCTCGAATGCGCTGCAACAATCGCAGCCCGTCGTCCCGGCGCGGCAGCCGCAAGGGCTCCGGCGAGCCCGGCACGAACAACTCCTCCTGCTGCTTGGCGAGCGCCACGAGGGGAATCTCCTCGACGCCGAGCCGGGCGAGCGCCGCCGCCGCCGAGGAGAGCTGCCCCCGGCCGCCGTCGACGAGCACCAGGTCGGGCAGCACGCCCGACTCCTCGAGCAGCCGGCGGTAGCGCCGCTCGACCGCCTCCTCGAGCGATCGGAAGTCGTCCTGGCCCGCGAAGCTGCGGATCACGAACGTGCGGTACTCGCCCTTGCGCAGGCGGCCCTCGCGCCAGACGACCAGGGAGGCGACGACCGAGGTGCCCTGCAGGTTGGAGACGTCGAGCCCCTCGATCCAGCGTGGCGGCTCGCCGAGGTCCAGACGCTTGGCGAGCGCGATGGCCCCGGCATCGCGCACCAGATCGACGCGGAACCGCCGGCGAAAGGCAAGCTCGGCGTCCTTGCCGGCGATCCGCAGGCGCTCCGCCTTGGCGCCGCGCGCCGGAAAGCGAAGGTAGACCCTCTCGCCTCGTTTCTCCGACAGCCACTGGGCCAGCGCCTCGTCCCCCTCGATCGGCAGCGGGAGGTGGATTTCCTTGGGCAGGAAGGTGGTGCGGTCGTAGATCTGCGGCAGCAACTCGGAGAGCAGCTCGGCGGCGCCGACCGCCTCGCTTCCCTCCCAGAAGATCTCGCGGCGATCGAGCACCTGGCCTCCGCGCATGACCAGGATCGAAATAGCGGCCTGCCCGCCGTGCACCGCGATCCCGAACAGATCGGCGTCGTCCCCCTCGACCGACGACAACGGGGTGCGCTCGCCCTGACGCTCGATCTCGCGCAGCAGATCGCGCAGGCGCGCCGCCCGCTCGAAAGCCAGCTCCTCGGCGGCAGCGTGCATCTGCTCGCGGAGCCGCCGCGCGAGGGGTGCGACCTTGCCGGCGAGAAAGAGCCGTGCTGATTCGACCGCCTCGGCATAGGCCGCGTCGGTGGTCAAACCTCGCACGCACGGGCCGAGACAGCGGTGCATGTCGTGGTACAGGCATGGGCGCGAAAGGCCGCCGTCGATCGGGATCGAGCAGATCCTGACGCCGAACAGCTTCTGCACCAGCTTGATCGCCCGGCGCGCCAGTCCTGCCGGCAGGTAGGGACCGAAATAGTCGGCTCCGTCGGCGCGCACGCGGCGGGTGAACGCCAGCCGCGGATAGGGCTCGGCCGTGAGCTTGAGGTAGGGATAGGTCTTGTCGTCACGTAGCAGGACGTTGTAGCGCGGGCGGTACTTCTTGATCCAGTTGTTCTCGAGGAGCAGGGCCGCCGGCTCGCTGGCCGAGGCGACGAATTCGACGCTCGTCGCGGCGTCGATCATCGCCGCGAGCCGGGGCTCCAGGTCGCGCGACAGGTAACTCGCCACCCGCTTGCGCAGGGACTTCGCCTTGCCGACGTAGAGCGCCGTCCCCGCCCCGTCGCGGAAGACGTAGATCCCCGGCTGGTCCGGCAGGTCCTGCACCTGCCCGCGCAACGCTTCGTTCATCGGCGAGACTCTGCTTCAACCGTGCGGGCTGCGCAAGCGCCCCTGACTCCGTTCAGCCGGCGTAGATCTGCAACTCGCGGAGCTCGCGCAGCCGGTCGCGCAGCTTCGCGGCCTCTTCGAACTCGAGGCGCTTGGCGGCTTCCTTCATCTGCTTCTCGACGTGAGCGATGCGCTGGGCGAGCGGCACGCCATCGTCCTCCGCCACGTCGAGCAGCGCCACGGGACCGCTGGCGTGGTAGTCGAGGTTGCTCATCGCGACCAGCGGGCTGTGGATGTCCTTGAGGATCGTGCGCGGCTCGATGCCGTTCTCGCGGTTGTAGATCTCCTGCCGGCCTCGACGGCGCTCCGTCTCCTCCATCGTGCGTCGGATCGAGGCCGTCATCTGATCGGCGTAGAGGATCACGCGCCCGTTGAGGTTGCGCGCTGCACGGCCGGCCGTCTGGATGAGCGACGTCTCGCTGCGCAGGAATCCCTCCTTGTCGGCGTCGAGGATGGCGACCAGCGACACCTCCGGCAGGTCGAGCCCCTCGCGCAGGAGGTTGATCCCCACCAGCACGTCGTACTCCCCGCGCCGCAGCGCGGTCACGATCTCGATCCGCTCGAGCGTCTCGACGTCGCTGTGCAGGTAGCGCACCCGCACCCCGCACTCCGCCAGGTACTGCGTCAGCTCCTCCGCCATCCGCTTGGTGAGCGTGGTGACCAGCACCCGCTCGCCCGCCGCGACGACTTCGCGGATGCGCGCCAGCAGGTCGTCGACCTGGCCCTTGGCGGGTCGGATCTCGACCACCGGGTCGAGCAGGCCGGTCGGCCGGATGAGCTGCTCGGTGACCACGCCGCGGGTGCGCTCGAGCTCCCAGGGGCCGGGAGTGGCGGACACGTAGATCCGCTGCCCGATGCGCTGGTCGAACTCCTCGAAGGTGAGCGGTCGGTTGTCGAGCGCGCTGGGCAGTCGAAATCCGAAATCCACCAACGTCTGCTTCCGCGAGCGGTCGCCGTGGTACATCCCACGCACCTGCGGGATGGTCTGGTGGCTCTCGTCGACGACCAGCAGGAAATCCTGCGGCAGGTAGTCGAGGAGCGTCGGCGGCGGCTCGCCCGCCGAGCGCCCCGAGAGGTGGCGCGAGTAGTTCTCGATGCCATGGCAGTAGCCGGTTTCCTTCAGCATCTCGAGGTCGAAGCGGGTGCGCTGCTCGAGACGTTGACGCTCCAGCAGCTTTCCTTCGCTCTCGAGCTGGTCGAGCCGTTCCCGCAGTTCGACGCCGATGCGTTGGATGGCGCGCTCGAGGTTCTCCCGCGGCGTGACGTAGTGGGTACGCGGGAAGATGGCGATGCGCTCGACCTCCTCGGACGCTTCGCCGCGCAACGTATCGAAGCGCGCGATGCGCTCGATCTCGTCGCCGAAGTACTCCACACGGACCGCCAGATCCTCGTAGGCCGGGAGGATCTCGAGGACGTCGCCACGCACCCGGAACGAGCCGTGGAAGAGGTCGAGCGGCGTGCGCTGGTACTGCATGGCCGCGAGCTGTGCGAGGGCACCGTCCATTCCGCTCGTGTCGCCGCGCTGGAAGAACTTGAGCATTCCGAAGAACGCCTCGGGAGAGCCTAGACCGTAGATGCAGGAAACCGAAGCGACGATTACGACGTCGCGCCGTTCGAAGAGTGCCTTGGTGGCGCGCAGGCGGAGCCGGTCGATCTCCTCGTTGATCGAGGTCTCCTTCTCGATGTAGGTGTCGCTCTGCGGGACGTAGGCCTCGGGTTGGTAGTAATCGTAGTAGGAGACGAAGTACTCGACCGCATTGTGTGGAAAGAACGAGCGGAACTCCTGGAATAGCTGAGCCGCCAGGGTCTTGTTGTGCGACAGCACCAAGGTCGGACGGTTGACGGCTGCGATCACCTTGGCGATGGTGAAGGTCTTGCCCGAGCCGGTGACGCCGAGCAAGACCTGCTCCCGCTCACCGCTGGTCAGACCGCGCACCAGCTGCTCGATGGCAGCCGGCTGATCCCCTTCGGGTCGAAAGCCCGTCTCGAGTCGGAAGCGCTCCACGTCGGCGCGTCAGCGTTGCCGCTCGGGCGGCGTAGTCGAGGAAGGCTCGGCGCCCGGCCCCGGCTCGAGGCCCGCCAGGTCCTCCAAGCCGGCGGTCAGCGCGACGACATCCTCGCGCTTCAACTGGTGGGCGCCGGCCTTGCTCGCCGCCTCCTGCAGCTTGCCCTGGAGGAGCTGCAGCTTGGCCGCGTCGAACTCCCCCGAGCGGACCTCGGCGACTGCGGCGACGAACGCCGCCTCCAACCTTTCGCGCTCGGCGTCGGTGACGTCGGCCGGAAGGGCGGCCACGACCTCGCTCTGCAACTGCCCCATCGCCCAGGCGAAGAGGTCCTTCGCCTTGAAGGCCATCACGATCACAGAGATACCGAGGAGCACGACCAGCACCCCGCAACCGATCCAGAGGGGTTTGCTGCAGCCGCCGGAAGCCGGCCGATCCTCTGGGGAGAAGGGTCGGCTGGGCGGGATCGGGGGAAGCGTCGGTGGCTCGTTCATCGCGTACCTCTCGCGAGGCGACACTATAATGCCAAGCGTGCCTTCGCCCTCCGTGCCGGCGCCGCCTTCGCCCTCTTCCCGCTCGCTGGTCGGCCCGTCGCGGCGAAGGCGTGCCAGGCGCTGGATTCTGCATCTCCTGCTCGCCGTGGTGGCGGGTGTCCTCCTCGGCCTCGCTGCCGCCGCGGCGATCCGCGTCCCACGTGTCGACTCGATCGCGGAGTACAGCCCGAAGCTGATCACCCAGATCTTCGATCGTAGCGGAGCGCCCTTCGCCTCCTATGCGCGGGAGCGCCGTCGCCTGATCGATCAAGGCGAGATCCCACCCCTGCTGCGCGATGCGATCGTGGCCGCCGAAGACGCGTCCTTCTTCAGCCACGGGGGCATCGACGCCGCCGGCGTGCTGCGCTCGGTGCTGGTCAACCTGCGCCGCGGTCGCCATGCCCAGGGAGCCTCGACAATCACCATGCAGCTCGCCCGGAAGCTCTACCTGACCGACGAGAAGAGCTGGAAGCGGAAGATCTCCGAGGCCTTCCTCGCCGTCGAGCTCGAGAAGACCCTCTCGAAGCAACAGATCCTGGCGCTCTACTGCAACGTCGTCTTCCTCGGGCACGGCAACTACGGCATGGAGAGTGCGGCGCGCGCCTACTTCGGGCATGGCGTGCGCGATCTCTCTCTCGCCGAAGCCGCCACCCTGGCCGGCATCGTGCAGCGACCGAGCCAGTTCAGCCCCTATCGCCATCCCGCCAAGGTCACCGCTCGACGCAACTACGTCCTGAACCGGATGCTCGAAGAGGGGATGATTTCCCCCGAGGCGCACCACGCGGCGGTCGCCGAGCCCTTGCGCGTCACCCGCCAGCGCCAACTGGCGGAGCCGGCGCTCTACTACGCCGAGGAGGTCCGGCAGCATCTCGAGAAGGCCTTTGGCGCCGAGCGCCTCTATCAGGAGGGGCTCCAGGTCCACACCACGCTCGACGCCACAATGCAGGCGGGCGCCGAGACGGCGCTGCGCAAGGGACTCCTGCGGCTCGATCATCGCCGCGGTTATCGGGGTCCGATCGCCAGGGGACAGAGTCTGGAACTCGAAGCCGACCAGATCGAGTCCTTCGTAGGACGCAATCCGGTCCCCGAGAGCTGGGTGCCCGGGCTCGTGCTCGAGAGCGGCCCGACGCAGGCTCGCCTGCGGGTGCCGGAAGGAGAGGCACTGCTCGACAGCGACTCGATCACCTGGACCGGTCGGCGCACTCCGCGCGACGTGCTCCGGGCCGGCGATGTCGTCTGGATACGACCGCAGGCGGACGGCGACGCCGCTCGCGCCGGCTGGATCCTCGAGCAGGAGCCGGTGGTCGAGGGCGCGGTCGTGGTGCTCGAGTCCGCCACCGGCGCGGTCCGCGCGCTGGTGGGAGGCTGGGACTTCCGGCGCAACAAGTTCGATCGCGCGACGCAGGCGGAGCGCCAGGTCGGCTCCGCGTTCAAGCCCTTCGTCTACGGTGCGGCGCTGGAGGCCGGTTTCACCGCGGCGGACACGTTATTCGACGCCCCCACCTTGTTCGCCGGCGCGGACGGCCTGCCGAGCTACAGTCCCCGCAACTACTACCGCAAGTACTCCGGCATCATCACCCTGCGCAGCGCCCTCGAGCACTCGGTGAACGTGACTGCGGTCAAGCTCATGGAGATGATCGGCGCGGAAGCCACCATCGATTTCGCCCGGCGCTGCGGGATGACCGCCCCCCTTCCCCCCTATCCGAGTCTCGCCCTCGGTTCGGCGGACATCGTCCCTCTCGAGTTGGCGGCAGCTTATGCCGCGTTCGCCAACCAGGGCGTGCTGGTGCGCCCCTATCTCGTCGAGCGGGTGCTCACCCGGACGGGCGCGACGCTCGAGCAGCATCAACTGGAAGCGAGCAAGGCCATGGAGCCCGCGGTGGCCTACGTGGTCACGGCGATGCTGGAGGGGGTGATCGACCGCGGGACCGGGGCAAGACTGGCCGACCTGCCGCTCGACATCGCCGGCAAGACGGGGACCACCAACGACTACACCGATGCCTGGTTCGTCGGCTACACGCCGCGGTACACGCTGCTCACCTGGGTCGGCTACGACCAGAAGCGATCGCTCGGCAAGAGAATGACGGGCGCGGAGGCTGCGCTGCCGATCTGGCGGGAGCTGGCGGAATCGGGACTGCAGGCCGGCTGGCTGAGCTCCGGCGAGCGCTTCGTGCGACCGCCGGGCGTCGAGATCCGGCAGGTGGAATACCGCACCGGTCTGACCGCCACGCCCGGGGCCGAGCAGGTGATCGAGGAGGCCTTCATCGCCGGGACGTCCCCCGAGAGGGCCTACGAGCCTCGCTGGGCGAGGATCCTCGAGTTGCCCTGGGCGCAACAGCGTCCTTTCTATACGCCGAAGAGCGGCGAGCATATGCCCGACGGTCTGACCGCCGAGAGCTTTGCGCTGCTCGAATCCGACGAGAACGAAGCGGAGGAGGAGTGACTCCCGGCGATCAGGCGGTCGGCTTGGTACCCACCAGCGCGTAGTCCTGGCAGCCGAAGAGCAGGTCGTCGATGCGATCGCGCAGCGCGTTGACTTCGAAGATCAAGGCGCGCAGCTCCGGCGCCGCCGCCTCGCTACGAATCTCGGGTAGTCGCTGGGTGTCGGGGAACGGGCGGAGGTCGATGCGTTCGACGGGGTCGAATCCCGCCTGTTCGAAGGCCAGCTTGAGCGCCTCGGGATGAACCGGTCGCAGATGGGTGGGGTCGAGCCAGAAGTTGCGCGCCGCCACCACCAACGAGAGCGGGCTGGGGGTCTCGAGGATGAGCACGCCACCTGGTCGCAGGGCTCTCCAGGCCAGGCGAATGAGACGATCCACCGCCTCGGCCGGCAGGTGTTCGATGACGTGGAACGAGACCACGCCGCCGAGTGTGGCCTCGGGGCAGCTCGCCAGGCAGGCCAGCAGATCCCCTTCTTCCGCTTCCAGGCCCTTGCGCCGACACTCCGCCACCATCGAGGACGAGAGATCGACGCCGCGCGCCGAAATACCTTGGGCGCGCAGCAGAGCCAGCGCCTCGCCGCGCCCGCAACCCAGATCGAGCACCTCGCCGCGACCGGCGACCAGCGGCAGGTAACGCGAGATGCGCTCGGCGATCTCGTCCTCCGTGCCGCGGAATCGCCGCTCGAGCTCGAGGTAGACGTGCTCCTCGCGGGCCTTGATCGCCGCCGGCAGCCCGCCCTGCTCGGCCTCGGCCAACGTCGAGGCGAGGCGGGCCCAGATGAGGCGCGTCTCGCGGCGCAGGAAGTCGAGCTTCTGGTCGACCCGGGTGAAGAGGGCGTCGTTGTGCTGCATCACCTCGGCAAGCCCGTCGCGGTAGACCGCTTCGAGGTGGTTCAACCGATGCTCGTGGATCTCCGTGGCGAGCTTGCGGACCTCCTCCCCGCGCGCCAGGTACTCCAGCAGGACGAGGTTGAACACCCGTTGGCGGTCCCAGAGATCACCGAGCGGAGCGCGCACCACCGGGCGCAGCAACCGCTTCAGCGTGACGACGATGCGGCCGAGGACCCCGCGATGGCTGCGCAGCGGGAACTCCCGGTCCCCCTCCCACAGCCATCGCCAGTCGGCGAGATCCCGCGTGGGATCGCCGAGGAACCTCTCGACGGTGCGTCCGGCGGCGCCGTCCGCGACGTCGCGCCTCGGCCCGCCCTCGCCCATACGCCTACTCTTGCGCGACGACCGTCACCGCCAACTCGGCGATGACGTCGGCGTGCAGATCGATGCGGACGACGTGATCGCCGATCGACTTGATGCCGCCGGCGAGGTCCACCTGCCGGCGGTCGACCTCGATCCCTTGATCCGCCAGGCTGGTGACGATCTCGCTCGCCGTGACGGAGCCGTACAGCGCTCCCGTTTCCATGGCTCGCTTGGGCAACGTCAGGGTGACGCCGGCGATTCGGGCGGCGACCTCTCCGGCCGCGTTGCGGGCGGCATCGTGGCGCAGGTCGATCTTCTTGCGCTCCTGCTCGAAGAGCTTGATGTTGCCCGGCGTCGCGACCATGGCCAGCCCCTGCGGAAGCAAGAAATTCCGCGCATAGCCGGTCCTGACTTCGACGACTTGACCCCGGCGCCCGCGGTGCCGGAGATCGCTCATGAGAATGACTTTCATGCTCGCTCTCCTAGTCCGTGGTGTAGGGGATCAGCGCCAGGTGACGCGCCCGCTTGATGGCCGCCTGCACCATGCGCTGGTGCCGAGCGCTGTTGCCGGAGATCCGGCGAGGCAGGATCTTGGCGCGCTCGAGGATGTACTGCTGGAGCAACTTGACGTCCTTGTAGTCGATGTACTCGATCTTGTCGACCGTGAAGCGGCAGACCTTGCGGCGGCGGAAGAAGGTCTTCTTCTTGGCCGCCGGCTTGCCCGGTCCCTTACGGCCCCGTCCTGATCCCGATCGCATGGGCTGCATGGTCAGATCTCCTCCTGGCTCTGGCTGACCTCGGCCTCGACCGGCTGCGGCGCTGCTGCGCCGGCGGCCTGGACGGCTTCCTCGTACCCGCTCGTGCGCGGCGCGGCCTGTCCCGGGCGGGCCCGGTTGGCAGCTCGCTTCAGGTCGAGGTCGGTGCGCACGGTGAGATAGCGCAGGATCTTGTCGTTCTGGTTCAGGCGCATCTCCACCTCGGGGATGAGCGCGGCCTTCTCCGCCTCGAGCTGCAGGAAGAGGAAGACGTAGCGGCCTTCGCTGAGCTTGCGGATCGGATAGGCGAGCTTGCGCCGACCCCAGCTCTCCTCGCGCACGACCTCGCCGCCGCGGGTGGTGATGAGCTGCTTGTACTCGTTGGTGAGCGCCACCATGTCGTCGTCCGAGAGCCTCGGATCGGCGACGAGCGCCAGTTCGTAAGTTCTCACTTCAGCCTCCCTATGGCCGTTAGGTCCCACTCTCGGGAGTGGAACAGAGAGGTTCTCGGTGCCGACTCGCGCGGCACCTCCGGCGGATCAGGTGTCCGCGAACTAATTAATCCTATGAGATTTCCCCCGGCCGGGGCAACTCGCTCCGATTCGTCCGCTGGACGGCTGCCGCGAAGTCGCCCGCCAGCCAGAGCTCGACCGTTTCGACGGCGCGTTCCAGCATCGCCTCGACCTCGCCCTCCTCCTCGGCAGCGAAAGGCGCCAGGACGAAATCGGCGAGGTCGGCGCCTGCCGCCGGCGCGCCGATCCCCAGGCGGAGCCGGGGCAGCTCCTGCGTCTGCAGGGCTTCGACTACCGACTCCATTCCGCGATGGCCGCCGGGACTTCCGGCGGCGCGCAATCGCAGCCGCCCCAGCGGGAGCTGAACTTCGTCGTAGATCACCAGGACATCCGCCGGGGCGACCGCATAGAGCTCGACGAGGCAGCGAACGGCCGCACCGCTGCGGTTCATGTAGGTTTGCGGCTGGGCGACGACGACCCCGGCGGAGCTCCGCACCGTGGAGCGGCAGAGCTCGCGCCCGCCCGTCAGCCCGAGCCCCTCCGCCAGGCGCTCGACCACCCGGAAACCCAGATTGTGACGGGTGCGGCGATAGCTCTCGCCGGGATTGCCCAGGCCGACGATCAGGCGAGGCGTGGCTACGACGCCTTCTCCTCGTCCTTCTTGCCGCGCGCGATGACTTCCGGCTCGGCCGCCTCCGGAGCCGCGACCGCAGCGGTGGGCGCCTCGGCCTCCACGCGCGCGTGACCGACCGACACGACGACGCGATCGGGCTCGCCGATCAGATCGACGCCCGCCGGCAGCGTCACGTCCTTGGCCTCGAGATGCTGCCCGACGCGGACCTCCGACACGTCGAGCGCCAGCTTCTGCGGAATCGCGCTGGGCAAGCACTCGATCTCGAGCTCGCGGGTCACGAAGTCGAGCAGGCCGGCCTCGGTCTTGACGCCATAGGGCACGCCCTGGAGCTCGAGCGGCACCTTGACCCGGATCTTCCGCGTCATGTCGATGCGTTGAAAGTCGATGTGCGACACCTGATGGGTCAGGGGGTCGACCTGCATGTCCCGGATCATGGCGTGCCGGGTCTGTCCGGTGCCGGCGAGCAGGAGCTGGAAGATGCGGTTCTCGCTCCCCCCCTGCTTGAACAAGCCGAGGATCAACTTGCGCGGCACCTGGATCGCGACCGGCTCCTTCTCTCCGCCGTAGAGCACGGCGGGGATGAGGTCCTGCTGGCGGAGGCGCCGGACGGCCGACTTGCCGGTCGCTTCCCGGCGCTGAACTTCGATGGTGACTTCGTTCATGGACTTGGCTTCCCTTCTTGCGAGCTAGACGAACAGCGAGCTGACCGAGCTGTTCTCGTGAATCCTGCGAATCGCCTCGCCCAAGAGCGGCGCGACCGAGAAGGCGCGCAGCTTCGAGCTCTTCTGCAATTTCTCCTCGACCGGGGTGGTGTTGGTGATCAACACCTGCTCGAGCGGCGACTGTTCGATGCGCTGGATCGCCGGGCCGGAGAGGATACCGTGAACGCCCGCCGCGAGCACCCGCCGCGCCCCCTGCTCCTTGAGCGCCTCGACCGTCTTGGAGAGGGTCCCAGCGGTGTCGATGATGTCGTCCAGAATCAACGCGTCGCGACCGTCCACGTCACCGATGATGTGCATCACCTCGGCGACGTTCGGCGCCGTGCGCCGCTTGTCGACGATGGCCAGGCCGGCCTGCAGCCGCTTGGCGATGGCGCGCGCCCGCTCCACGCCCCCGGCATCCGGCGAGACGATCACCAGGTCCGGCATCTCGAGCGCCCGGATCGCGTCGAGCAGCACCGGCGCTGCGAAGAGGTGGTCCACCGGCACGTCGAAGAAGCCCTGGATCTGCGAAGCGTGAAGGTCCATGGTGAGGACCCGGTCGGCGCCGGCGCGCGAGATGAGATCGGCGACCAGCTTCGCGGTGATCGGCACGCGGGGTTGGTCCTTCTTGTCCTGCCGGGCATAGCCATAGTACGGCAGCACCGCGGTGATACGCGACGCCGAGGAACGCTTGAAAGCGTCGAGCAGGATCAGCAGTTCCATCAGGTTCTCGTTCACCGGCCGGCAGGTCGGCTGCACGATGTAGACGTCGGAGCCGCGGACGTTCTCGT